>NZ_JBSFXG010000098.1:0-1052 GCF_053595235.1 Streptomyces sp. NPDC002520 | reverse complement strand
GCGGCCTGGATCAACAAGCCGGCACCATACGGCCCACTGATCCCGGCACAGCGTTAGAACGATCTACCTGCCTTGATCGCTTTGACAGGTTCCGCTTCACCTCCGCCCAGGAGTTGCACGAGGCACTGGAAGCAGACGGCATCACCATCGGTCTGACCACGGTGTACCGGACCCTCCACGCCTTGGACCGCTCCGGACAGCTCGACGTCGTACGGGAGAAGAGCGGGGAACGGCTCTACCGGCCCCGCCCCGCCGACGGGCACCGCCACTATCTCGTCTGCCGCGACTGCGGCCTCTGCACGGAGGTCGAGGCCGGCTTGGTCGAACGCTGGGCGGAGAACGTCGCCGAGGTCATGGGTTTCAACGAGGTCGAGCACACAGTGGAACTGACCGGCGTCTGCGACCGGTGCCGCTTCACCCGGACCACCCCGGGCACCGCGGAGGAGCACGCCTGAACGGCGACTGACTCTCGACGGACGCACAGGAGGAACGACAGGGTGTGTACGGGGGCTTTGCGTGGCCCGGTCACGAGACCGAACTTGTTGGCCGCCCGACTCCGGTCACCGCGTCCTTTGCGCTCATGCCCTTGCTCAGCGTGGTCTTCGCGGTCGTCTCGATCGAGAGCGGCGTCTCCTACGCCGACGCCGCAAGACCCGGCTGCCCTCACCCACGCCAGAGGAGAAGATCCTTGGACTGCGCTGGCGGACCGGTCAGGTCCAACACGGCCGCGCTGGCAGAGCCGCACAGCCGCGTCGGACGCGACCTGCTGATGTGACGGGGCTTCAGAACGAGGGTCATGCGAGCGTCAGCAGCCCGAAAAACGCGCGGGAACGGCTTGCACCGCCGTCGCTGCACCCGCCTGAATCCGCAGGTCAGGCGGCCTTTATAGACGATCGCCACCGTTCACCCGTCGGACGAGTAGAAACAGGTCGAGTAGACGACGAACACCGCAAAACCGCACCCATGAGGGTCGAGTGTGTCAAGGCGTGACTGGTTCCGGCCCGTGGTTGCCCGATGGCGCCGGGCCTTGGTGTCTGCCGGGTGTTCCTCCC
>NZ_JBSFXG010000097.1:0-1067 GCF_053595235.1 Streptomyces sp. NPDC002520 | reverse complement strand
TGGGCGCCCCACCGGGTGAGTCCGTTGATCACCCGGTAGATGGCGTTCTCGTTGCCGGGGATGAGGGAGCTGGCGAGCAGGACGGTGTCGCCCTTGCCGATGCGGATCACGTGGTCGCGCTCGGCCATCCGTGACAGCGCGGCCATCGGTTCGCCCTGGGAGCCGGTGCACACCAGAGTGATCTTGTGGTCCGGAAGCTTCTCCAGCTCCTTCGTGCTGACGACCAGACCGGAGGGGACCTTCAGATAGCCCAGGTCACGGGCGATGCCCATGTTGCGGACCATCGACCGGCCGACGAAGGCGACCTTGCGGCCGTGCTGGTGGGCGGCGTCCAGGACCTGCTGGATGCGGTGCACGTGGCTGGCGAAGCTGGAGACGATGACCCGGCGCGGCGCGGTGCGCATCACCTGCTCGATCGCCGGGTTCAGCTCACGCTCGGAGGTGGTGAAGCCGGGTACTTCGGCGTTGGTGGAGTCGGTGAGGAACAGGTCCACGCCCTCCTCGCCGAGGCGGGCGAAGGCGCGCAGGTCGGTGATGCGGTCGTCGAGAGGGAACTGGTCCATCTTGAAGTCGCCGGTGTGCAGCACCATCCCGGCCCGGGTGCGGATCGCGACCGCGAGGCTGTCGGGGATGGAGTGGTTGACCGCCACGAACTCGCAGTCGAAGGGCCCGAAACCACGCCGGTCGCCCTCCCGCACCCGCACCGTGCGCGGCCGGATGCCGTGTTCCTTGAGCTTTGCCTCCAGGAACGCCAGCGTCAGCTTGGAGCCGACGACGGGAATGTCGGACCGCTCGCGCAGCAGGTACGGCACGCCGCCGATGTGGTCCTCGTGGCCGTGGGTGAGGACCACGGCCACGATGTCGTCCAGCCGGTCCCGGATCGAGGTGAAGTCCGGCAGGATCACGTCCACCCCGGGCTGGGTCTCCTCGGGGAACAGCACGCCGCAGTCGACGATGAGCAGCTTGCCCGCGTGCTCGAAGACGGTCATGTTGCGGCCGATCTCACCCAGGCCGCCCAGGGCGATGACCCGCAGCCCCCCTTCAGGCAGGGGAGGGGCGGCTTTCAG
>NZ_JBSFXG010000096.1:0-1084 GCF_053595235.1 Streptomyces sp. NPDC002520 | reverse complement strand
CTCGCCACCGCCGAGTACGTCGACTGGTACAACCACCGACGACTCCACGGTGAGATAGGCCACCTCCCGCCCGTCGAATACGAGAACAACCACTACCTCGCAACCACGAAACCCCAGGTCACAACCAACATCTGAGATCTCTACCGAACCCGGAACGGTTCAGCCTCCCTGTTCAGCAAGTCGTCGGCGTGCTCCACATCGGACGAGGGTCCGCAGCACCGGGTCTCGGGTTCCTCCGTCCGGAGAGCCGATGGTCAGCCTCCGCGTCTCGGCAGTGATGTCACCGTGCAGCGTCAGGGCTGTGACGGCCGTTCGCCGGCCTCCAGGTGCCGGCTCACCCAAGCCAGTGTCAACGGTGGGGCAGCCGCAGTCTCATCGTGGTTGGTCACCGTGCCACCTCATCATCGGGCGGCGGCGCGCGCCATTGAGGCGGCTCTGAGCGAGCTGCTCGCCTATGTGGCCTGGGACGTCACCCCCAGCCCGTAGTGGGCATGGCGCGGCCTTGCGTGCCGACGTCTACTGGGCCTTGTGTACTTCGTTGCCCGGGCCGCCCAGGAGTTCGTTGATGAGTTGTGTGGTTTCGGTTTCGGGTGAGCAGTCGAGTGTGTGGTTGATCTGTTGGACGCGGGTGATGGCGGTGTGCAGGCCCTGCCGGTTCCCGGCCGCGTGCTCGATCCGCATCCAGTCCCGGTACAGCAGCTCGGCCGTGTCGTCGGCGTCGAGTCCGGTGGCGACGGCCTGGCGTGCGGCGGTGAGGTCGTGGTGGGGGCCTGGGGGGATGCGGTGGGTGGCCACGGTGTGGGCGACGTCGATGATCCGCGTGGTCATTTCCTGCTGGTGGGGCTCGGCCCAGGGAAGGGGCCGGCCGCCAAACGGCTTTCCCCGGACTAGAGTCAGTGCTTTTTCCAGGTCGGTCAGGCCGGATGGGCCTTGTGGCAGGGCGTGTTCGGCGAGTTGGAGGAAGTGGGTCCAGTCGCAGCGTACGTGGGTGCGACTTCTCATTTCGGTGTCACCGGTAGTTGTCATCTGGGTGTCATGCATCTTTGCTGTTCAGGACGGAGAAGTGGTGACATCGAGTGAGAAG
>NZ_JBSFXG010000095.1:0-1136 GCF_053595235.1 Streptomyces sp. NPDC002520 | reverse complement strand
CGACCACACCACCGTCACCACGATCTGGCCCGCGAGGTGCAGGCGACCGTCCTTGATGCGGAAACCCCGCTTCGTGTAGTTCAGGCTCGGCCGCGCCTCCCGCTTGCGCTTCCACCTGGGCATCCCGGCCCGACGGTGCACCGGAAGGCGGTCCTTGATGTCCTTCAACGCTTTGGCACGGGACTTGGCGAAGTCGCGGATCACCTGCTGCTGAGGCACGCTCGCGCCCTGAGCCAGCCACGGCGTCACCTGAGAGGGCTTCTCGAAACCGAGTGTGGCGGCTGGGTTTGTGCCGGTCAGGCGTGATGCCGGGGCGGGTGAGGTAGGTCCGGTGCGTCCGTGGAGGTGGCGTGCTGGAGGTGTGTGATGGCGTCGGTGCTGGGGCGGCTGGAGGAGCGAGAGCGGGCGGCCCGGAAGCGGGTGGAGGAGTTGCAGGCCGAGCTGGAGGCGGCGCAGTCAGAGTGGGACGAGTGGCTGATCGCCCGCAGGCGGATCAGCGAGGTGTGGGACGCGGGTGAAACCGCAGCCCAGGAGGCTGTGGCGGGGAAGACGACGGAGGGGAACAAGGCCGGGAAGCCGTCGGCGGTGAAGCCCGGATCACTGGTTCCGGTCTGGCGGGAGGAGCTGTCGGCCGAGGTGCTGGCGCCGGAATATCAGCAGGTCATGGGCCTGCTGGCCGAACGCCGCGCCACCGGCGGTCAGCCACTGAACTGCCGTGAGATCACTGCCTTGTTGGGGCTGGAGGTGATTCCTGCGAAGGTCGAGGGAGTGCGGTGCAAGCTCAAGCGGCTCGTTGCGCGGGGATGGGTGCACGAGTCGGCACCGGGCCGGTTCGCCTGCGGCAATGGCCGAGACGGCGGGTCATGACCATGGTCATCGACCACAGGACCATCGCCTCCGACGACGCGGGCAGCCGCTCGTAGTCACGGGCGAGGCGCCGGGAGCGGGTGAGCCAGGCGAACGTCCGCTCGACGAGCCACCGTTTGGGCAGCACGACGAAGCCTGTCTGGCTGTCGCTGCGGCGGATGACGGTCAGCATTAAGGTTCAGGGCCGTGGCGCACCAGCCCACCAGCATGCCGGTGTATCCGCTGTCCGCCCACACCCGCCTGAGCCGGTGATGCCGCCGTGCGGCCTG
>NZ_JBSFXG010000094.1:0-1246 GCF_053595235.1 Streptomyces sp. NPDC002520 | reverse complement strand
TCGGAGAAGTACCAGCTCAAACCCCGCGACTGGGAGGCGGCCGCCCGCGAGGGCCGCACCATCGCCCCCCTCGTCACCCGCCTCAACACCATCCGGCGAGAGCACCCCGCGCTACAGCGCCTGCGGAATCTCCGCTTCCATGAGACCGACAACGATGCCGTGCTCGCCTACAGCAAGAGCACGGGTACGGACACGGTCGTCGTGGTCGTCAACCTCGACCCCCACCACACCCAGGAGGCCACGGTCTCGTTGGACATGCCGCAACTCGGCCTGGACTGGAACGCTGCCCTGTCCGTGCACGACGAACTGACAGGGGAGACCTACCACTGGGGCAGGACCAACTACGTGCGCCTCACGCCCGGCCGGGTGCCGGCGCACGTGCTCCACGTCGGGCGATCGACGCCCCAAAACGGAGGGCCCGCAGCGTCATGACCGTCAACGAACCCGTCCTGGACACGTTCGAGGACACTCCCGCCAAGGACCGGGACCCGCAGTGGTTCAAACGTGCCGTCTTCTACGAGGTCCTGGTCCGCTCCTTCCAGGACAGCAACGGCGACGGCGTCGGCGACCTCAAGGGCCTGACCGCCAAACTCGACTATCTCCAGTGGCTCGGCGTGGACTGCCTCTGGCTCCCGCCGTTCTTCAAGTCCCCACTGCGTGACGGCGGTTACGACGTCTCCGACTACACCGCCGTCCTGCCCGAGTTCGGCGACCTCGCCGACTTCGTCGAGTTCGTCGACGCCGCCCACCAGCGCGGCATGCGCGTCATCATCGACTTCGTCATGAACCACACCAGCGACCAGCACCCGTGGTTCCAGGAGTCCCGCAAGAACCCCGACGGCCCCTACGGCGACTATTACATGTGGGCCGACGACGACAGGGGTTACGAGGACGCGCGGATCATCTTCGTCGACACCGAGGCCTCCAACTGGACCTTCGACCCGGTGCGCGGCCAGTACTTCTTCCACCGCTTCTTCTCGCACCAGCCGGACCTCAACTACGAGAACCCTGCCGTGCAGGAGGAGATCCTGGCCGCCCTGAAGTTCTGGCTCGACCTCGGCATCGACGGGTACCGGCTCGACGCGGTCCCCTACCTGTACGCCGAAGAGGGCACCAACTGCGAGAACCTGCCCGCCTCGCACGCCTTCCTCAAGCGGGTGCGCAAGGAGATCGACGCCCAGTACCCCGACACCGTGCTGCTGGCGGAGGCCAACCAGTGGCCCGAGGACGTCGTCGACTACTTCGG
>NZ_JBSFXG010000093.1:0-1344 GCF_053595235.1 Streptomyces sp. NPDC002520 | reverse complement strand
GATGGTGTCCCGCCGAGTGGTGTAACAGCGATCAACGCATAGCCCCTGGTCATGGGGCGGCCATCGCGCAACTCTCCGAGTAGCGAAGCTCGTTGAAACGAGAGGTGACGCGATGGCCTTGTCCCAGCATGACTTACTCCGGCTGATGGAGTCACTGCGTACGGCGGACGGAATCGAGTTGGTCCGTTCCCTGGCCCAGCGGATCCTGCAGGAACTCATTGAGGCCGAGGCCACCGCCCACATCGGTGCCGCACCGGGCGAGCACAGCGAGACCCGCACGACGATGCGCAACGGGCACCGCGAGAAGGTGCTGACCACGCAGGCCGGGGACCTGGACCTGGCAATCCCCAAGGTCCGCACCGGATCCTTCTTCCCGTCACTGCTGGAACGCCGGCGCCGGATCGACCAGGCCCTCTACAGCGTGATCATGGAGGCATACGTGCACGGAGTGTCCACCCGCAGCGTGGACGACCTGGTCAAGGCCCTGGGCGGGGACACCGGCATCTCCAAGAGCGAGGTCTCCCGCATCTGCGGCGCCCTGGACACCGAACTGAACGTGTTCCGCACCCGGCCCCTGGACCACATCCGCTTCCCCTACATCTACCTCGACGCCACCTACTGCAAGGCCCGGGTCTCGCACCAGATCGTCTCCCAGGCCGTGGTCATCGCCACCGGCATCACCGAGGACGGCGGCCGCGAAGTCCTCGGACTCATGGTCGGCGACAGCGAGACCGAGGTCTTCTGGACCGAGTTCCTGCGCTCCCTGCGCGAACGCGGCCTGACCGGTGTCCGCCTCGTCATCGGCGACCACCATTCCGGACTGGTCAAGGCAGTCCGCAAGGTCATGCTCGGCGCCGCCTACCAGAGGTGCCGCGTTCACTTCCTGCGCAACGTCTTCGCTGTCATCAGCAAAGACTCCGGCGAGATGGTGGCCGCGACGATCCGCACGATCTTCGCCCAGCCCACCGCCGAACTGGTCCGCTCCCAGCTCGACACCGTCGCCGACATGCTCGGACGGCAGTTCCCCAAGGTCAAAGCCATGCTCCTGGAAGCCAAGACCGACCTAACCGCCTTCGCCGACTTCCCCGAGCGACATTGGAAGAAAATCCAGTCCACCAACCCCCTGGAGCGGGTCAACCGCGAGATCAAGCGCCGCGTCGACGTCGTCCAGATCTTCCCCAACCCCGCCGCCCTCGAACGGCTCACCACCGCCGTCCTCATCGAGATGCACGACGAATGGATCGCCTTCCCCCGCAGCTACCTCCCCAAAGGCGGCATGGACTCGATCTACCCCACGACCGAAGATCCCCCCGACGCGGTTACACCACTACAGGGGACATGACC
>NZ_JBSFXG010000092.1:0-1496 GCF_053595235.1 Streptomyces sp. NPDC002520 | reverse complement strand
CGCCTAATGGGACTTGCCGGGTCGGAGAGACTCGGTGCCGTAGCCGCCAGCAGGTGAGCACTCATGCCGCCGGAAGCATCCGACTTCTGTGGTCAGACCGTGCCCCTGCTGGTCGGCCGGGAGGCCAGACCGCTGATGGGGTGGCGTGCCCGCCCTTCTGGCGGCGTGAGCACTGGATCCATTAGGCCGCGCGCCGCCTTCCGCAGGCTGCAAGGAGCGAAGTACCAGACCAGGAGGACGAGTTGCTGCTGATCGGCGACGACTGGGCCGAAGACCACCACGATGTCGAGCTCCAGGACGAAACAGGCCGGAAGCTGGCCGCGGCGAGGCTGCCCGAGGGCGTGGAGGGGATCGCGAAGCTGCACGAGCTGATCGCCCGGCACGGCGGCGAAGACCTGGATCCGGCCGAGGTGGTGGCGGGGATCGAGACCGACCGCGGCTCGTGGGTGCAGGCGCTGATCGCCTCCGGCTACCAGGTCTACGCGATCAACCCGAGGCAGGTCGCCCGCTTCAAGGAGAGGTACGGCACCTCCGGCGCCAAGAGCGACAAAGGCGACGCGCACGCACTCGCCGACATGGTCCGCATCGACCGCGACCAGCTGCGGCCGGTCGCCGGGGACAGCGAGCAGGCCCAGGCCGTCAAGGTCGTCGCCCGTGCCCACCAGACCCTGATCTGGGAACGCACCCGCACCTACCAGCGCCTGCGGACCACGCTGCGGGAGTACTTCCCCGCCGCCCTGGCCGCCTACGCGGACCTGGAACTGACCAGCACGGACGCCCTGGAACTGCTGATCAAGGCGCCCACCCCAGCGGCCGGGGCGAAACTGACCCGCCCCCAGATCACCGCCGTCCTGGCCCTCCACCGCCGCCATCACCGCGACGCAAAGGCCGCCACCATCCAGAGCGCCCTGCGCGAGAAGCAGCTCGGCCTGCCCGAACCCGTCACCGCCGCCTACGCGGTCACCGCCCAGGCTCACGCCCGCTTGATCATCGCGCTGAACGAGCAGATAGCCGCGATGGAAGAGCAGGTGAAGGCGCATTTTCTCGCGCACCCGGACGCTGAGATCTACCTCTCGATGCCCGGCATCGCGGAGATCACCGGCGCCCGGGTGCTCGCCGAGTTCGGAGACGACCCCACCCGATACGCCTCCGCGAAGGCCCGCAAGAACTACGCCGGCACCAGTCCCGTCACCCGCGCCTCGGGCAAGAGCCACACCGTCCAGGCCCGCTACGTGCGCAACAACCGGCTCGCCGACGCCCTCCAGCGCCAGGCGTTCGCCGCCCTGCGCGCCTCACCCGGCGCCCGCCGCTACTACGACAAACAGCGCGCCCGCGAGGCCGGCTACAACCCCGCCCTCCGCCAGCTCGGCAACCGCCTCGTCGGCATCCTCCACGGCTGCCTCAAAACCCGCACCCACTACAACGAAGCGACCGCCTGGTCGCACCACGCCCAGCCACATGCCGCTTGACACCAAACGACATGGGGTGTCTGACCA
>NZ_JBSFXG010000091.1:0-1587 GCF_053595235.1 Streptomyces sp. NPDC002520 | reverse complement strand
CCCTCTCTGTCAAAGTAGGTCGAGTCAGGCATACTGGATGATTCGTTGAGTCGAGGGCGGAGAAGGAGTAGTGCCCAGGTGGCCAGCACGAATGACCACGGGACCCCTGATCCGCAGGTGGAAGCCCGGTCGACCGGTCCGCGCCGGTATACCGCGGAGTACAAGACGAGGATCCTCGCCGAGTACGAGTCGTTGGACAAGAAGGGCAAGGGTGCCCTGCTGCGGCGGGAGGGGCTGTACTCGTCGTTGATCACGACGTGGCGGCAGCAACGGGACAAGGGCGCCCTGGACGCGCTCGCCGCGCCGGCCGGACGGCCGAAGGGGGACCCGCGGGACAGGGAGATCGCGAAGCTGAAGGCGGAGAAGGCCCGCCTGGAAGCCGACCTCGCGAAGGCCCGCACGGTCATCGAGGTCCAGGGAAAACTCTCCGCGCTGCTCGACCAGTTCGCCACGGACAGCGCCCCGAAGCAGAACGGCGAGAACGACCAGTGACCGGGGCCCGGTCCGCGGCCGTGGCGTTCACTACCGCCCGCGACCACGCCCTCGAAGAGCTCACCGGGCTGGTCGGACGCGTCCAGGCATGCGCCGCGCTCGGCGTGAGCCGGGCCACCTACTACCGCCACCACCGCCGGAGCCCCGCCCCGGCCGTGCCGCGGCAAAAACGGCGCCGACACCCCCGCGCGCTCACCCCGGAGGAGGAGATACGTGTCCTCGATGTGCTCCACTCCCCGGAGTTCGCCGACATGGCGCCCGCCGAGATCTACGCGGTCCTCCTGGATCGGGGTGTCTACCTGTGCTCGGAGTCGACGATGTACCGGCTCCTGCGACGGCACGGCGAGGTCCGTGAACGCCGCCGCCAGGCCCTCCATCCGCCCCGAACCGTTCCCGAGCTGGTCGCCGAGGGCCCGAACCGGGTCTGGAGCTGGGACATCACGAAGCTGAAAGGCCCGGTCAAGGGCGTCTACTACTGCCTCTACACGATCATCGACATCTTCAGCCGCTACACGGTCGGCTGGATGATCGCCGACCGGGAGAACAAGGACCTCGCCGAGCGGTTCCTGTCCGAGACGATCGCCAAGTACGGCATTGTGCCAGGTCGGTTGACGATCCACTCGGACCGCGGGTCTCCGATGGTCGCGCAGAACGTTGCCCAGATGATGGCGGGTCTCGGTGTCACCAAGTCGCATTCGCGGCCGAAGACGTCGAACGACAACCCGTACAGCGAGAGCCAGTACAAGACCCTGAAATACAGGCATGACTTTCCCGAGCGTTTCGGATCCCTCGAGGACGCCCGGGCGTGGTGCACCCAGTTCTTCACCTGGTACAACGAGGAACACCGGCACTCCGGGATCGGCCTGCACACGCCCTACGACGTCCACTTCGGCCTCGCCGAACAGCTCCGCGAGATGCGTGCCGACGTCCTCCAGGCGGTCTACGCGAAGCACCCCGAACGCTTCGTCCGCAAGCCACCGGAGCCCCCAAAGGTCCCCGCAGCGGCCTGGATCAACAAGCCGGCACCATACGGCCCACTGATCCCGGCACAGCGTTAGAACGATCTACCTGCCTTGATCGCTTTGACAGGTTCCG
>NZ_JBSFXG010000090.1:0-1714 GCF_053595235.1 Streptomyces sp. NPDC002520 | reverse complement strand
GTGCGCGTCCTCGGGCACTGGATGGACCACGGGGTGCGGATCTTCCGGGTCGACAACCCCCACACCAAGCCGGTGGTGTTCTGGGAGCGGGTGATCGCGGAGGTCAACGGCACGGATCCGGACGTGATCTTCCTCGCGGAGGCGTTCACCCGGCCCGCGATGATGCACACCCTGGCGCAGATCGGTTTCCAGCAGTCGTACACGTACTTCACCTGGCGCACCAGCAAGCAGGAACTGACCGAGTACCTGACCGAGCTGTCCGGGGAGGCGGCCGCCTACATGCGGCCCAACCTGTTCCCGAACACCCCCGACATCCTGCACGCCTACCTCCAGCACGGCGGCCGGCCCGCCTTCGAGGTCCGCGCGGTGCTCGCCGCGACCCTCTCCCCCACCTGGGGCATCTACAGCGGCTACGAACTGTGCGAGAACACCCCGCTGCGGGAGGGCGGCGAGGAGTACCTCGACTCGGAGAAGTACCAGCTCAAACCCCGCGACTGGGAGGCGGCCGCCCGCGAGGGCCGCACCATCGCCCCCCTCGTCACCCGCCTCAACACCATCCGCAGACGGAACGCGGCCCTGCGCCAGCTGCGCGATCTCCACTTCCATCATGCGGACAAGGAAGCGGTGATCGCGTACTCGAAGCGCAGCGGTTCGAACACGGTTCTGGTGGTCGCCAACCTCGACCCCCACCACACCCAGGAGGCCACGGTCTCGTTGGACATGCCGCAACTCGGCCTGGACTGGCACGAGTCGGTGCCGGTGCGCGACCTGCTCACCGGCGATATCCATCACTGGGGCAGGGCCAACTATGTGCGACTCGAACCGGGTCGTCGACCCGCGCATGTCTTCTCGGTTCTGCGACCGTCCACCCCGCAGATCGGAGGGTCACCCACCATATGATCGTCAACGAGCCTGTCCCGGACACGTTCGAGGACACTCCCGCCAAGGACCGGGACCCGGAGTGGTTCAAACGTGCCGTCTTCTACGAGGTCCTGGTCCGCTCCTTCCAGGACAGCAACGGCGACGGCGTCGGCGACCTGAAGGGCCTGACCGCCAAACTCGACTATCTCCAGTGGCTCGGCGTGGACTGCCTCTGGCTCCCGCCGTTCTTCAAGTCCCCACTGCGTGACGGCGGTTACGACGTCTCCGACTACACCGCCGTCCTGCCCGAGTTCGGCGACCTCGCCGACTTCGTCGAGTTCGTCGACGCCGCCCACCAGCGCGGCATGCGCGTCATCATCGACTTCGTCATGAACCACACCAGCGACCAGCACCCGTGGTTCCAGGAGTCGAGGAGGGATCCGGAGGGTCCGTACGCGGACTACTACGTCTGGGCCGACGACGACAAGCAGTTCCAGGACGCCCGGATCATCTTCGTCGACACCGAGGCCTCCAACTGGACGTACGACCCCGTACGCAAGCAGTACTACTGGCACCGCTTCTTCTCGCACCAGCCGGATCTGAACTACGAGAACCCGGCGGTGCAGGAGGAGATCATCTCCGCGCTGAGGTTCTGGCTGGATCTGGGCATCGACGGGTTCCGGCTGGACGCCGTGCCGTACCTGTACCAGCAGGAGGGCACCAACTGCGAGAACCTGCCGGCGACCCACGAGTTCCTGAAGCGGGTGCGCAAGGAGATCGACGCCCAGTACCCCGACACCGTGCTGCTGGCGGAGGCCAACCAGTGGCCCGAGGACGTCGTCGACTACTTCGG
>NZ_JBSFXG010000089.1:0-1789 GCF_053595235.1 Streptomyces sp. NPDC002520 | reverse complement strand
AGGACTCCGTTGGAAAATGAGCAAACGGGCGGCGTCGGCTTGCTGGGGTCGGCATGATCGTTCTGTTCGTCGGAGCGAGGGGTGGGCTGAGTGTCGCTGGAGTCTCGGGACGACCGCGGGGTGCCGGAGCTGACCGCTCGGGTGGTGCGGGCGTCATTCCCGAAAGGGACGCTGGCCGTCCGGGTGCGTGAGGCGCTCGGCCCGCTGTTCGAGGACGAATCCTTTGCTGAGGCGTTCGCGACACGGGGGCGTCCGGCCGTGTCGCCGGGAGCGTTGGCGCTGGTGTCGGTGCTGCAGTATGCCGAGGGCCACACCGATCGGCAGGCCGCAGACCAGGTGCGGGCCCGGATGGACTGGAAGTTTCTCCTCGGCCTGGAGCTGGACGACCCAGGGTTCGACTTCTCCGTCCTCAGCGACTTCCGCGCCCGGCTGATTGAGCACGGCCTGCAAGAGAGAGTCCTGGACCTGATCCTGGAACGAATCTCCAACCTCGGGCTGCTGCGTTCCGGGGGGCGTCAGCGCACCGACTCCACCCATGTGCTCGCGGCCGTGCGGACGTTGAATCGGATGGAGTTCGTCGGTGAAACGCTGCGGGCGGCGCTGGAGGCGCTGGCCGCAGCCGCCCCGGACTGGCTATCCCTGCTGGTGACCGCCGAGTGGGTCAAACGCTACGGGGCCCGCATCGACTCCTACCGCTTCCCCAAGGGCGACAACGTGCGCCAGGAGTGGGCCGAGCAGGTCGGCCGGGACGGCTTCACCATCCTGGAGGCCGTCTACGCACCCCAGGCTCCTGCCTGGTTACGTGAGGTCCCAGCCGTCCAGGTCCTGCGCCATGCCTGGGTTGAGCAGTATCACCGCGACGGTGAGGGGGTGCGCTGGCGGGAGGGCAAAGACCTCCCGCCGGGCAGACGTCGGCTGTCCTCGCCCTACGACCCCGACGCCCGCTACAGCGTCAAGCGGGGCTCAGGCTGGTGCGGCTACAAGACCCACCTCAGCGAGACCTGCGAGCCCAGCGCCCCGCACCTGATCACCCATGTCCTCACCACGGACGCCACCGTCGCCGACACCGAGGTCACCGAGGCCGTCCACCAGGGCATGGCCGCACGTGAACTGCTGCCCGATGAGCACGACGTGGACGCCGGCTACGTCACTGCCGCCCACATCCTGGCCGCTCACGAGAAACACTGCATCGAACTGCTCGGGCCGGTCGGCCTGGACACCCACCACAGCGGGCGCGGTGCGCAGGCACCGGACCTGACCCAGGCCGCCTTCCAGACGGACTGGGAGGCCAGGAAAGTCATCTGCCCCCAGGGAGCAGCCAGCGTCAGCTGGTCCGAACAACGCAAAGCCAGCGGAACCCCGCTCGTCCGCGTGCACTTCGCACTCGTCGACTGCGACCCGTGCCCGCTAAGACCGAGGTGCACCAAGGCAGCCAACGGCAAGTGGGGCCGCAGCTTGACCCTGCTGCCCCGAGAGCAGCAGCAGGTCCTCGAACAACGACGCGCAGAGCAGCAAACCGAGGCGTGGAAACAGCGCTATGACATCCGGGCCGGAGTGGAAGGCACCATCTCGCAAGCCGTCCGCCGCACCGGCATCCGCCGCACCCGCTACACAGGACTGCCCAAAACTCACCTCGGCAACGTCCTCGCCGCCACCGCGATCAACATCATCCGCCTCGACGCCTGGCTCGCGGGCACCCCGCTCGGCAAGATCAGAACCTCCCACCTGGCCCGCCTCGAACTCGCCGCCTGAAACCACAGGCACGCAACCGTTTTGCGGATTTCCCAAC
>NZ_JBSFXG010000088.1:0-3782 GCF_053595235.1 Streptomyces sp. NPDC002520 | reverse complement strand
GTTGTACTCGCGTCACGCAAGACGATCTACCGGATCACGCCTCACAGTGAGAGCGAATCCCGCATATTGATCACGACCCGATACGCGCCCTAGCCACTGAAGCTGGCGTAGAGAGGCACCCGCAGCCGCTGAGACTCGTCGTCCACGGTCCGTCGTCTGCGGGCGCTGAAACCCCCTATCCTCCCAGGATGCCGTCGCCGGCGCGTTCCGGGGTCGTGCGAGCACGAGCTGTCAGCTCGGTCAGAAGGGCTGTGGCGGGATAGTCGTGATTGGCCTCAATCCCGGTGGGCGATGGCGCCGCTGGCACGAGTCGGTCTTGGCCGCTCGCCCCACGGTGTAGCCAGATCGCCAGCAGGTGGAGCGCCGGGACTTGCAGCAGTCGCAGTTCGGCGTCCGCACCACCTTCGGCGTGTTCCGCCACTTCGAGGGCTTCGAGAATACCGGATACGAACGGGCCATAGTTGACCTGCGCTACGGAGTGCACGCCTTCCGGTGTGACGACTGTGTCCGCGAGAGCAACGGGAATTCCGCCTTGTTCGACCACATAGCGCCAGGCGACGGCTTGTGCAGGGGCTAGTTCTCTGCCTCTGCGCAGGTCATCCAACCCGAGTGAGTACACCGGCAGACAGCCGGTCATAACGGGCTCCTCGGCATCTGCCCCAACTGAAATCCTGGGACGGGTCCGGCCTCGAGATACGAGTTGTCGGATACCTTCCCGTGCAGCTGTCAGCGATTCCGCAGGAGGTTCAGAGCCACGGAAAACCATGCTGGGTCCTCAGGGGTGTCGGGTGAAGTACGAGTGGGTCCAAGTGCCGCTTCCCTGGTACGCGGAGCGCACAGTGGCATCAGCGATATCGCTCGGACCGAACCAGGAGTCATCGATGTACACCCAACCTGGGAAGTCGTCGTAGCCCGTGACGGCAATGAAGTGGCCGCCGCCGCCTCGCCAGCCGATGTGTATGCACAGCGGGCGGCCAGCGTTGATCTCCCTGCTGATCTCTGCATACGTGGCCTGTCGGGACACCAGGCTGTCCAGACAACCCAAGCGAGTCAGAGGGCCGTCAAGCGGATGCTCGACGTTGCAAGGGTCAGAGGGATTGGTGCAGCAATCAGCACGGCCCAGTTCGGCGTTGGCCAGTGAGCACTGCGTCCAGGCGGTGGGTGTGTAGTAGGCGACGACACTAGTTGCGGTCGCTGCCCAACACCAATTGGTTCGTTGCTGGGGCTGCATGTTAAAGGCGATATCGATCCCGCCGAGAACGGTGATGTCGGCGACCACGGGCAGCGGGTCGCGCGAATCGACGTTGATCATGAAGGTCACGCCGTGATTGAGGTCGTAGGGCGGGCCATGTGGACTGATGTTCTCGACCGCGATGCTGGCCGCCCCCACGAAGCGAGCACCGTCCGAGCCGCACTCGGAGGCTGTAACCAGGACGGAAGAGTCGTGGCCAATCTCCGGGGCATTGAAATTGAACGCCTGGCGCCCTTTGGTGGGGCGGTAGTACTGGCGATAGGTGACAGGCACCGTTCGCCTCCTCAGTGCAGAACCTGTACCGGTTCATGATCACACATGCAGAACCTGCACCGGTTTGTGATCAAAGATGGTGATGTCGGCGACCACGGGCAGCGGGTCGCGCCAATCGACGTTGATCATGAAGGTCACGCCGTGGTTGGAGTCGAAGGGCGGGCCGTGCGGACTGATGTTCTCGACCGAGATATCGGCCGCCCCGACGAAGCGAACACCGTCCGCGGTGCACTCGGAGGCTGTAACCAAGACGACAGAGTCGTGATCGATGTCCCACGAGTTGTAGTTGTACGCCAGGCGCCCTTTGTGGGGGCCGTAGTAAAAGCGATAGGTTTTAGGCACCGGAATCTCCGAAGGTGGCACTAGCGCTGATGTCTACCGGCGGACGGAGCAAACGTCTTAGGCATCCATGCCGGGCCCTGCGCCGGAATCCGTCAGCGGAGGATTCGAGGGTTCCTCGACGCTTCTGGAGCAGTGGCAACTCGTTCAGGGGCCACAGATCCATCGCAGCACATGATGCCCCAGGTCGCAACTCGTCCTGCCACAGCAGGTGGTCGATGGTCTCGAAGGGTGGGCGACGATGCTTGAGGACGTCAAAAACCGCACAAACAGGGCGCACGCACACGCCGAGTTGATAGTGGGGAGCAGCGCCAAGAGTCGAGACGGCCCCTCGTCACAGGCCAGGCAACTACCAGTCCGCTTCGGTGAGGATGCCGAGTTTGACCATGCGCTTCAGCTTACCCTGGGTGCCTTCGATGTTCTGCGGCTCCTGGCCTGACGATCTCTGCTGCGGTGGTCCGGTGCCACTCGAACGTTCCACCGTGGACCGCGTCCCGGGTCAAGCTCCCTTTGCAGCGTCCTCTTCGGTGGGTCAGTCTGGTTCGGTGGGTCAGTCTGGAATGAAGCCCCAGGACAACACGAGATCGGCGCTTGGGAGATGAATGCCCTATGCCTCCACAAGACACCCCAGGGCTCTTCGCGATACCGGTGGAGTGGGAGCCTTGGCGGATAGCTTTCGGACCAGATGGGCGCCGCGCCTACGTGGCGACGTCAAAACCCTGGAGTGAAGAAGGATTCCTTGGCCGAGTGTCTGTGATCGACACAGATACGGGAGCGGTCATCGCCAACATTGACCTCGGTGACGTGTTCCTTGGGGACCTCGGTGGTGACATTGCCGTGATCCCGGATGGCCGTCACCTTTACGTTTCCGGCGGGCGCAAATCAGTGACGGTGCTTGACATCGCCACAAACCAGGTGGCAGCGAAGATTGCCCTCCCTGAAGGCCTCACGCCTGCGACGGGAGTGGCGATTGCCCCCGATGGGCGCAGGGCCTTCGTGCTGGTACAAAAAGGTGAGGACGGTGGTGAGATGTGCGTCATCGACACGGAAACCCAGTCGATCACCGACCGGATCACCGGGCTGTCCGTCGAACCGTTCGGACTGCAGATCAGCCCCGACGGGAAACGCGCCTACGTGAGCCATGGTGGCGATTCCGGGATGGTGATTGACCTCGCCTCCCAGAAGGTCCAGGTTCTCCCGTATCCCTTTGAAGGCCCATTCTGGATGGCAATCACCCCGGACAGCAACCGCGCCTACATCGGCGCGGATCAAAGCGATCTGTACGTGACAGACTTGACGACCGAGAAGGGGACTGACATTTTCCCTACTCAGCGGGCCATCGGCGGCGTAGCTATCACGCCGGACGGACGCCGTGTCTACGTGTCACAAGGCGATGGCCAGGGGGACGGGCCCAACGTCATGGTGATCGATACCGTCACAGACAAGCCCACTTGTTGTCCTGCCTCGTGGTACAACGCCCGGCCTCGCGGTATGGCAATCACACCGGATGGGAAACACGTCTACGTCACCGACTCGCGCTACCGGAAGGTCATGGTTATCCCGGTTCCCGAAGGCGGCTGATTCCGCCCGGCCGATGACCAGACACTGAGCCCTTTCCAACCTGGCCTGTGAGGTTGGCAGTTGGGCTGACATCGTGGTGAAGCCCCTGTAGATGGGTTTTCGACCAAGAGAACCGTCTCCACCAGAGGCTTCACGTGCTTGTCTGCCCGCCGGGCGTCGACGTGTCCAGCTCTGCCCTTCGCTTCCTCACGCAGCAGTTGCGGCGGCACCGCCGCGAGGTCGGCTCCCGTTGGCGGCGTCTGAGAGGGCTTCTCGAAACCGAGTGTGCAGCTTGGGGTTCCGTATGGGTGTGCTGTTCAGGTGATTGTGGCTGCGCGGGGGCATGAAGGCAGGGCCT
>NZ_JBSFXG010000087.1:0-4168 GCF_053595235.1 Streptomyces sp. NPDC002520 | reverse complement strand
TCCTGCCGCACCCACTTGCGCAGCGTCTCGGTCGTACCGATGCCCAGTTTCTGGGCGACCGCTTTCATCGCGGCCCACTCGGTGTCGTACTCCGGTCGCACCTCGGCGACCATCCGCACCGCACGACGGCGCAGCTCAAGCGGGTACTGGGAAGAACGTGCCATGACTCGATCCTCTCAAATGATCGAGTCTCTATCGAACCCGGAACGGTTCAGGCCGACGCGCTGACCCTGCTGTCGGGGACCGGCGTGCCGGCTCCTGGACTGGTCGCGGTTGATCCGAGTGCCGGGCAGTACGCGTGTCCGTCGGTCCTCATGACACATCTGGCGGTCCGGACGGGCCTGGACGACGAGGGACTTGAGAGGCGCCTCCCTGGGCGGGAGCGAGGCAAGCAATTGACCACACCCACTCGTCGGTGAGGGGCTCGCCGACCTGGGTGCCGATGGTGAGGTCCCGGACCCGCACCGTTCCATCGTCGCCGCCCAGCCAATCCGAACAAACACTGCAGCGCGTTCTCCACTGACGTCACCCAGTTGCAGCAGTGACTGGACGTTAAGCTCGACGCCGATTCATCCACTTCATACCCTTTGAGTGGTATGCCCTGCTCTTGACAGGACGAGTGAGGGCTTGTGGCCCCGTGTCTTCGTCGCACGTTACGCGGGGCCACCCATCGTCAGTCCCGATCAGCGACCGCTTAGATCAGCGGTGGATCTGTGCGCACGGCGCCCCGTCAGCCCTGTTGAACTGGATGCAGAGCCAGGTGCCGTTCCAGAACTTCCTGTTCTTGAAGTTCCACTCGACGCTGGAGAACCGGTCGATACCCGCCGTGACAGGGGTGGCGTCTTTCCATTTGGTGATGTCGGTGCGCGTGCCCTGGTAGACCGTGTACAGGCGGGCCCTGACTCCGGTGCCGCGGCCGTCCATCCAGCCGCCTGCTCGGGTCACAGTGAGCCCGTGCCCGCACACGCTCAGCCCGGCCTTGCCCTCAGTGATTGTCAAGCTTTGCCAGCCGACGACCATGCGGGAGAACACGTCGATGACGAAGGCGGCGTAGACCCAGCCGGTGAAGGTTCTGATGTAGGTGATGTCCGCGACCCAGAGCTGGTTCGGGGCGCTCGCGGTGAACTCCCGCCCGACCAGGTCGGCGGGCCGGTCGGTCTCGGGCGCGGGCCGGGTGGTGCGCGGGCTCTTCGCCCGGATCACTCCGCGCAACCCGGCCTGGCGCATGAGGCGTTCGACCGTGCAGCGGGCCACTTCATGCCCCTCGCGCAGAAGGGCCGCATGAATCTTGCGGGCTCCGTAGACGCCGTAGTTGTCGGCGTGGATCCGGCGTATCTCCTCGGTGAGTTCGGCATCGCGCAGGCTGCGGGCCGACGGTGGACGGGCGTGGGCGGCGTAGTAGGTGCTCGGCGCGATCGGCGCGTCCGTCTCGGCGAGGACGTCGCAGATCGGCTGGACGCCGAACGTCTCCTTGTACTGGTCGATGTAGGCGACCTTCATCGCAGTGGACGGTCCAGCTCCGCTGCGAAGAAAGCCGAGGCGGACTTCAATATCGCGTTCGCCCGCCGCAGTTCCTTCACCTCCCGCTCCAGCTCCGCGATCCGCGCGGCCTCCGCGCTCGTGGTCCCGGGCACGACGCCCTCGTCAATCTCGGCCCGTTTCACCCACCCCCGCAGGGCCTCGGGATGCACGTCCAGCTGGTCGGCGATCCGCTTGATCGCTCCGGCCCGGCCGGCCGGGTCCTTACGGGCCTCGATGGCCAGACGCGTTGCGCGTTCACGCAGTTCGTCGGGGTACTTACGGGGAGCAGCCATGATCGGCATCCTTCCGGGTCTTGATGATCTCCATCAAACCCCAAGGCCGCGTAGTTAGGGCTTGCATCAAAGCCGGGGCGATTCAGATGGTGGCGTCCGCGTGTGCCGGCGACCCAGCGCGCGCGATCGCCAGTGCCAGCGCACACACCCCGATCATCTGCTTCCTCATGCCCGGTCAACGCCCGGCCGTCTCCCCCCGTCACGGCCCGCCATCCGCAATCACCCCGCCACTACGCTGGCAGGCCGGCAGCAACCCGGGAGGGCGGCGGGGTGACGGGGACAGGACGGCCAGATCCTCGGCAGCCAGGGATTGTCACGACCCGGGTTGCGCCCCGGTGCTCAGGCCGCAGACAGCGCCGTCAGCGTGGCCATCACACACGTTTCAGGCAGGTCTCCGGGACCTGGCCACCTTGCACCACCCGCCAGATACTTCCGTCCTTCCCGCACTCGTGGTAGGCGGGACCGTGTTCGGTCCGCGCGATGGCGATTACGCACGACATCACGCGCTCGCCCCTGTGGAGGTAGTGGTCGACGGGCGAGTTCGGCTTCGCCACCGGTCCTTCGTTCCAGGCCGGCCGCCGCACCGCCACCGTCTTGCCGGTGACCTGCCACCAGGAGCTGCAGGGCATGGAGGCCGCCGCAGTTGCTGGCCGCTGGGCGGACGCGGCCGCAGCAGACGGCATCACAGCGACGGAGCCGACGAGGGTGGCCGCGAGCGCGGCCGTGGTGATCAGTCGAGTCATGCCAGGACAACCAGCGGAGCCGTCCGTGCCGTCACGGCCCGGCCTTGAAGATCACCCGCGCGAGGGACGCGCGTCGCGGCCGCCGATCGAGGCGTTGGGGCGCTCGGGAGCGGCTATGACGGGCGCATCGCCATCGACTCCCACGCCACTCCTGCGTCCTCACGCTCGCGGATCCCGCCGGACCGCCCGGCGCGTCGGCTCCACGGCCATGAAACCGCCACCACGAGCCGGGTGACGGCTTGGTCGGCGGTGCCGAAGGTCAGGGTGCTGTCGATAAGGGGGCGTACGCGTCCGTCGGCGAGGGCGAGCAGCAGGTCCTGGCCGGCGGCTGCGATGACGGCGCCGAGTTCTGTGGCGCGGGTGAAGCCGAAGGACACCCCGCACACGTGCAGGTTGCGGTAGGACAGCTCGTCGAGGTCGATGGTGACGGCGCCCTGGTCGAGGCAGCCGCTGCTGACCACGACGCCGTCCACTGCGGTGGCAGGCAAGCAGGCGGCGAAGGTCTGGCCTGCGCCCGGGGCTCGGGCGAACTGCAGGCCAACGAGGCCGATGCTGGAGGTGACGCCGGTGATCAGCACCGACTGACCGGGGCGGAAGCCGCCGGTCATGAGGGCACCCTGTTCGGTGAGCAGGCCGGTGGGCAGCGCGCAGGCTTCGGTGCGGTCGAGGCCGCCAGGGACGGGCAGGACGTACCGGTGGTCGGCCAGCACGTACTGGGCGAAGCTCGCGAAGGTGGTGCCCATCACGCGCCGGCCCACGCCGATGGTATCGACACCCTCGCCGACGGCGGTGACATCACCGGCGAATTCATAGCCGGCCTGGTATTCATTGCCGTTCCCTCCCGCGGTGGGGTCGGCAGCTTCCAGCATGGCGGCGTCGGCGTTGTTGAGCGCCACAGCGTGCGCGCACCACGATCTGACCGGGTACGGAACCAGACCGAAACTGGAGTCCTCGCCCTCATCGACCCCTGGGGCTCGGGAAAATCCAGCGTCCTCGGCAAGGTGACACACCATCTACGGGAAACAGACGACGATGAAGGCTGGCTTGTCGCGGAACTCAACCCATGGCTCTACTCCGACTTGGAGTCCCTGCCCCTGGCGCAGTTCAGCGAAATACGCGAAGCCCTCCCGAAAAGGAGGGCCTGGAAGGCGATTTGTCCGCGATCCTTGGGATCCAGGGTGGGGCGGTTGCCGGTTACCTGGAGTGGTCCCGTCTCGGGCAGGTACAGAAGATGTCCGACTTCCTTCCTGATCCGCTTGTCGGTCGTGTGCGGCACAGTGCTCCTGTTCCAGCTGCCCCCGGGCGGTAGCCGTGGAGAAGAGAACGTGCACGGAGGCGCTGTCACGTTGGCTGGCTGAGTGGGATGATCTTCGGGTTGATCATGCTGGAGAGGGTTGTCCGTGGGGGACGTGTCGCCGTCGTACAAGGGCCATCGGTACCCGGTCGAGGTGATCTCCCACTGTGTGTGGCTGTACTTCCGGTTTCCGCTGTCCTTCCGTGAGGTGGAGGAGCTGATGCTCGAGCGCGGTGTCGTCGTCTCGCATGAGACGGTCCGCCGCTGGTGTGCCAAGTTCGGGCAGTGCTACGCCAGCGCGCTGCGCCGCAGGCAGC
>NZ_JBSFXG010000086.1:3480-4677 GCF_053595235.1 Streptomyces sp. NPDC002520 | reverse complement strand
GGACAAGCCCTCGGCCTATTAGTACCAGTCAACTCCACCCGTTACCAGGCTTCCATATCTGGCCTATCAACCCAGTCGTCTACTGGGAGCCTTACCCCATCAAGTGGGTGGGAGTCCTCATCTCGAAGCAGGCTTCCCGCTTAGATGCTTTCAGCGGTTATCCCTCCCGAACGTAGCCAACCAGCCATGCCCTTGGCAGAACAACTGGCACACCAGAGGTTCGTCCGTCCCGGTCCTCTCGTACTAGGGACAGCCCTTCTCAAGACTCCTACGCGCACAGCGGATAGGGACCGAACTGTCTCACGACGTTCTAAACCCAGCTCGCGTACCGCTTTAATGGGCGAACAGCCCAACCCTTGGGACCGACTCCAGCCCCAGGATGCGACGAGCCGACATCGAGGTGCCAAACCATCCCGTCGATATGGACTCTTGGGGAAGATCAGCCTGTTATCCCCGGGGTACCTTTTATCCGTTGAGCGACGGCGCTTCCACAAGCCACCGCCGGATCACTAGTCCCGACTTTCGTCCCTGCTCGACCCGTCGGTCTCACAGTCAAGCTCCCTTGTGCACTTACACTCAACACCTGATTGCCAACCAGGCTGAGGGAACCTTTGGGCGCCTCCGTTACTCTTTAGGAGGCAACCGCCCCAGTTAAACTACCCATCAGACACTGTCCCTGATCCGGATCACGGACCCAGGTTAGACATCCAGCACGACCAGACTGGTATTTCAACGACGACTCCACAAACACTGGCGTGCCTGCTTCAAAGTCTCCCAGCTATCCTACACAAGCCGAACCGAACACCAATATCAAACTGTAGTAAAGGTCCCGGGGTCTTTCCGTCCTGCTGCGCGAAACGAGCATCTTTACTCGTAGTGCAATTTCACCGGGCCTATGGTTGAGACAGTCGAGAAGTCGTTACGCCATTCGTGCAGGTCGGAACTTACCCGACAAGGAATTTCGCTACCTTAGGATGGTTATAGTTACCACCGCCGTTTACTGGCGCTTAAGTTCTCAGCTTCGCCCCACCGAAATGGAGCTAACCGGTCCCCTTAACGTTCCAGCACCGGGCAGGCGTCAGTCCGTATACATCGCCTTACGGCTTCGCACGGACCTGTGTTTTTAGTAAACAGTCGCTTCTCGCTGGTCTCTGCGGCCACCCCCAGCTCACCGAGTAAATCGGATCACCAAGCCGT
>NZ_JBSFXG010000086.1:1750-3385 GCF_053595235.1 Streptomyces sp. NPDC002520 | reverse complement strand
GCCCGAAGGCTCCGGGGCGGCTTCACGGCCTTAGCATCACGATGCTCGATGTTTGACGCTTCACAGCGGGTACCGGAATATCAACCGGTTATCCATCGACTACGCCTGTCGGCCTCGCCTTAGGTCCCGACTTACCCTGGGCAGATCAGCTTGACCCAGGAACCCTTAGTCAATCGGCGCAAACGTTTCTCACGTTTGTATCGCTACTCATGCCTGCATTCTCACTCGTCAACCGTCCACGACTACCTTCCAGTGCCGCTTCACCCGGCAGACGACGCTCCCCTACCCATCACAGCAGGCGTTGGCCCTTATGCTGCAATGACACGACTTCGGCGGTACGCTTGAGCCCCGCTACATTGTCGGCGCGGAATCACTAGACCAGTGAGCTATTACGCACTCTTTCAAGGGTGGCTGCTTCTAAGCCAACCTCCTGGTTGTCTGTGCGACTCCACATCCTTTCCCACTTAGCGTACGCTTAGGGGCCTTAGTCGATGCTCTGGGCTGTTTCCCTCTCGACCATGGAGCTTATCCCCCACAGTCTCACTGCCGCGCTCTCACTTACCGGCATTCGGAGTTTGGCTAAGGTCAGTAACCCGGTAGGGCCCATCGCCTATCCAGTGCTCTACCTCCGGCAAGAAACACACGACGCTGCACCTAAATGCATTTCGGGGAGAACCAGCTATCACGGAGTTTGATTGGCCTTTCACCCCTAACCACAGGTCATCCCCCAGGTTTTCAACCCTGGTGGGTTCGGTCCTCCACGAAGTCTTACCTCCGCTTCAACCTGCCCATGGCTAGATCACTCCGCTTCGGGTCTTGAGCGTGCTACTGAAACGCCCTATTCGGACTCGCTTTCGCTACGGCTTCCCCACCCGGGTTAACCTCGCAACACACCGCAAACTCGCAGGCTCATTCTTCAAAAGGCACGCAGTCACGAGAAGCACCGAAGTGCTTCCGACGCTCCCACGGCTTGTAGGCACACGGTTTCAGGTACTATTTCACTCCGCTCCCGCGGTACTTTTCACCATTCCCTCACGGTACTATCCGCTATCGGTCACCAGGGAATATTTAGGCTTAGCGGGTGGTCCCGCCAGATTCACACGGGATTTCTCGGGCCCCGTGCTACTTGGGTGTCTCTCAAACGAGCCGCTGACGTTTCGACTACGGGGGTCTTACCCTCTACGCCGGACCTTTCGCATGTCCTTCGCCTACATCAACGGTTTCTGACTCGTCCTGCCGCCGGCAGACGACAGAAGAGAGATCCCACAACCCCCACGACGCAACCCCTGCCGGGTCTCACACGTCATAGGTTTGGCCTCATCCGGTTTCGCTCGCCACTACTCCCGGAATCACGGTTGTTTTCTCTTCCTGCGGGTACTGAGATGTTTCACTTCCCCGCGTTCCCTCCACTTGCCCTATGTGTTCAGACAAGGGTGACAGCCCATGACGACTGCCGGGTTTCCCCATTCGGAAACCCCCGGATCAAAGCCTGGTTGACGGCTCCCCGGGGACTATCGTGGCCTCCCACGTCCTTCATCGGTTCCTGGTGCCAAGGCATCCACCGTGCGCCCTTAAAAACTTGGCCACAGATGCTCGCGTTCACTGTGCAGTTCTCAAACAACGACCAGCCACCCG
>NZ_JBSFXG010000085.1:0-4940 GCF_053595235.1 Streptomyces sp. NPDC002520 | reverse complement strand
AGCCTGGACAGGTCGAACCGGTGCGCGACAAGCTCAGGCGCCTGGCTGACCGAGGCTGGCTGCACCGCACCCCCGCCGGCCGCTTCACCGCACTGAGCAGCACCTCGGCATCGGCCCGGGGGGTGCCTCTATGTCTTTCGTCAAGCGAGGCGGGGGGTTCTGGGTTCGTAGAAGGTGCCGTCGCGGAGCATCGCGAAGAGCACGCTGATGCGGTGGCGGGCGAGGCGGAGGAGGGCCTGGGTGTGGGTCTTTCCTCTGGCTCGGCATCGGTCGTAGTAGGTGCGGGAGGCGGGGTCGTGCAGGGCGGCGAACGCGGACAGGAACATCGCGCGTTTGAGCTGGCGGTTGCCGCCTCGGGGTGCGTGTTCGCCGTGGATCGACGTGCCCGACGACTTGGTGGTCGGGGCGAGGCCGGCGTAGGAGGCGAGGTGGGCGGCGGTGGGGAAGCCGGTGCCGTCGCCGACGGTGACCAGCAGCACTGCGGCGGTCCTGACCGCGACCCCGGGCATCGAGGTCAGGACCGGGGAAAGAGGGTGTGCCTCCAGCAGGGTGTTGATCTGGGCTTCCAGCGCCCGGCGCTGTTCGTGGACGGCGGCGAGCTGGCGGGCCAGGGAGGGGATCACGATGTCGAGGGTGCCGGTTCCGGGGACGACGACGGTTTGCTCGTCGAGTGCGTCGAAGACCTCGTCGATGAGCCGGACGGCCATGCGTGGGGCCTTGGGCTGGATGATTTCGACGAGCCTGCGGCGGCCGGCTTTCCGCAGAGCCTTGGGAGATCCGTAGCGTTTCAGCAGCCAGGTCACCGCCTGGTGGTCGAGACGCGGACCGAGAACGCGCTCCAGGCTGGGGTGGAACTGGGTGAGCAGGCCGCGTATGCGATTGCTGGTGCGGGTGGCCTCGGCGGCGAGGTCCTGGTCGAAGCCGACGAGCACGGTCAGCTCGGCGGTGATCTCGTCGGTGAGGTCCAGGGAGCGCAGGGTGTGCGGCATGGTGCGGGCCGCGTCCGCGATCACCGCGGCGTCCTTCGCGTCGGTCTTCGCCTCGCCCGGGTAGAGGTCGGCGATCCGGCGCATCGCGAGTCCGGGCAGGTAGGCGACCTTGCAGCCCGCGTCCCTCGCGACGGTCAGCGGGAGGGCGCCGATGGAGGTGGGCTCGTCCACGATCACCAAGACGGTGCCGAACTTCGCCGTCAGCTTGTCGAAGACGGCCCGCAGCTTCGGCTCGCTGTTGGGCAAAGGCTTGTCGAAGACCTTCTTCCCGGCCGGGGTGAGCCCGTGGCCGTGATGGGCCGTCTTGCCGACGTCCAGGCCGAGGAACACGCCCACGTCTTCGGTGTCGAACATCGCGCCCTTTCAGGGGAGTTGAACGTGCCGGTCTCGGTGGTGGTGTCGTACGCGCGCATCCACGTTATGCAGACCTGCCGCCCGCGAGCTGTCCGGCATTGCACCGGACCGGGCGGTGGCCGGACCTCTCATCAGCGTCTCCGACGGCACCTCCCGGGCCCGGTGACACCACCCCCCAGGTCATGCCTTCGACAGGGGGACACAGTCATGCCGGGCCCGGAGGCCAGCGGCCCTCTTGCAGGACCGCGGAAAACATAACGGGTCCCGCTCTCGTGCTTGGGCTGGTGGTTAAGCCACTTCCAGCTGGACCGCAGCGCCTGTGCCTCCAGTCCGTAGCGGCTGGCGATGCGGCAGATCAGTGACGAGGTCGTTTCTCCCTGCAGGGGAGCGGTCCGCAGGAGGCCAGGGTGATGGATCACTCCACCACAGTCCCGTGTTCACCGTCCCGGGCGGGCACTTTTGCAAGGATGCCCAGCGGTCACGGTCTGAACCTGCCGACAGCTCGAGACTCCGGGCCCTCACGGCCCCGGGGTCTCGTGCGATCCGGCTCAACGGCCGGACGGCGGCGGTGTCATGCCCAGTCGACGCCCAGCTTCCGCAGTGCGTCCAGCTGCTCCGCAGTGAGCTTGCCACGCCTCGCTCGGGTGTTCGATACCCACACGCCCAGCTTCACGGTGCGATCTCTCGGTTTCGGGACAGTGGGGTGAGAGACAGCGGGCCTGGATGTGTTGATGCTGGTCGGTGGCGGTTTAGGGGCGTGGGGCCACTGTCATGAGGGTGAGAGTTCCGTGGGTATCGCTGTCCTGGGGCGTTATCGCATGAGGGGTGACGCTGTCTCAGTTTCGTGAGTTCTGATCCATTGGCCGGAGAGTGTTGGTCTGCTTGGGGGTGTGGATGAGGGAGGGCAGGACCTGGCCTTGGAGGGGGCGGGTGGGGTTTTGCCGGCTGTGTCGGTTCGGGCGTTGCGGGGGCCGGTGGTGCGCCGGTTGCTGGTCCTGCGGCGGGAGGGGAAGCTCACCACTGGGCATGTGAGGTCGGCGGCGGATGTGCTGGGGGTGCGGGAGCGTGCGGTGTGGCGGTGGTTGGCCGCCGCCGAGGAAGACGAGGCTGCGGCCGCGGCGCCGGGGGAGCGGGCTCCGTACTATGGCCGGTTCGCGGTCAACGACGAGATCCGGGCTCTGCTGGGGTTGTGGAGGGGCAACGTCGCGGCGGTCCATCGTGAGTTGGCCGCTCGCGCTGCCAGGGGTGAGGGGGAGCCGCCTCCGTCGCTGATGACTTTGCACCGGGCGATCCGTCGTGATCTGACGCCGGGGGAGCGGGCCGGGCTTGCGGGTGGGGAGCGGGCGGCGCGCAAGCACGATGTGTTCCTGGCCCGGCCGCGGGGTGAGTGAACGCAAGCCGTATCCGAGTGACTTATCGGACGAGCAGTGGTCGTTGGTCGAGCCGGTGATCACCGCATGGAAGGACCGGCACCGCTCGGTCAGCGGCCATCAGGGCGCCTATGCGATAGGGCGGATAGGGGTCAGACCGGCTGATCGCCGATCACCCGGCACTGCGAGCCGACTGAGCCGTCACGGTCGCGGTGTGAGGTCGTCGGAGCGCCCGGCCTCGACGCGGGACCACTGGGGGATGGGGCGTCCGTTGCTCCGCAGGCCGTGGTCGGCGGGGGTTCCCTGGACACGCGGCCAACCAGAGGGCGAGTCCTCCCACAACTCCTGGCGTCCGTACACGGTGAGGTCCATGAGCGCGTAGCTGTAGTCCATCGCCTCCACCCCGCGCAGCGTCGTCCAGTACGTCTCGTAGACGCGGTCGCCGTCGCGCAGGTAGCAGACCAGGTGAAACATGCCGACGTGGCGTCCAACCAGGAGCTCGTCATGCGACGGGAGGGCCGAGTACCACGGCACCTCCCAGCCCATGAAGTCCCGGTAGCGGCGGCTCTCCTCGTACGAGCCCTGGCAGAAGACCGCGTAGGTGATATCGCGTGAGTGCAGGTAGGACAGCTCCTGCACCTGGGTGGTGACCCAGGTGCAGCCCTCGCACTGCCCGGCCGCATCGTGGCCGTCGTGCCACATGAAGTAGTAGGCGATGAGCTGCCGACGCCCTTCGAACGCGTCGAGCAGGGTGATGGGCCCGTCGGGCCCGGTCAGTTCAAGGTCGGCTGCCACCTCGACCATGGGCAGTCGGCGCCGGGCCGCGGCGATCGCGTCGCCTTCCCGGGTGTGCGCTTTCTCGCGGACTCGCAGCTTGTCCAGTTCGGCCTGGAAGGCGGCCCGGTCGGCTACCGGCGGCAGCGTCGGCGCGCGGTCGGGGCCCGCCGCGCTGCTGTCGTGCTCGGTCACGATCGTGTCCAATCGTTGTAAGTCATCAGTCGTCTTCCGTCAGTCGGAGGCTTCGGGGGCTGCCGGGCCGGGGCGCTCCGCCAGTTCCTTGATCCGCAGCAGGCGGGTCTCCCAGGAGCGGCCGATCCGGTCCAGCTCCCGGGCCAGCGCGCCGAGCCGGGCGCCGACGGCGAGGTAGACGACCTCGCGCCCGCGCTGCTCGGACTCGATCAACCCGACCTCGCGCAGCACCTCCAGGTGCTTGCCGATCGCCTGACGGCTAACCGGCAGCACCCTGGCCAGCGCGGACGCCGACATGGGGCCCTCGCCGAGCCGGGTGAGGATCTCCCAGCGCGTCGGGTCGCCGAGCGCGGCACACACGACGGGGAGGGTGGCGGTCACGGGCGCGTCGTCGGGGCCGGCGCGGACTTCTCGACGAACACCTTCGCGGCCTCCAGCTCGGCGAGCCACCCCTTGTCGTTGCCCTCGCGCTCCTTCAGCCACGCGGCTGGGTCGTCGGCGAGGCCGCAGAACCCGCTCTCGACGACGCGCAATGTCACCCCGCCGCCGTCCCGCTCGTCGATCCAGAACTCGACGAGGGTCGAGGGCGTCGACTCGTCCCGGAACGGGGTGCCGATCCAGCGGAACGCGGCGTAGCGCGGCTTGTCCAGCGTCACCGTCCGGAATCGGAACTCGCCCAGCGTTGGATGGCGCACCACGGCCACGTCGCCCTCGTAGCGCAGGTCCGGGTCGGCCTCGACGGCACCGTCGTTGACATACCAGCCGGGGCGCACGATCAACTCCCAAACCTGCTCGGCCGGGACGTCGATGTCGATCTGCCGGGCGATCCGGTCGAGCTCGGCGAGCTCGGCGTTGATGTAGGTGGTGTCGTTCATGGCTTCCTCCCTCGGGCGTTCCCACGCATCGATCTGCAACCCAACGATTGCACATTGGAGGTGTAACTGCAATCCATCGGTTGCAGACACGTCGCGCCGTCGAGCGCCGCCCTTCACCCCACCCCCGTTGGCCTACCGCAGCGGCGGCAGCATCGCCGTCCGCCCGCACATCGGGCTCGTGCTCGCCCGACAGCCAGTTCGCCCACACCTTCTTCGGGTGCCGCTCCGGGTCCTCGGTGTGCAGATGCTTCACCGCAGCCCCCAGCCCCTCGGCGAAGGCCCGTGCCTGGCGTTGTCACGTTGGCTGACCGGTCTGGGATGATCTTGGAGTTGGTCGTGCCGGGGAGGAGTCCGCTCGTGTCGTCCGCGCCGCCGTCGTACAA
>NZ_JBSFXG010000084.1:0-4987 GCF_053595235.1 Streptomyces sp. NPDC002520 | reverse complement strand
GGACTTGCCCCGGCCGCGTTCGTCAGGGGCTCCGACCGCCGCGAGATAGCCGCCGCCCTTGGCGGCGCCGGCTGGTTCCTGGCTCTCGAGCGCCATCAGTCGAGGACGGCCTCTGCGAGCATCACACCGAAGCTCGAAGCTGTCGTAGCAGCTGCCGCTCCACTACAGCGACACCCCAGCAGCGAAGTGGTCGACGCCACGGACAGACTGGTGGCGGCCGTCTTCAGCTACCACGAGTCCCGCGACCCTCAGCAGCTCGAAGCAGCCGCCCACGACTTCGGAGCTGCGGTCCGCACCGTCTTGCACGCGCCCGCTCGCCGCCGCCTTTCCTGGCGCCGCAGGGGCCAGTAGCTGGTAGACGAAGCTGATCGTGAGCCCTCGCAAAGGGCAGGCGTACCGGGCGGCCGTACACCGCCCGCGTCGGGGTGAGGCGCGCGAACCCGTGAGCCGGGAGGGGGTCGAACCCCGGCCCGCCACCCAGCCAGCCGCTTCACATGACCATCGAAACAAACTCCCGTGTGAATCATCCGTGTTGCCGGGTATCGTCCGTCGCATGGCGAGCACGATCTGCGGCTGGTGCGGCGACCGCACCCACATGACCATGGTTATGGATCCGTACGAATTGCCCCAGGCGGTGTGGCCCTGGGACCGGTCCGGGGTGCCTGATAGGGATCGACCCGTCTACATGGCAGCCTTCAAGTGCTCGAACGAAAACTGCGAACGCCTGTCGATCGGATGGACAAGCCTGTACAGGCCAGCGATGGGTCACCCGAAGCACCAGTTTCCGAGGGAGGACCTTGAGTGGGAGCCTGTCAGGGCGCGACGCCCGGACTTCCCGAACGTTCCCGAGGAGATCGCAGGATGACGCCGAAGCCATTCTGGAGTTCATGGACGCGCTCCTGGACGAGGTCTTCCAGCGGCCCGCCAAGCTCCAGCGGCTCAAGGAGAGGCACGCAGAACGGAAGCAGGGCAACGGCGACGTCGCCGCCCAGCTCCCCGCTGCACCCGGCGGAGGGCCGGCGTAGCGGAAGGCGCGCCGTACGCTGGCCGCGAGCAATCGCAAAGGGCAGGCGTACCGGGCGGCCGTACACCGCCCGCGTCGGGGCGGGCCGCGCGAACCCGTGCGCCCGGGAGGGGTAGAACCCCGGCCCACCACCAAACACCCAAAAAGTGAGGCGCTGTTGTCAGAGCCTGGTGCCATCCTTGCTTCCGAGGCAGTAGTGACACCAGGAGTTTCGATGGCGCCCACCCTTGACCCGCTCACCGTACAGCGGCTCGCATACGTCCGATTCCTGTACCGCGAGGGCATCGAGCAGAGCCGCCAGCCCGCCCCGCTTCGCTCGCGCGCCATCACCTCCTTTCACGATGCCGTCGAGAACTACCTCGGCATCGTCACCCAGCACCTGGGTATCGACGTGAACAAGGCCCCCGACTTCATCGCGTACTGGGCCCTGATCAAGCCGGAGTTCGAACTGCCGAAGAAGGACTCGATGAAGCGTCTCAACGACGCTCGCGTGGCGCTCAAGCACAACGGCACGTTCCCCTCCGAGCACCACATCGAGCAGGCCCGCCAGACCTTGGACGACTTCTTCACCACCGTCACCCCGAAGGTCTTCGGTGTCGACTTCGACTCCATCGACATGGTCGACCTACTGACCCAACCAGAGACCAAGCAACTGCTGCGTGACGCGCAGACGCACGCCGATGTCGGCGACTACGTCCAGGCCATGGCCGGCCTCTCCCTGGGATTCGACGCGCTGCTCAACCACTACCGCCGCAGCCAAGGTTCCGGCAGATGGTCGCCCTTCAACTTCGGTGAGAAACTGTCGCCCCTCGATGAGCCTCGTGTGCGGACCACGGACATCAGCAGCCGACTCTTGAAGCTCAGTAACTTCACTGAACTCGCCCAGGAAGCCCTGGGTGCCATCGCTCTCGGCATCGACTACGCGAGCATGGCCCGTTTCCGCATCCTGACCCCCGAGGTACACACTTTCGGTGACGGCAGCAAGCGCTACACCGTCGGGAAAGCTCTAGAGGACGTCACGCCCGACGACTATGACTGGGCACGGCACTTCGTCATCGAGTCCAGCCTGCGTGCCTCGAAGGCGGATGATCTCCAGACCATGAAGAAAAGGGCGGTGGAGGCCAACATGAAGGCTCCGCGGCCCCGGGCGCAGCGGGCATGGACCGGGCCTGTCGACTCCCAAGGCACTGAAGGCGCATCCGTCTTCGAGGTCATATGACAATGAAGACGTGAGCGCACTCCACGGCCGTGACGGCCGCCCCCTCGTCACCACCGCCATGGCTGCCTACTCGCTCGGCATGACCTCCGCCGGCCAGTTCCGGGAGTGGGCGCGACGCCGCGGCATCACTCCGGCTGACTGGAAGCTCAACCCTTCACGCGGCCAGGCACTCGCCCTCTGGGACCTGGCCGACGTCAACGCCGCCGTGCGCCGGCGGTCGGTAGCCTGAGCGACTGGCACCGCACTCCGCGCATTGGGCGCCGTTCACTTGATATGCGCGATCGGTGTCGGTGCGGAGGATGCTGACCCGCAGTGACCTGCCTTGCTGGCGGCGGCCGAGTAGCCGTACGCGTCGGAGACGTGGGCGTTGACCTGATCAATGTTGGTGTTGACCTGCTTGACGAAATCGGTGATGGACGACTGAGCCCCTGCCATCGCCTTCTCGGCTTCGGCGGGACTCGGATTCCCGTCGCCGCCGTTGTAGGCGGGCACATCCTTTCGCACCACCTGCAAACTGGACCGAAGACTTGAGACAGCCTTCCGCAGCGCGGACAGATCGTCCGTGACGGTGACCAGGTCCGTGCTCACACCATCCGCATCGACACTCACGCCGTTGGCGTCAACATCGACGCCGTTAGCGTCAACGCACACGTCCTCCGTGCCCGTGGAGGCCTCGGTGAGTACCTTCTTCTCGTCGTCGTGGGCTGTCTTGAGGTCGTCACCCGCGGTGGTGACATCGGATTTCAGAGTCGAGAGATCTCCCTTGAGAGCGCCCGTGTCTGCTCCGACCGCCTTGTAGTCGTCCGAGAGCGACTTGATCTCCTGCGCAGTCTGCTGATCACGTTCCGTACGGCTGTTGGCGCCCGAGACCGTCTTCCTCAGCGTCGCCAGCGCGTGGTTGTAGTCAGCCGGCGAAGCCCGACGGTAGGTGATGGGGCGAATGCTGCCGTCGCTCTGGCGCACGTTCAACGTCAAGGTGTCCCCGGACAGGCTCCCGTAGTCAGTGTGTGCACCGAGCTGGAGGGTCACGGAGTGGCCGTTGATCCGTACCGTGAAAGAATCGGTGCTCGTCGCCACGGTCTCGTCGGGCGGGCTGCCGGAGGCCACAGCCGAATCGATGGTGCCCTCCACGTCGCCGACGTGATCTGCCGGCCACTGGAGGAAGGTCACCTCAGCGGCTTCGGTATAGAGATAGCCGACCACGCCAGGCGCCGCCGATGGCTGTGAGCTTCGTTCCGGAGCGGCAGTGGGCTTCCCGCCACAAGCAGCCGTGCTGAGAACGACCAACAATGACACGAAAAGGACTCGCCGCACAGCGCGGACGGTACTCGCGCCACGGCAACGCTGTCGATGCCTTCGCTGCAACATCTTGGGGGAGTTGACCAGGGATGGGGTGCGTGTGCATTCTGTGTCACAGTGCACGTAGTGCCTCACCAGCCCGGCCAGAGCGCCGGGCTTTCGCATATCCCGGGGTGATGGCCATGGCCCAGACATTCGGTCCCTACCCTGCGCGATGCGACACCGTCCACGACGGCGACACTATGAACCCCTTCCAGGGCCTGTCGACCTGATGAGGTGAGTCGCCGCCAGCCGCAGCCGATCTGCCCGCGGTGTGCGGCCAGATGATGGGGGAGGTCGCGCAGGTGAGTGGTGGACAGATTGATCGCTGACGGCTAGACGAGCATACAGAGTTCCCGGTAGGTATGTGATCTCGGTGGTGGAGCGGTATACGAGGAGCTTCACCGCCATGGCCCCGAGGCCAACCAGCCCGCAGCGTGGACAGGTTGTGGGGTCGACAACCGAGTCACGTGACTGCGTTCGGGCACCGGCGGTCCGGCGCACAGGGGGGTGCCATGAGCAACATCGCGGGTGTGGGTTTTGTTCTGATGGGCCTGGGCGCGCTGATCTGCTTCCTCGATCTGACTGGGCTTCTTCGGTTTCTGAAGCTGCGGCATCTGCAACGCCACGGCGTTGAGGGCGAAGCGGCCTCCATGCGGCAGGAATGGATCCGTAAGAGGCATCGCGTCTACTACCCGCTCCGCCTGCCCAAGGACCCGGCCAGGCGCCAAGTGCCCCGATTCATCGAGGTGGGAGTGGAGCCGCGAGGGCCGGTGGGCACCGTCGTGCCGGCGGTGTACGACCCGCGGAAGCCGAGCCGCGCCAAGACCGGAACCTCGTGGACATCGATCTGTCCGAGGACTGGGACATGGTGATGTTCTTCTAGATCCCCGGGCCGGACCTCCTGGAGGCTCCAGCCCGCGGCAAGCCGGTCGACCAGCCTTCGGTGGAAGAAGTGGACGGCGAAGCCGCCGTGCTCCCAGACGTCGTTGCCATGCCTCATGCTGGTCACGGTGCTGAGCCAGAGCATGAGCCTGTCGAGGTAGCGGGCCTGGCCTGGGGGAAGAAGCGTGTATTGTACCGGGTCCTCGCGCCTGCCGGCGGCCAGGGACTGGGGGTGGGCATACGTGCCCTCGTCAGGCGGGAGAAGGGATGTATCCGTGCTGTGGCCCCGCGTCACCCAGACTACGACGAAGCGAGCGTCGCCCCACCGCGAGGCGACCGCCGGCCGAGCTCCGTCACACGCCGATCCAAGACGGCCCCGGGGGTGGGCGACTCCAGCGTGAGATTCCGGTGGCCGTCTCGAACGCCCTAGGGCGCGTATCGAGTCGTGATCAATCTGCGGTTCGGGTGAGGTCTTTGATCCAGATCATCGAGGCGCGCAGGTGGAGGCCGGCGAGGTAGCT
>NZ_JBSFXG010000083.1:0-5618 GCF_053595235.1 Streptomyces sp. NPDC002520 | reverse complement strand
CTGCGTCGCCTCATCCGCCGCGCGTGGATCCTCTACCGCTGGGACGCACGCCCCGGGAAGCGCCCCTGAGCACCGCCTATCCGCGCACGCCCTTAACCAGTAGACGTTCGGGCTTCACCTCCCTCAACACCTTCTCGAACGCCTTCGGGTACTCCTCAGCCTTACTCAGTTCACGCGCCCCGAAGTCGATGACCCACCGCTCGGTCCCATGCTCCGGGTGGTTGTTGATGTCCTGCCCGTTGAGGTACGGGAACAGTACTTCCGCGTACCGTCTGTCTTCGCTGATCCAGGATCGGGCCTCGGACTCGGGAAGCGTGAAGCCAAGGCCCAGCACGATCGAGCCTTGGAACGCCACCCCTCCGTTCCCTTCCAGCGCCTCCACCCAAGCCGCCTCCCTTGTCCCCGGGTTCAGCGAAGTCGTGATCCCGTTCGGTACCGCCGCCCCGCTCAGCACCCGGGGAGCCGCATCGGCTATCCGGGCCCGGCTCGTCCACACCGCGCAGTACTCCAACACTGCCGAACTCGAAGGCCAGGGCTTGCTCTTGACAGCTCGCCGGATGGAGACACCCCGGGCCTCCAACTGGTCAAGGCCGACTTCCCGCGAGTCCCCCTGCGCAAGGGTGTTCGTGGCGATCAATCCAGTCTGCCCCGCCCCGTTCAGCAGCTCATGCACCCGCAGTTCGAAGTACGCCACCAGGTCGGCACTGCCTCGCTTGCCTCCGGCCAGGTACCGCACCAGGTACTCCCGGTACGCCTCCCCCAGCGCGCCCGTGAGCTTCTGCCCGCCCAAGAACGGCGGATTCCCCACCACCGCGTCGAACCCGTCCCGCCCCCCGCTGAACACCTCGGGGAACACCAGCGGCCAGTGCACCGGCGCCCGTTCGAGCCCGTCCTCCGGCAGCTCCGCCGCCAGCCACTCCTGCGCCGTGGCCCGCGCCGCGCGCACCACGTCCGTGTCGTCGGCGACGTCCTCCGACGCGATCTCGCGGACGATGTTCGCGGCCACAGGGAACAGATCCCGCACCGGCTCGCCGCCCGCGCTCTCGTACCAGGGGACGCGGCCGGAGGAGCAGGTGGCCAGGGCCGCGCCGACGATGAGGTCGCCGACCAGGCGGAGCCGGGCCGAATGCCGGTTGACCGCCGCCAATCGCTCCCGCTTCTTGGCCAGGGCGACCAGGTCGACGCCCTTGATGGTGGTGATGGCGAGGCGTTCGCGGGTCAGGGCGTCGACGCGGTCGCGTGCGTCGAGGGCGAAGGAGTCCTCCTGGCCGCCCGCGTCGAGGTGGATGCGGGTGATCTGGCCCATGCCGGTGACCCCGAGGAGCGAGTCCCCCGCCACCAACCGGTCGTCGAGGAAGGTGAAAGGCCGTCCCGGGTCCATCGACACCAGCCACAGCGACAGCTTGGCCATCTCCACGGCCATCGGGTTGATGTCCGCCCCGTACAGGCAGTGCTCGATGATCTGGCGGCGGGCTTCGACGACCACCGGGTCCTGTTCCGCGTCCGCCGCCGTCACGGCCTCAACAGCCCGCCCGGCCCGATAGACCATTGCGCCCGTGTGGCCCTCGTTCTCCCAGGCCTCTATGAGCCGGTCGCCCAGGTAGCGGCAGGCCGCCACCAGGAAGGCCGCCGAGCCCATCGCTATGTCCGCGACCTTCAGGTCCAGGATCTGCTCGGAGGACTTCAGCCGCCACTGCCCCGTGTCCGCCGTCTGCAGCGAGCCCGGCTCGTACGCCAGGGGCTGCAGTGCGTGCAGCACGACCTCCTCCGCGAGGAAGCGGGGCGTGTAGTGCGTGCCCGTGTTCTTCCGGAGCGAGGACTCGGTGACGTACAGGGTGCCGTTCGGGATGACTGTCGGCAGGCCACGCAGGTCATCCCGCAGGATCCCGACGAACGGCAGCAGCCGCTCCGTCAGGCCCGGGTGGTCCTTCGTCACCGCGTTCAGCCGGCGCCGCGCCTCCGCCGCCTCCTCGGCCCCCACCGGGGCGAGCTTCTTCTCCAACTGTCCGGCCGTCGCGGGCGGCTTCGGCTCCTTCCACTTCTCGTGGATGGCCTTCGCCAGCGCCTTCACGAAGGCACTGGGCGATGAGGCGGCGGCCTTCGCCGCCAGCGACTCCAGCTCCCGCAGCGGTACCTCGTGCTCCAGCCCCTCGGGGCCGATCAGCCCCACCATGTGCTCGGTCGCGCGGCGGCCGTCGTACGACAGCAGGCCCTCGTAGACGTAGCCGATCTGTTCGACGTCCAGGGCGCGGAAGCTGAGCGTGCGGACCTCGCGGTCCTTGCCCTTGCCGACGCGGACCTCTTGCACCGCCTGGAGCATGTGCAGGACCGTACGGTCGTCTATCGGCAGCAGCGGGGTGGTGCGCTCCAGCCAGGGATACGTGTCGGGGTCGAAGATCGAGCCGTCGTACGCGGGCAGGTGGAAGCCGGAGGCGGGGTGGTCCACTCCTCCGTACACGGCGTGGAAGAGGGCGATCAGGCGGTGCCACGCGGACGTGGTGTGCTCCAGAGAGGTCTCGCCCTCCTCGTCCGCGCGCGCCTTCAGCTCGTCGCGCAGGAAGCGGGCGGAGTAGGAGCGGGCGTACACCTCGTTGTCGGCGGGCAACATGCCGCGTTCTTCCGCGAACAGGAGGAAGACGACGCGCATCATCACCGCGACCGAGGCGCGGTAGACCTCGCCCGCGCCGACGCCGGACGCGTACAGGCCGGGGGCGCCGTGTTCGACGGCCCGTACGTCCGCGCGCCCGATGGCGTCGACGAGGAGTTCCACGGCCTGGCGGACCTGGACGCCCAGCGCCTCGGTGACGTCCTCGCCCGCCGCGAGGCTCGCCTTGAGCAGGCCGACGAGCGTCTCGGCGTCCTCGTACTCGAAGAAGCGGCGGCGCCGGAGCAGCGACACGAAGGCGCGGACGACGTTGCGCTCCGCTGCCTCGTTCCATCCGATGGTGTCGAAGACCGCCGTGGTCGTGACGCCACCGAGCGGGGCCCAGACCAGGCACCACCAGCGGCCGTCGGTGACCAGGCCGAGCGGTACGCCGTGGTGGCGGAGCAGGCGGGCGAGGCGGTCGGCCGGGGCCGCAGCCCAGTCGCCGCCTCCGCCTGCGCGGGCGGTGGGCGCGGTGCCGGCCGGGACCGTCAGGCCGAGGAGTCGTACGCGCTTGGCGGCGGCCTCGGTGCTGGGCTCCACCGCGAGGTCGGTGCCGGGGTCGGTGAGCGCGAAGTCGGGGCGGACCTCGGTGTTGTGCTCCGCGACACGCAGCGTGAGACGGTCCAGGCCGTGGTGTTCGGACTCACCGAGACGGAGCGTCAGGGCGTCGTTCCAGCCGAGGAGCCGCGTCAGGATGTACGCCACCCACTCGTCACGGCCCGCAGTCGTGTCGGTCTGCCAGTCGGCGTGGCGGGCACGCAGCCGGGCGCGTTCGTCCTTCTCGAGGGCGTCGAGCTGGGGCCAGGCCCGCAGCAGGACGGGCATGGTGAGGAAGGGGCCGGAGACCTCGGTGAGGTCCAGCCACTCCTGGTGCTGCCGGCGGCCGTCGGTGGCCTGGGCCTTGGCGGCGGCCATTCCGCGGCTCATGGGGCGGCGAGGGCTCATCGGCGGGCTTCCTTTGCGGGGACGACGAACACGACGGCGGCGGGGAAGAGGTGGGAGCGGGGTTCCCGGTAGCGGGCGGCGATGGCGGCGAGTTCGCGTTCGCGCTCGGCGGGGAGGCCTTCGAGGCGTTCCTGCCAGCGGCGGCGGTCGTCCTCGAACTGGCGGCGCTCGTGGCCGGTCAGCTCATGGGTGGACAGCAGGGTGAGCTGTTCGCCCTCGCCGTCGCCCTCCTCCTTGAGCTTGGCGCGCAGGGTGGCTTCGAAGCGGTCGAGGGTGGCGGTGATGCGGCGCTCCTCCTCCGCGCGGCGGTCGGCGAGCCTGCTCTCCAGCTGGCGGCCGAGTTCGGCGGCGCGCGCCTCCAGGGAGCGGTAGAGCGGGTCGCGGAGTCTCGGCCAGGCCTCGGTGAGTTCGCCGCGCAGGTGCGGGGCGGCCTCGGTGCCCTGCGTGAGCGCCTCGGACAGGACCCTGCCCTGTTCACCGACCGACTCCCAGCGGCGGAAGCGGCCGGTGTCGCCGAACCAGCCGCCCGCGTACAGGACTTCCTCGTGCAGGCGGGTGCCGTCGGTGCCGACGAGGACGTAGCGGGCGTACGCGGAGACCAGGGTGGTGGTGACGGCCGGGTCGTCGGAGACGACGGCGGTGACGCGGTTGAGGCCGACCGAGTCGGCGTTCCAGACGGCGGCGGTGAGCAGGCGCGTGGACAGGGCGACCAGCGGGTGCTTGAGGTGGGCGAGGACCACGTCGTCGTGGGCCTGCGCGGCGACCGCCGGGGAGAAGGTGAGAGGGCGCTGCTCGCCTTCGCGGAGCTTGTGGGCGAGGCCGCGGGTGGCGCGCTCCCAGCTGCCGGAGAGGGGCTGCACCTCGAAGAGGTCGCCCGGTTCGAACTGCTCGGTGCGGAAGGCGGAGGGCAGGAGCGGAGGCTGGTGGTCGAGGGCGAGGGCGGTGTCGACGACGCGCTGGACGTTGGCCGGGGTCAGGCCGAGGGCCGACACGGTGCTTTCGTACTGGTCGGCGAGCCTCTTGGCCTGGGCGGTGACGTTCTGTTCGGGCGCGACCTCACCGCCGGTGCGGCGCCCCTTGATCGGCTTGGGCCTGGCGTGCTCGATGTCGACGGGCGCGGTGTCGCCGGTCATGCGCCGCTGTACGGCGTCGGCGAGTACGGCATTGACGGAGCCGAGGTCGTGCTCCATGCGCGCGACCTTCTTGGCGACGCGGGAGAGGAATTCGAGGTCCGCCTCGTAGGAACCCGCCTGTGCCTGCTGCCAGCCGGAGCCGATGAAGTGGGTTATCTCCGGGTCCTTCTTCTGACCCCAGCGGTCGATGCGGCCTATTCGCTGTTCCAGCTTGTTGGGGTTGAAGGGTATGTCGTAGTTGATCAGGCGGTGGCAGTGGTTCTGGAGGTCGATGCCCTCGCCGGCGGCATCGGTGGCGAGGAGGATGCGCACCTTGCCCTCGGGGAGGGACGGATCGGCCTGGAATCCGAGGCGGATGCGTTCGCGTTCCTCGGCGGACAGTCCTCCGTGGAGGCGTTCGACGCGGCCGCCATCGGTGAGTTCCTCTTGCTGGAGGAGGTCGTGGAGCCACTCCTGGGTGTCGCGGTACTCGGTGAAGACGACGACCCGCTGGTTGGTCCAGAACGTGCCGTCGGACGGCCGGCAGATCGACTTGAGCTCGCGGATCAGGGTCTCGGCCTTGGAGTCGGGGGCGGCCTCGTGGGTGAGGGCCCATCGCTCCATGTGCTGGAGCAGGTCGAGTTCCGTGCCGTCCTCTGCGGGGGTGAGGGAGGTTGAGCGGGTCAGGGCGTCGTCCTCGGCGTCGGCGAGGCCGTTGTCGTCGAGGTCGGCGACGAGGTCGGCGAACTCCTCCAGCCACTCGGGGACTTCGGCGGCGGCCGTGCGGCCGCGGGCGGGACCGGCGTCCTCCAGGACTCTGTTGGGAAATCCGCAAAACGGTTGCGTGCCTGTGGTTTCAGGCGGCGAGTTCGAGGCGGGCCAGGTGGGAGGTTCTGATCTTGCCGAGCGGGGTG
>NZ_JBSFXG010000082.1:0-5912 GCF_053595235.1 Streptomyces sp. NPDC002520 | reverse complement strand
TCCGTTCCTACGGGGCGGCCCACCGCGAGGTGATGCCCTCCGTGGAACACCGCTCCCACAAGGGCCTCAACAACCGGGCCGAGAACAGCCACCAGCCCACCAGACAGCGAGAACGCGCCATGAAAGGCTTCCGTAGCGTCGGCGGAGCCCAGCAGTTCCTGGCCGCGTTCAGCGGCATCTCACCCCACTTCCGACCACGCCGCCACTTGATGACCGCCGCCCACTACCGCACCGAGATGACCACCCGCTTCGCCATCTGGGACCAGGTCACCGGCGTCGCCGGCCTGCCTGCCGCGGCCTGAGCACCGAGCCGGAACCCGGCCCCACCACACCCGACACACCGTCAGGCATCCACACCCTCAACAACGTGACAGCGCCGCGACCAGGTCTGGCAGCTTACCGTCGCTCTCATCGGAGCGATGCTCTTCATCGCTCCGGGCGCGGCGATCACGCCCGTGGTGTATGCCGAGATGTTCCCCACCGGCGTGCGGACCGCGGGGGCCGGATTCCCCTACGCCCTGGCCGTGGCGGTGTGCGGCGGCACGGCCCCCTACCTCCAGACCTGGCTGGCCTCCTCCGGCCGCGGAGACCTCTTCGCCATGTACGCCATGGTCCTTCTGCTCATCAGCGCTTTCACCGTCTGGCGCATGCCCGAGACGAAGGATGTCGCCCTCGACTGATGCCCTTGCCCGGGCATCGCTCGCCTACGGACGGGGCGATGCCCAGGATGCTGGGAATATGTCACTTGAGCGATATTGGTCAGGATCGGGTGGTTCCTGCGTCGTCCGCATCGTTGACGAAGGGTCGACCGGCGTCAGGCGGCCCACGGCAGCCTCGACGACGACGGCGGCGGCTTCAAGGGCGAGGTCTTCACGGAACGGCGCGGCCATGCACAGTGCCGAACTGATCGTGGGCTCCGCCAAGGCCTACGGCGTCGCCTTGATCACCCAGGTCCTGCTCGACACCTCCCGCCAAGCCAAAGCCCAACAAGGCTTCGGAGCTACCGACTTCACCATCGACTGGGACAACCAGCAGGTCGCCTGCCCCGCCGGGAAGACCAGCACCACCTGGAACGATGTCATCCAAGAAGGCGTGGCCAAGACCGTCGTATCCTTCGCCGCCCTGAACTGCATCCCCTGCCCCTCCAAGGACCAGTGCACCAGCGCCTGCAGCAACCGCCGCCGGCTCAGCCTCCAACCCCGCGAGATCGCCGAGGCCATCCAAGCTGCCCGCGCCCGCCAACAGACCGGCGACTTCAACCGCGACTACGCCCTGCGCGCAGGCGTCGAAGGCACCGTCCGCCAAGCCACCCACACCACCGGCCTACGCCGCGCCCGCTACCGCGGCCTGGCGAAGACCCACCTCGACCACACAACCAGCGCCACAGCCCTCAACCTCATCCGCGTCGTCGCCTGGTGGATCGGCCACCCCCCGACCGCGCCAACCACAGCCACCTCGCCCGACTCCAACTCTCCCTCGCTGCCTGACAGTTGGAATTGGGTGTTGTCAGGTTGAGCGGAGCCCTTCTCCAGTGGCATGGTCATCTGTCCGGTCGGATCGCCTGGAGGGGCTGCTCGTGGACGCGCCGTCGTACCGGGGTTTCCGCTTTCCGCGGGAGGTCATCGCGCACTGCGTGTGGCTGTACCACCGCTTCACCCTGAGCCTGCGCGATGTCGAGGAGCTGATGCTCGAGCGCGGCATCGAGATCTCCCACGAGACGATCAACCAGTGGACGCTCCGGTTCGGCCCCGCCTACGCCAACGCGCTCCGCCGGCGCCGTCCGAAGCCAGGCGACAAGTGGCACCTGGACGAGGTCTTCGTCAAGATCCAGGGCCGGCAGCGGTACCTGTGGCGGGCTGTGGACCAGGACGGGAACGTCCTCGACATTCTGCTGCAGAATCGCCGCGACGAGGCCGCTGCCAGGCGCTTCTTCCGGAAGCTGATGAAGATGACCCGGTCGGTGCCCCGGGTGATCGTCACCGACAAGCTCCGCTCCTACGGCGCCGCTCACCGCCACGAGATGCCCTCGGTGGAGCACCGCTCGCACAAGGGCCTCAACAACCGGGCCGAGAACAGCCATCAACCGACCCGCGAGCGTGAACGGGCGATGAAGGGCTTTCGCAGCGTCGGCGGAGCCCAGCGGTTCCTGGCTGCATTCAGCGGCATCTCACCCCACTTCCGGCCCCGGCGCCACCTCATGACCGCACCCGACTACCGCACCGAAATGATCATCCGCTTCGCCATCTGGGACCAGATCACCGGAACCACAGGCCGACCCGCCGCGGCCTGACTCATCGTCACCATCACGGACAGGCCCGTCCCGAAACCGCGCGGACCCCCAAGTGCTCACTCAACCTGACAACGCCAGCGGGAGTGTCTGGACTTGGCCAGGGCCCGGTTCGGGTTGTCGGTGCGGCGCCGCACATGAAGGTGCGGGCCCTCCACCGGGCAGCCCAGCGAGCGTGACGAGGCCAGGAAGTGCAGATCCTCCTGGCGCAAGCCCAGGGCCTCCCCGATCCGCAGGCCGGTCGCGGCGAGCAGCGCGATGAGAAAACGGTCCCGTGCCCGGGGCGTATCCGCGATCATGCGGCGGATCTGCTGCGGGGGCAGGTCCTCGTAGCCGGGCTCGCTGACCTGGAAACGAAAAGCCGATGCCTGGACCTGGCGCCACTGGCCGCGCTCGCCGACGTCGTAACCGGCCGGCAAGAACCGGAGCAACTTCGGCTCCGACAGCGAGCCGGCCGTCTGCGGAGGGACCCAGCCGTGGAGCGCGCCGAAGCGCAGGAAGTCCGTGACCGCCGTCATCACCGCGTTCGCCGTGCCCTGCGAGCGGTAGCGGGGCACAGCCGTGGTCGGGGAGCGGCGGCTGCGGGCCGGCAGCGGCGTGGTGATCAGCCAGCTGCGTCGCCCGCCCGCCTCGTGGTCCGTGTGGACCGGGCCGGTAGATGAGCCGCGAGCGCTCGCCGGGTTTGAAGCAGGCCAGGGCGGCGATGGAGATTCGGCGCTGGGAGCGCCCGCGGACGCGGACGATCGGGGTGTTGCCGCGGTGGGACCAGGTGCGGGCGGGCGGCGTCATCGAGAACCCGGCCTCGTCCTCGAAGACGAGGTAGGCGTCGAGCGCCGCCGCGGCGCTTCCGCGGATGGCCAGGTCTCCTTCACCCATCCGGCTATGGCTGCCTCGTCCCGCTCGACCGCGTGCTTCGCGGGGACCTGGTGGCTCCGCCGTGGCGTTGCAGCATCTGGGAGATGCCCGAGAGCGTGAACGACTTGTGGAATCGCCGCCCGATCAAGGTCTTGATCCGGGCCAGCGTCCAGGTCTGGTCCGGCCAGCCGTGCGTCACGGCGCCCTTGGCCAGCTCGGCTTCCAGCACGGCGAACAGCGTGTCGCTCAGCTTGGGCGTGGAGACCAGTCCAGCGGATCGCAGCCCCTCAGCGCCGACGTCTTGCCAGGCTCGCCGAAGTGACACACTCGAACAGGACGGGCCGGCAGCAGTAGCGCGGCCATAACGAGCGGGACGGTGCGGGTGATCATGACGTCAGCCTGACGGAATTTCATTCGTCCCATTGGCCGAGGAGGACGTCGGCGAGGTCCTCCCCGGCCCGGGCGTCTCTGTCGTGGAGGGTCTGTTCGGTCCAGATGACCTTGCCGCCCGGGGTGTAGCGGGTGCCCCAGCGCTGGGCGAACTGGGCGACCAGGAACAGCCCGCGGCCGCCCTCGTCGGTGGCCTGGGCCCGCCGCAGGTGCGGGGAGGTGCTGGAGCTGTCGGACACCTCGCAGATCAGGGCGCGGTCGTACAGCAGCCGCACCTGGATGGGCTCGGTGCCGTACCGGATGGCGTTGGTGATCAGCTCGCTGAGGATCAGCTCGGTGGTGAAGGCGATCTCCTCCAGCCCCCAGGCGTGGAGTTGACGGGTGCAGGCGGCGCGGATGGAGGCGACGGCCGCCGGGTCGGAGGGGACCTCCCAGGAGGCGATCTGGCCGGGGTCCAGCAGGCGGGTGCGGGCCACGAGCAGGGCAACGTCGTCGCCGGGGCGCTCGGGCACCATGGCGTCGAAGACGGCCTGGCAGGTCTCCTCCGGGCCCCGGTCCGGGTGACCGGCCAGGGATTCGCGGAGGAGGCCGAGGCCGAGGTCGAAGTCACGACCGCGGTCCTCGACGAGCCCGTCGGTGTAGAGGACCAGCCTGCTTCCCTCGGGTATGTGCAGCTCGGCGGTCTCGAAGGGCAGGCCTGCCGCCGTTCCGAGGGGCGGGGAGACGGGAATGGAGGGGAAGGTCACTATGCCGTCGGGGCGGACCAGCGCAGGTCCGGGGTGGCCGGCCCGGGCGGCGGTAGCCCGCCCGGAGACGGGGTCGTAGACGGCGTACAGGCAGGTGGCCCCGGTGACCCCGGTGCCTCCCTCTCGCTCGTCGATGCGGGCGACCAGGTCGTCCAGGTGTACAAGGAGCTCATCGGGGGGCAGATCCAGGGCGGAGAAGTTGTGGACGGCGGTGCGCAGCAGGCCCATGGTGGCCGCGGCGAGCAGACCGTGGCCGACCACGTCGCCGACGACGAGTGCCACCCGGGTGCCGGGAAGCTCGATGACGTCGAACCAGTCGCCGCCGACTCCGGCCTGCGCGGGCAGGTAACGGTGGGCGACCTCGACGGCGTTCTGATTGGGCAGGGCCTGCAGCAGCTGGCTGTGCTGGAGGGCCAGAGCGGCCTTGGCCCGCTCGGCCTCGGCGCGTGCCTCCTGAGCGGCTGCTTCGGCCCGTTTGCGCTCCGTGATGTCGGTGGAGATACCCCCGACGGCGCATGGCCGCCCCGACTCGTCCAGCACCGGAAACTTGACCGAGAGCCAACATCCGGCGTCCAGCGCGGGTTCATCGACCTCGATCGGCTGGCCCGTAGCGAGTACCTCTGCATCGTGTTCCCTGTATGCGCGGGCAATTTCTTGGGGAAGGAAGTCGAGGTCGGTCCTCCCCTGCACCTGCTCGCGCCGGACGCCGTAGCGGTGCAGGAACTGTCCGTTGGTGAACAGGTACCGACCGTGAACGTCCTTGACGAAAATGACGGCGGAAGAGTGGTCCGCGAGGTCCTGCAGGTAGCGGAGATCCTCCCGCAGCGATCGCTCTGCTTGCTCCCTCTCGGTCACGTCGTACAGCTGTACAACGGCCAGAGAGTGCTCGCCCGGCAGGCAGGCCGCCTTCAGCTCCAGGACCAAGGAAACGCCGTCCGGCCACCGTGTCGCCGTGCAGACTGTGGAGGCCTCTTCGCCGAAAGCCAGAGCCCGCAGCGGATCGCCCTCTCCGGCGTGCAACTGGACGAGATCGGTCAGATGCTGCCCGACCAGCTCTCCCTCACGCCGTCCCAGCAGGTCTGCCAGGCTCGTCGACACGAGCAGGATCTGTGACGGCTCCGGGGCGTCGAGCGCGATCACAGCCGTCGGCACCGGCGCTGCGGCGAACGCGGCGGGGACCATCGCCGCGGCGTCCCAGACCGCACCCTCTAGGAACCGCTCCGCCATCGGCCACCGCCACCTTCCACGAAGGCTCTTATCATAAGTATTTCATATGGTCAACTGGCTCGAGAGTGACCGGCAGGGCCTGGGCGGCTGGTCAGCCTTTGGCTCTGTCAGGTTGCCGAAGGGGCGTGGGAGGCTCTTGGTGGTGATCGTTGCGGGAGGGGCCGGTCGTGGAGTCCGAGGTGTCGCCGTCGTACAAGGGGTATCGGTTCCCGGCCGAGGTGATCGGTCACGCGGTGTGGCTGTACCACCGTTTCCCACTCTCGTATCGGGAGGTCGAGGAGCTCCTGTTCGAGCGGGGCATCACGGTCTCGCACGAGACGGTCCGTGCCTGGTGCGCGACGTTCGGCCCCGCCTACGCCCGGAACCTGCGTCGCCGCCGGCCCCGCCCGGGCGACAAGTGGCACATG
>NZ_JBSFXG010000081.1:0-7157 GCF_053595235.1 Streptomyces sp. NPDC002520 | reverse complement strand
TGCTCGAAGACGGTCATGTTGCGGCCGATCTCACCCAGGCCGCCCAGGGCGATGACCCGCAGCCCCCCTTCAGGCAGGGGAGGGGCGGCTTTCAGCTCGGGATGGGGATGACTCATGCCCTGACGGTACCCGGAGAGCGGGACAGGGTGATCCATTACCTCCTCCGAACAGGGGCGGAGCACCACAACGGTGTCCGGGGACGATCTGATGACGCCGGCGGCCGGACAGGGAGGGGTCAAGGCGGGTCCAGTATCGGTGAGCCCAAGCGCCGCCACGAGATGATCTTGGAGTTCTGAAGGCGGCTGGTCAGGATGCGGTAGGCATCGCGCGGGCGAGCGGCGCCGGGTTTCCGTACAGGGCGGCGTGCAGGGCAGCTGCGAGTTCGCGGGCCCGGCTCTCGTCTGCCACGTCGTGCAGTACGAAGTAGACCGGCCCCGCGGAGGAGTCCGAGCGGATCTCGCCGGCGCGGATCATCTGGATGACCGCGGCGCGGATGGCGTCGTACACCGAGTCGGCGACGGCGTGCTGCCGGGCGGTGATCATGTCGGCCTTCACCGTCCAGTGCTCGTCCAGAGACTCGATGGCGACGAAGACGGCGTCCTGCTCCTTGGCCTGCCGGTACGCCGCTTTGAAGGCCGCCATGCCCGTCACGTCGGGAATGAGGTCGGCGGGGTAGGAAGCCGGCGGCGGCTGCATGAGAACCATCGTGCCAGGCACGCGGAACGGCACGGACGTCGACACGTCAGGCGTGTGCCTCACTGGGCCTGGCGGGCCGCCGATGGGCAACCGGCGCGCCGGCAGGACTCCGGCCCGGGACTGGTCTGCGCGCCGCAGCCCGGCCACGCGTGGGTGTGAGAGCCCGCCGATACCGGCGGGCCCGCTCACCTCAGGCTGCGGCCGATGGACTGGACGATCCGCCGGTGCGGCGGTATTCGGCGTTGATGCGCTGGGCTTCTTCGAGCTGGTCTTCGAGGATGATGATCCGGCATGCGGCCTCAATCGGGGTGCCCTGGTCGACGAGCTCACGCGCGCGGGCCGCGATGCGCAGTTGGTAGCGGGAGTAGCGGCGGTGTCCGCCCTCGGAGCGCAGTGGTGTGATCAGCCGCGCTTCGCCGATGGCGCGGAGAAAGCCGGGAGTGGTACCGAGCAACTCGGCGGCCCGGCCCATCGTGTAGCGGGGTAGTCGTCGTCGTCGAGACGGCTTAGCGACTCGTCTGCTGTCATCTCACCTCTCTGCGGAACGCGTGGAGGGGCCTTGGTGCCGTTTGGCACCAAGGCCCCGAAGGAACTGCAACACCATCTGCCGGCCCTAGTACTGCGCCGGCCTTCTGTTTCCGCCCAGTCGCCTGATACTCCGACGGAGGTGCGGGGATCGCGGATGCGTGACCGGAGACCACCTACCTATCGATGTCCTGCGGTACCCGGGCTCGCGTCTTCCGCCCGGGCGATCCTGACGGTGCTCGACTCCTCCGTTCTTCCCTCGGAATCAATCACTTGCAAACAGGGACTGCGTACTACTGGTAGTGCAACCGCGTCAACTGCGGTCCTGCTCGCGGCGGCCCCTCATCACTTCGGGCCACCCGGTCCGGTCGTCAGTCCCGTCGCCGTCGTACAACAACCTGGCTTCGGAACTCCACCACCGCACCGTCATACGTGGACTGCTGCCCGGCAGTTCGTGTCTGCCGGGCCTTACTCGATCTCGGCTACGAAAGAAACCATAATCACTGAGACATCGAATGTCTACTCCAGTGAGCATAGATTTGCTGCGGCTCGACGATGAGGTCTCCCGCTGAGCCAATCTGCGAATACTGGGGGCCGTCCGCAGCGCAGGTCCGACGCACGGATGAGACCCAGAGCCGCCCGCGGAGCTTCCCGTGGCGGCGCCGACCGGCGCGGCGCGTCGACCGCGATTCTCAGCCCCTCCGGCGAGCACGGCGGCTCGGGTGGGTTGGCGGGCGGGGCGCAGGGTCGGGTAGGCAAGGGCCGGGCATGAACGATCCGCAGACGAGGGCGACTCTGATGAACACAATGTCCGTCAACGCCGCATCTGCCCCGTTCCACGCGGCCGTTGCCGACGCACGCGATACCGCACAAGCATTCATCGAAGACCTGCGGCAGTCGAACGGCAGCCGACCAATGCCTCGAAGCACACCCCTGGCTCGCAGCCGCCGCACATGCGCACCGCCGGCCTGTAGTGCGGCACCAGGGGAGCCGTATGCGCCCGTCTCGCCCGGTTGCGCCATCGTCCAAGCCGCCTGGGCGGGCCGATGCATAGAATCCGATCCCATGCCGAAGCCTGACGAGCTGCTCGTTGCGATAGCCGCCCTTGTGGAGTCCGGGCAGAGCAATCAGATGTCCCTGACCGTGGTCACCAGTGGTGCTGTCATCACCGGTCGGCTGGCTCCGGAAGCCATGTGGAGGCAGAGGGTGTCTGAGGTGCTGACGGACTCCGCCGACCTGGGCGAGTTCTCCGCCGTCTTCGACACCCCCGCGAAGAAGGACGGACCGCCCACGCATCTGCATTTCCACGTCGCCCGGATCCTGCAGGGGACGGTGGGGATCCCGGAGACAGGCGGGATGTACCGCGTCGCGATCGAGGACGTCAGTGCCTGGACCGTGGGCGACTTCAGCTACTCCGACCACTGACTCACCGACCCACGGCACACAGTGAGGCCCCACCGGCACGCTTCCGCCGCACCGGCAAGCGTCGGCTCTACGGCCGGCAGGCATCCGCGAGGTACAGGGCAGCCCCGCCCCTCGTGGACACGGGGCTGCCCTGGCAAGCACCCGAACCCCCGGCTCGCCCTGAGGAACCCGTCGGCCCGTCGCGCTACCGCACCGAGGCGACCGCATCCACATCGCCGACCGGCTCCGGGAGAAGGCGTCAGTCAGGCCATCGCGGCCGAGCTTGGCCGCAGTCCCTCCACCGTAAGCCGGGAGATCGCCGCAACCGCACGCTCATGCCCAACGGCGGCTGGTCCTACCGTCCGCACGCCGCCCAGCGCCGCGCGGACGCCCGCGAACCGCGCCCCAGGCCCGGCAAGATCGCCCAGAACCCCAGCTGCGGGACTTCCTCCAGGACCACGTGACCCGGCAGTGGAGCCCGGAGCAGATCTGCCACGCTCTCCGGGCACGCTTCCCCGACCAGCCGGAGATGCACGTGGTCCACGAGACGATCTACCAGGCGCTTTACGACCAAGGCCGCGGGGAACTGAGGCGCGAGCTGACCCGGGCCCTGCGGACCGGACGCGCCACCGAACTCAACAGCCGCCCACGCAGAACGCTCGACTGGGAGACCCCAGCCGAGCGTCTGTCTAAACTGCTCGCGGCTTGATCAACTCACCGCAGTGTTGCTACGACCCCTGGAATTCGCCCACGCCGGTAGGGCCTCACTGCTCTGTTCGGCTCACACCTGTCCGTACGTCAGGCGGACAGGGGGAGCGCCGAGCGTTGCGGAAGCCGGCCCGTACGGGTCGGCCAGGGGCGCAGATACGGCGGTAGGGCGGGTGCGGCAGGTGAAGCCGAGTTGGGTCATGGCCCTGAGGACTTCGCCGGTGCTGAAATCACGCCGGTCCTGGCGGGTGACGACCTGGCCGACCTGCTTGGCGGGGTAGTGGCGTCGTCCGATGATGACGAACTCACCGGTGACCAGCTCGGGTGTGACGCCCTTCATCGATTCCACCACGCCGCTCTTGGTCAGGTCGAACGGGAAGCGAGCGATGACACAGCGCATGATGCCTCCAGGGAGAAGAGAAGACGGCCCCGGATAGGGGTGACGGCGGTTCAGCGAGAGAGGGCGAGGACGCCCAGAGCGTTGCCGTGTCCGTCGACCACGGGCGGGGCCCCGAACCGGCGGCAGCGCATCGCACGCTCGGCTTCGGCCCTCGTGGCCAGCGGCGAGGCGAAGGGCCCGATGACGTCGGCGATGTCACGCAGGCGGATCCGGTCCGTGTATCCGGAACCGTTACGAACGGCCGTGAGCCGGTCCCGGGTGACCAGGCCGGTGCACATACCGTCCTCGTCGCAGACGACCAGCTGACCTGTACGGGCGGCGGCCATCACGGACAGTGCCACCTCCACGGTCATGTCCTCCCAGACCTGCGGTCCGGCCGCGTCCGCGGGATCAACCGCCGTCTGCACGGCGGTGGTAGGTGTTGAGCGGAACTGCGTCTGGTCCAGCGTCAAAGGGTGCCTCCTGCGAAGTTGGGCGGGCTTCCTGACACGAAGGTTCTATGCCGCCGCACCGGCGGTGGACTGCCGTACGGGCGCGCGGCGGGCCGCCGAGACGGGGCGGCGTCGGCCGCGTGAGGTGGCGCCGCGCTTCTTGGGGCGTTCGACCACCGGTGCGGTGATGACGACCGGGATGCCGGAGGGGGCCTGGGCGCCGGTGATGCGGTGCAGGGCCTCTTCGTCGACGCGGACCTGGGTGGTCTGCGGCACGATGCCGGCCGCTGCCATGAGGCGGGTCATGCCGCGGCGCTGGTTGGGGGTGACCAGGGTGACGACGCTGCCGGACTCTCCTGCGCGGGCGGTGCGGCCGCCGCGGTGGAGGTAGTCCTTGTGGTCGGTCGGCGGGTCGACGTTGACGACGAGGTCGAGGTTGTCGACGTGGATGCCGCGCGCCGCGACGTTGGTCGCTACCAGCACATTGACGTGTCCGGTCTTGAACTGTGCCAGCGTGCGGGTGCGCTGTGGCTGTGACTTCCCGCCGTGCAGGGCGGCGGCCCGTACCCCGCTGTTCAGGAGGTGTTCGGTGAGGCCGTCGACGGCGTGCTTGGTGTCGAGGAACATGATCACGCGGCCGTCGCGTGCGGCGATCTGGGTGGTGGCCGTGTGCTTGTCGGCGCCGTGAATGTGGAGCACGTGGTGCTCCATCGTCGTGACCGCGCCGGCCGAGGGGTCGACGGAGTGCACGACGGGGTCGCTGAGGTAGCGGCGCACGAGCAGGTCGACGTTGCGGTCGAGAGTGGCGGAGAACAGCATGCGCTGGCCTTCGGGGCGGACCTGGTCGAGGAGGGCGGTGACCTGCGGCATGAAGCCCATGTCGGCCATCTGGTCGGCCTCGTCGAGGACGGTGATGGAAACCTGGTTCAGTCGGCAGTCGCCACGGTCGATGAGGTCTTTGAGGCGTCCCGGTGTGGCGACGACGATCTCGGCGCCGGCGCGCAGTGCGCTCGCCTGTCGGCCGATCGGCATTCCGCCCACCACCGTGGCCAGCCGCAGCCTCACGGAGCGGGCGTACGGGGCGAGCGCGTCGGTGACCTGCTGCGCCAGCTCACGCGTGGGTACGAGGATCAGCCCCAGCGGCTGCCTCGCCTCGGCACGCTGCCCGGCCGTACGGGCCAGCAGCGCCAGCCCGAAGGCGAGGGTCTTGCCGGAGCCGGTGCGGCCACGGCCCAGTACGTCGCGGCCGGCGAGGGAATTCGGCAGGGTCGCGGCCTGGATCGGGAAGGGTACGGTCACGCCTTGCGAGCTGAGCGCGCCCAGCAGCGCCCCGGGCATGTCGAGATCGGCGAAGCCCTCCACGGCGGGGAGCGCGGGAGTGATCGTCTTGGGCAGCGCGAACTCCCCCTGGACCGCGGCGGGCCGGCGGCCGTAACCACCGGAACGGCCCGGCCCGCCGGAGCGGCTCCTGGCCGACGAACCGAATCGGCTGCCGCCCCTTCCGGATTCGGCACTGCCGTTACGGGTGCGGTTGAAGCGGTCGTTCGTGCGTGTGCGGTTCATGCGGAACCTTCCTCGATGCGGCACATATCAAGGAATTCCCGCAGCGATCAGCAGCACAGAGAATTGCAAGAATGGACCGGTGGAATGCGACAGCGAATCTGACCGACGAAAAATCCATGCGGCACAGGAGCTGGAATGAGTGGCGCGAAGCAGACGCAATGTTCGGGCGTCCGCCGCGATGAAGCTATGAAGGGATGCGTGCACCCCTGCAGGATGCCCCGTATGCGGTCAGCCTACGGGTTTCCTGGTTGTCGTCCGCAGGCGAAACCACTGCGGGAAAATGCGAGTAGCTGGGGCCCGCGCCCCGAAGGACGCGGGCCCCAGCTACAAGTATGCGACAGTCAGCGTCAGGCGAGAACAATGTTCTCGGCCGTCGGGCCCTTCTGGCCCTGCGCGATGTCGAAGGTCACCTTCTGGCCCTCCAGCAGCTCACGGAAGCCCTGGGCGGCAATGTTCGAGTAGTGGGCGAACACATCAGCCCCGCCACCGTCCTGCTCGATGAAGCCGAAGCCCTTTTCCGCGTTGAACCACTTCACAGTACCAGCAGCCATGTCATTTCTCCTTTGGGGCAGTGCATCGGGATCCGCACTGCGCGGACCCTGTGTCGCCGCGATGATCACCCCGCCCGGAAAAAGAACCGGATAACAAAAGCGCTTCCAGCGGCACAGATGCCGACCGGACGGCACTTGAAGTTTTGGGAACCACAACTGCAACTGACATCGACAGTAGCACGCCGAAGCGGCCTGTGTACGGTGAAGAATCCCACCCCACTTAATGCAATAGAGAATCTGTCTGCCTGTTCCGTTGAAATCTCAGCTCGCGGGCACAGATATTGACCCAGCCGGAGCGCAACGTTTCGGGAAGCATTGGGGGCGCGCCCAGCGTAAGGGCGGCTCCCCCAAGGTATGGTGCGGGCGGGCGTGGAGATCAGGGTGGCTCCGGCAAGCGTCACGGCCCGTCTCCGGCGCACTCACGGGAGCGGCCATATCGAAGACCATCAAGCACCAGACCGTCGATCAGCTCGGTGGAAACAGCAGCATCCTGGTGCGGCAACGCCGTGAGCACGAGGAAACGGCGGCTGACGGATCAGTACCTGACCCTCGACGACCTTCACCAGCGGGAACGCGTTCTGAAGCAGGCGGTGCAGCTGGTCTTCAGCCATGCCTTCGTGGAAGAGCCGGTGCTGTGGGCCGCTCTACGAGCCTCAGGCCCGGACGGCGAGGAACTGACGACAGCCGCAGTCGTTTTTCACCGGGTTCCTCCGAGGATGCCCCGGCCTTCAGGCCGGGGAGGAATCGGACTCCTGCGGAGCAGGACAGGAAATAGGGGTTTCGTGGGTCTTCGAACTTGAGCGGTGCGTCTCGTCAAGCACGCTGACTGTTCGTCACGTTGCGTGATGTGCAGGTGGGACTGGCCCCTGGATGCAAGAC
>NZ_JBSFXG010000080.1:0-7731 GCF_053595235.1 Streptomyces sp. NPDC002520 | reverse complement strand
GCCGAACACGGCCTGGAGCGGGCCGGTGCCTGTTTCACCGCCGCGGGCCGAGCCTGGCTGGACGGCCTGGATCTGCCGGACGCCTCCCGCACCGTCATCGACCAGCTGCTGGTACTCCTCGACGCTCTCAAGGAGCCGATTGACGCCCTGGACCGGCAGCTGGCCGCTCAGGCACGCGGTGATCCACGGGTGACGGCCCTGATGCAGCTACCCGGCGTCGGCGTGCTCACCGCGCTGGTGATCGTCACCGAGGTCGGCAACGTCTCCCGCTTCTCCTCCGCCCGCAAACTCGCCTCCTGGGCCGGGCTGACTCCCACCGTCCGCAGCTCGGATCTGACCGTGCGGCACGGGCACATCTCCAAGCAGGGCTCGGCATGGCTGCGATGGATCTTGTGCGAGGCCGCCCAGACCGCCAAAAGATCGCCCGAGTTCACGGCTGCCTACCAGACCATCGCGCACCGCCGCGGAAAGAAGATCGCCACCACCGCCATCGCCCGCAAGCTCATCACCCGTGCCTACCACGTCCTGCACGACCTCGAGACCCAACAGCCGGACAACCGCCGACGACCACACCGCCCGTCGGCGGTCGCTGGACCCGGGCGCGCTCGCAAAACTGCATGAGCCGGCCACGCCGCGCTCGATGACCTGACTGAGCAGCCCGCTCCCCGAACCACGGCCATGGCACCGGACGACGAGCCCGGGGCCGAATGGGTGCATGTGAGACGACTCCGCCGGCCAGCTCACCACTCGGGGACGACCAACCACCAGTACCGCAAAAGCCGTTCACATCCTCGCGCCACAATCTGCAGCCGCGCGCCACGCCACACCAGCGGGAGGAACACCCGGCAGACACCAAGGCCCGGCGCCATCGGGCAACCACGGGCCGGAACCAGTCACGCCTTGACACACTCGACCCTCATGGGTGCAGTTCTTCCTGGATGCGGTGCCCGATCCTCGCTCCCGGCGGGGCCGCTGGTACTCGCTGACCTCGATCCTGCTGGTCTGCGCGGCCGCTGCGGTCTCGGGAGCCCGGACCATCGACGAACTCGCCGAGTGGGGCGCCCGCGCCGACACAGGGCTGCTCGCCACGCTCGGCGTGCGCCGTCACCTGCTGCGCCGGCGGCATGCACCCTCCAGGTCGGCGATCGGGAGGGTCCTCGAGCGTCTCGACACCGACGCACTCGATGCGGCCGTGGGAGCCTGGCTGGCTCACCGCCATACCGCCGCAGTCCCGGACAGGCGACGGGTGATCGCCGTGGACGGCAAGGCACTGCGCGGCTCCGCCCGCCTGGACCAGCCCCGCCGGCACCTGCTGTCCGCCGTCACCCACGGCTGCCCGGTCACCCTCGCCCAGGCTGAGGTTGGGTCCAAAACCAACGAGACACGGCACTTCCAGCCCCTGCTTGCACCGCTCGACCTGGACGGAGACGTGGTCACCTTCGACGCGCTGCACTCCGTCAAAGCCAATGTCGCCTGGCTGGCCGAGACCAAGAAGGCGCACTACGTGGCCGTGATCAAGCCCAATCAGCCCACCGCCTGGGCCCAACTGGACGGTCTGGACTGGCATGCGGTGGCCATCCAGCACACCGCCTCGAACAAGGGACACGGCCGTCGCGAGTCCCGCTCCATCAAGACTCTCGCCATCGCCGACAACCTTGGCGGCATCGCCTTCCCCCACGCGAAGCTCGCCCTCCGCGTCCACCGCCGCCGCAAAGAGACCGGTGGGAAGGAGACCCGCGAGACCGTCTATGCGGTCACTCGAGGCACGCGGGAGTAGGCCGGCGAAGTAGCTGTCTGGGGTCTTGCCGTATCGGGTGGCGATGCCGCGGCCTTGCGCCTGTGAGGTTCCCCCGAGATGCGGAGGTTGGTGACAGAGGGTCAGATGGGACTCATGAGAGGAACGTCGACCATGGCTGCCCCCAGAAAGTACTCGCTGGAGTTGCGTGAGCGTGCGGTACGGATGTATCGCACTGCCGATCCGAAGCCGCAGATCAAGAAGCTGGCCGTCGACCTCGGGGTGCACCCGGAGGCGCTGCGCGGCTGGATCCGGCAGGCCGAGGCGGACGCCGGCGAGCGCGACGACCGGCTCACCACCGACGAGCGCGCCGAGCTCGCCGCGCTGCGCAAGGAGAACGCCCAGCTCAAGCGGGCGAACGAGGTCCTGCGGACGGCCTCGGCTTTTTTCGCGGCCCAGCTGTGCGCCACGAGGCGCGATGTTGATCGAGAGGTGGTGAAAGGCCACTTCCGTCAGGCCGTCGCAGCGGCCTGATCGAAGCTTGGGGGCAGCCTGATCCGGGGAACGCCGGTGAGGGTGGCAAGCGGCCCCGACGAAGGCGGGACGTACCGGAACTACCAGACGGTGCGGGCCCGTTCAGCAAGGTCAGAAGGTGTAGCGAGAGCGAACCAGTGGTGGAAGCTCCGTAAGCGCGAAGCCGGGTCAAATCTGGTGGATATGGGCCGGTGTGCAGTGCGTGGGACGTCCGACTCAAGGAGTCGGGATCCCAACTCCGAAGCCGTGTAGCTGTGTCGGTGAGGAGGCCACGTCGAAGGTCTGCGGCGTAAGCGTGGCGATGCTGCCGGAGTAGAGCTGGGCGCCTCCCTGACCGATCGATCACATGGTGAACGTGGGAACCATCCGCGGTCGCCCTCTTGTTGGACAGCCAGTTCAGCGGTGGGCAGGTCCGTTGCCGATTGAAGGCCGTGGGATGGGGCGGAGGCCCCGTAGTAGTCGCGGGCGTGACGACCCGCCGTGGAGGCCGTGAGAGACGGCCGCAGGGCGAAGGGGGCCAGCAAGTCAGCAGTTGAGACTGCTGGAATATCGGGAGGTTTTCGCTGGTGAATACCGACGAACTGGAGCACGCCGTATACACGGCGGAGCGACGGGTACTGAATATCCAGACCAAGCTGCACCGTTGGGCTCGTGATGACTCTCATCGCAGGTTCGACGACCTCTACAATCTCGTTGCCGATCCGGGCTTCCTTCTGGTGGCCTGGGATCGGGTGAGGGGTAACAAGGGTGCCCGCGCGGCTGGAGTGGACGGGCGCACGGTGCGTTCCGTCGAGGCCATGCAGGGCGTCGGGGATTTCCTTGACGGACTGCGGTTGCAGTTGAAGGACCGTAGTTTCCGCCCGCTACCGGTGCGTGAACGCATGATCCCGAAGGCCGGTGGGAAGCTCCGCCGCCTGGGGATCGCGACCGTCACCGACCGGGTGGTCCAGGCATCCTTGAAACTGGTGCTGGAGCCAATTTTCGAGGCGGATTTCCTCCCGTGTTCCTACGGGTTCCGCCCGAACCGCCGGGCCCATGACGCGGTAGCCGAGGTGCGCTATCTTGCTTCGCGGCCACGCAATTATGAGTGGATCGTCGAGGGAGACATCACGGCCTGTTTCGACGAAATATCGCATCCGGCCCTGATGGACCGGTTGCGGCACCGAGTCGGCGACAGACGCATCCTGGAACTGGTAAAGGCCTTCCTCAAGTCGGGCATCCTCGGAGAGGACCGCCTGCTGCGGGAAACCACCGCCGGAACCCCCACAGGGGTCGATTCTCTCGCCTCTGCTCAGCAACGTGGCGCTGTCGGTCCTGGACGAGTACATCGCCCAGGCGCCGGGAGGCCCGACTGCTGGGAAGGTGGACCGCGCCAGACGGCACCGCCATGGTCTGCCCAACTACCGACTTATTAGGTACGCGGACGACTGGTGCCTGATGGTCTTCGGCTCGAAAGCTGATGCCGAGGTCCTGCGTGAGGAAATCGCTGGGGTCTTGTCCGCGATGGGCCTGCGCCTGTCACCGGAGAAGACCTTGATCACCCATATCGATGAGGGCCTGGACTTTCTCGGATGGCACATCCAGCGCCACCGCAAGAGAGGGACCAGGCAGCACTACGTCTACACCTACCCCGCGAAGAAGGCTGTCCAGGCCGTGAAACGGAAGGTCAAGACGCTGTGCCGAGAGGTCGAAGTGAACCAACCGTTGGATGACCTGCTGCGTCGACTGAATATGGCGTTGCGGGGCTGGTGCGCTTACTTCCGGCCAGGAGTGTCCTCCGCGACCTTCTCCTATCTGAGCCACTACACGTGGCAGACAGTTTGGCGATGGATCCGGCGCAAACACCGCCGGTCCACCTGGAAGGAACTCCGCCACCGCTATTGCGGCGGTGGATGGTGGCCCACCAGTGAGAACAGGGAGCTGTTCGATCCCGAGAAGGTAGGCACGACCCGCTACCGTTACCGAGGTTCGATTATCCCGGCTCCCTGGCCCATCGCGGGATGAGGATACCCAACACACGGTCCATTTCGGGGCTTGTGGAGAGCCCGGTGCACTGAGAGGTGCCCGCCGGGTTCGGGAAGCGGTCCGGGGAAACGGGCCGGCCGAAAGGCCGGAACCGCGCCCCGGGCCGACTTTCACCGACCCGACCCGGCCCAGGTGACCGCGCTCCTCGATGAGCACCCGCACCTGGGGGTCGAGCCCGTACTGCGGGAACTGTCCATCGCCTCCTCCACCTACTACCGCTGGCGCCGCGCCGAACGCGAGCCGTGTGAGCGCGTGCGCCGGGACGCCGAGCTGACCGAGCAGATCAAGCAGATCCACGCCGGCTCTGGTGGGATCTACGGCTCGCCGCGCGTGCACGCCGTGCTCAAGCGCAAGGGCGTCCACGTGGGCCGCAAGCGGGTCGAGCGATTGATGCGCGAGGCCGATATCGCGGGGATCAGCCCGCGCCGGAGCGGCTTCACGCGCCGCGACCCCAAGGCCACGCTCGCCCCGGACCTGGTCGAGCGCGACTTCACCGCACCGGCGCCGAACCGGCTGTGGGTCACCGACCTCACCATGATCACCACCGGTGAGGGGCCCTTGTGGCTCTCGGCGATCCGGGACGCGTTCTCGCGCCGGGTCGTGGCCTGGGAGACCTCAGCCCGCGCGGACGCCGACCTGGTCCTGACCACGCTGGAGTACGCGCTCGCGAGCCGGGAAGTCGAGCCGGGCCGACTGATCCACCATGCGGATCACGGCTGCCAGTACACGTCCGTGAAGCTGACAACTCGACTATTACGAGCGGGAGTTGAGGCATCCATGGGCTCGGTCGGCGACAGCTACGATAACGCCCTCGCGGAGAACCTGTGGATGATCATCAAGACGGAGTGCATCCGCGGCCGGGTCTTCGCCACCCGGGCCGAGGCGAACCTCGCACTGTTCGAGTACATCGACGGCTTCTACAACTCCCGGCGCATCCAGAAGCGGCTCGGCTACCTCAGCCCGATCGAGTTCGAGGAGAAGCACTACGCCGACCAGGCAACGGCCGAACGAACGAACCTGAAACCCCGTCAACCCACACTGACCAGCTGATCAGCACCTCCCGCACGCCGGGGGAACCTCACTGTTGGTCAGCAGTTCGACGGTGTTTGCCTCCTTGTAGAGGTCGGCGTCCTGGCTGACAGATCGATTGAGACTGCGACGGATCCCTCCCCTGACCCGACCCTGACCGCTTTTGCCCCGTGCCCGATCGCCCCTGAGTGGTCCCTGACCCGACCCGGAAAAGCCCCTGACAGGGGCACCACATGGACGACCGTGCACCTAACGTGACGACGGTGCCCCGGCCGGGCCCGTACGCCTGACACAACCGCTCTCTTCACGAGGAGGATCCATGCCGTTGGTAAGGGGCAGATCCGCACTGCGGCGCATCGCCGCGCGGGGCACGGCCATGGTCGTGGGAGCCGCCATGGCCGTCATCACCGGCCTCGCCGCCGCTCCCGCGGTCCACGCGTCGCCGTCTGCCACCGGTGCCCTGCGCTGGGCACCATGTGATGACCTGGCGAAGCCGGGAGCCGAGTGCGCCACTCTTTCGGTGCCGGTCGACTGGGCCCACCCGGATGGGCCGAGACTCGACCTGGCTGTGGCCCGCCGCAAGGCCACCGACCCCGGCGCACGCGTCGGCTCGATGGTGTTCGGCCCTGGCGGGCCGGGCGACTCGGGTGTGGAGATGGTGGTGGGCCGTGTCAGCCGGTTCAGCCCCGAGGTCCGCCGCAGGTTCGACATCGTCAGCTTCGACCCACGCGGCGTGGGCAGCAGCAACCCGGTGACCTGCTCCGGCGACCTGCTCGCCGAGCGGCCGTCACCGGAGCTGAAGAGCCAGGCGGACTTCGACGCCACCATGGCGTACAACAGGCGGCTCCGTGCCGACTGTCGGGCCCGTACCGGCCCAGTGTTCGACCATCTTGACACCGCCCAGACGGTCCGGGACTTGGACGCCCTCCGGGCCGCCCTCGGCCAGCGGAAACTGACCTTCCACGGCAGCTCGTACGGCACGCTGCTCGGGGCACAGTACGCCGAGACCTACCCGCGCCGCGTGCGCGCGATGGTGCTGGAGAGCGTCATGGACCACAGCGTCCCGACCACCCGTGACTTTCTGCAGTCCGAGGTGGCTACAGCAGAGGATTCATTCCAGGAGTTCGTGAAGTGGTGTGACAGTGCCGCGGACTGCGCGCTGCACGCCCGCGACGTCCGCGCTGTCTGGCAGGGCCTGTTGGCCCGGGCCGGGCGCGGCGAGCTGGAGGACCCGGCGAAGCCGGGCACCACATTGTCTTCTTCGGACCTGGTCAACAAGATCGCGTTCCGGAAGTTCTACCAGGCCGACTACGCGGGCCTGGCCACGGCGATCGCGCGGATGGACGCGAGCAAGCCGCTGCCCGCGTCGCCCACCTCGATAGCGCCGCTGCCTTCGGCCACCCCGGTCTTCTGCTCGGACTGGCGCCTGCCGGTGCGCGACTACCAGGAGTACGCCTCGCTCGTCGCCATGATGAAGATGACAGCGCCTGACCTGCCCTACCTGCTGCCGATCCACATGGCAGCGGCGTGTCTGGGCGCGTCGACCGCCAACCCGCAGCACCGCCTGGACGCACACGGTGCCCCGCCGATCCTGGTGTCCAACGCGTTGCACGACCCCGCCACCGGTTACCCGTGGGCGGTTTCGGTGGCCCGGCAACTCGGCCGCAGCGGCGTGCTCCTCACCTACGAGGGCCACGGCCACGGCAGCGTCACCAGCGGCCCGTGTATGGAGGACGCCGTGGACAGCTATCTCACCGACCTGGCAGTCCCACCACGGGGCACCAGCTGCCCCGCCGTGCTGTCCTGACAGCTTGCCGATCCGGATCCGCCTGAGGGCGGATCCGGTAGGAAGACGATCGTGACGCGCAGGCAACTCACCGGCGACCAGGAAGCCCTGGCACGCGTGCGTGAGTTGGTGCGGGACGTGGGGTGCGATCCCGTTTATCACAGTCCGACCACCGCACCGACCATGGTGGCTCGGGCACCCCGAGCCGGCGCCGACCACGCAGCCCTGTCGCGCGTCGAAGGGGTACATGGTGGATGAGCGGGCGTGACCGTGTTGCTGGGCGGCGTCACATGAAGTCGAAGTCGGTTTCCCAGTCAGGGTCCGGCTCGTCCTCCGTGTTCAATGAGCGTTGTTCAACCTGAATTCGCTGGTCATGGGGCTGGCGTGAGCGGGGGCTGAGGTGCTCGTGCCGGCCGGGGGCGTGATCGGTAGCAGGTGATCATCCGGTGCGTTGCCGGTTCGCCGGAATCGGAATGCCGGGTTGGGGGTGTCTCGTAGGCTCCGAGGAGAGCCGGGTGGGAAGGGGTTGCTGGTGGCGGATGTGCTGGTCTGGGTGATGCAGCGAAGGGTCGTGCTGGCCGATCGCGCCGAACGGCTGCGCAAGGAGCTCGCCGAGATCGAT
>NZ_JBSFXG010000079.1:0-8419 GCF_053595235.1 Streptomyces sp. NPDC002520 | reverse complement strand
GCGAGGACACCTCCGGTTCCGGTGGCCTCGTCGTCGGGGTGGGCGTGCACCGCCATGAGCGTCAAGGGCCGGTCAGTCATGAAACAGTCCTCCTGCAGAAAACGTCTTCTCGGTCCGAGCGCACGGCGGGCGTACCGCGATCCCGGGGCCCGGTTCCTGTCGGGGCGGACAGCCTTGTGGTCTCCGTGTTCCCTGCCCGTGCGGCGCCGGTCCCTCTGTCGATGCAACAGTGCCACCCGGACGAGCTGTTCCCGGCGCGCTCGAGCAGCGTCGAACACTGAGGGGGGCCGCCTTGTTGGCCTGAGGCAGAACACTCCAGCTCAAGCTGCCCACACCACACCACACCACACCACACAACACCACACCCACTGCGAACCCCGGTACCGCACCCGGCTCAACTCTGCCGGGCGCGGGCGATGGTGTCGAAGACCCACTTATGGAACACGAGCCGCGGGAAGAACCGGCCTTCGACGTCGAACTTGAGAGAAAAATATGGGTGCATTCTCAAATCCCGGTGCACGATGCGGACGCAGACGAAGGTGTCGGGAACGTGCCAGCCCGATCCGACGGGGCCGATTTGGTAGATCCTCGCGTGAATACGGTTCCCGTGGACCAGGGCGGCACAGCCATGTTCCCGGGCCTTCGATACCGGGACGCTGCCGGCCCAGCGGCTGAACTCGTCGAGATACCCGTGCCCGGACAGCTCCCGCAGGGTGATCTTCTCCAGCCGCACGTCCTCCGGACCGTCGAGGAACACCATGAGCTGCGGCACCCCCCTGCGTCGCCGCCAGTGAGCGGGCAGGCCCTGGACGACACCGTCCAGCACACGCAGGACATCCGCGCGCACCGCGGGATCCAGCGACCGGAGTTCTCTCAGCATGTATTCGCCGTCCTCGTCCACCCCACAAGCGTCCACGAGAAGGACCACCAGCTCAACACTGCGTCGAGCTTCGCCCGCCGGACTGATCAGGGACGGCTGACCCCTCAGGCACACTCAGCCGTCGACTTGAGGGAACGCTGTCGCAGCGGGCTCTTCGGACGCCGGTTCAGACTTCGGCCTTGTTCACCTCCGTCACATTCGGTCGCGGCGCGGGCCGGTGACGGGCCGCCGGGCCTTCGGCGAAGGCGCGCAGCAGGTTCCCTGTCGTACGGGTCACGAAGGCGCGGGTGCGGGCGTCCATGCCGTGGTCACGGCCGCCGTCGGGGGTGCCCGCCATCAGGCCCTCCACCCAGCGCATGGTGCCGGTCGCGAAGACGCCCGCACCACTGCGGAGCGTGTAGTACGCCGAGTCGCTGTAGCTGCGCCGGCCGTTGCACACCAGGGGCGAGTGGGCCGTGATCTCCAGCGGTTCGGGGACGGGCGCGCCAGGGGTGACCCGGTCGTACTCCACGCCGACCAGATGGTCGAAACCGTCGCCGGGGCGTACGCCCGTTCCCTCGTACAGCCAGTGGTCCGCCGCGTGGACGACGTACGGCGCGTCCGTCGGGTAACCCTCGTACAGGACCCCGGTCAGCGAGGACTCCGGGTCGGCCGCCGGAGACTGGCGGAAGTCGGTCGTCACCAGGGCGGGGTGCGTCGTGTAGCAGGGGTCGGCCCGGAAGGACGACTTGTAGCAGACCACCGTGCGGTCGAACCGTGTTCCGTCCTGCTCCAGGCGGACCCGGCGGAAGCAGGTGTTGGCTCCGAGGAAGGCTATGTTGGTGCCGGCATCGCGGGCCTCGGTGACGTGCTGCCGCTGCTCGGGGGTCCAGTACTCGTCGTGGCCGAGGCTGATGACGGCGCTCGCCCCGTGCAGGACCTTCGGGTCGCGGTGCACGTCCATCCCGGTGGTGTAGGCGAGCGGGATGCCGAGCCGTTCGGCCAGGACCACCGCCGCCCGCTCGTACACCATGAACTTCTCCGCGCCGTCCGAGTCGTAGGGCCGGTCGAAGCTGACGGCGAGGGACCGGGCGGCGTACGCGCCGGAGGCACCCTCGTAGAGGCTGAAGCCGCCCCAGCGGTTGTACGCCTGCCAGGTGGCCGGGGCGTGCATCAGCACCGTGCGGCCCGTGCCCTGCGTGGAGCGCACGATCAGTGGGATGTAGCGCTGGTGGCCGTCCTCCGCGTCCAGGCGCAGCAGGTACGCGCCCTCCGGCCACCCCGCCGTGCTGAAACCCGTCGTGCGCGGCCACTCCGCGCGGACCGTGCGGGTGTCGGACAGGAAGCGAGGTCCCGGCTGGACGCGGCCCCGTATCCGCTCGGACGACCACACCAGCCGGGCCTCGGCTCCGCCGTACCAGCCGACGCGGAAGGCCGAGACGCGGAAGGACGGCGCGGTCGTCGAGACGTGCAGACCGATGTCCTCGCCCGGGGTCACGCTCACCCGGTCCGCGTAACCGATGACGGCCGTGTCGGGACCTCGCGACCGGATGCGCCAGCCGGGTGTCCCTGGACGGTTCCGTTCCGCCTCGGGCCGGTGCTCGGCGGCAGCCCGGCCCGGGTCGCGCACGGGAGGGGACGGAGCGCAGGCGGCGACCGAGGCCGAGGCAAGCCCCGCGCTGGCGCACGCTTCCAGGAAGGTCCTGCGTCGGAGCCCGGATATGTGTTCCTTCCCGTGCCGCGGGGTGTCTCGCTGGTCGGGGCCCACATCGCCTCCCGTGCGTCCGGTTCGTGCGGCACCCCCCTCAGGACCAAGGTGGCACGGCAGGGCAGGCCGCGCGCCTTGCCATCGGCCGCCGGACTCATGGGGGCGCAGGCCCGCCCTTGAACTCCGGCGTGAACGAACGGCGAGGCCGAGGCTTCTTCTTCCCCATGCTCTCCATGACGGACATCCTTCCGGGGCAGAACTCCTGATCTCAGATGTCCGTGAAAGCGGATCACGCCCATGCCCCACGCCAAGGGAGTGTGTCGGCGAGCTGGTGCCGCGTCACCCTGCGTTCCCGGGGCGGGCCCGATGAGGCGCAGTTCCAGGTGGTCGAGGGTGGTCCACGCCGCGACGACGGAGGGGAACAGACGCCGACTCCGCCGTCGTAACGTGGAGCACGGGGTCCACGCTACGACGGCGGAGGGGGTCACGCTCCCATGTGGGCGAGGACCTCGGCGGTGGTCCCCGTCTCTCCGAGGCGGGGGAAGATCAACGTGGCCGAGTTCTCGTGCGTAGCGGCGTCGAGGTCGGTCATGGCGTCGAGGGGTAGCGCCACGTGGAAGCCGTACTCGTGGGCCTGTCGGGCGGTGGACTCGACACCGATGGCAGTGGAGAGTCCGCAGACGACGACCTGGGTGACGCCGAGTTCGTGGAGGTGTTCTGCCAGGTCGGTGTTGTGGAACGCGCCCCAGGTGTACTTGGTGACGGTCTTGTCGCCGGGCTGCTGGTCAAGTTCCGGGAGGAGGTCCGTCCAGCCGTCGGGGAGGTCCGAAGCCCCGAAGACGTGCTCGGTGCGGCCCGGGGCACCGCCGGCGACGTTGACGAGTACGACGGGGAGCTTCTTGGCTCGGAATGCGTCGGCGAGCTTGACCGCGTTGGCCAGGACACCGTCGAACGGATGAACCGTCGGCATGTGGGGGGCGGCGGCCTGGAGATCGACGACGATGAGGGCTGTGTTGGGGTCGATCGTGGTGATGGGCATGGTTATCTCCTTGATCAATTGGTGGTGTTGAGCGGTGCGTGCCGAGCGGGCCGCAGGGTGCGATCGGCAAGGGTGAGTGCCGCCAGAACGAGGCTGACGGCCGTCATGATCCAGCCGATCTGGTGGACGCCGTGATTGGTGACGTTGTGATGGAAGACCAAGCCGGTGACAGCGCTGGCGCCGATGGAGCCGACGTACCCGAAGGTGCGCAGCAGCCCGGACGCGGTGCCCAGTTGATCGGCGGGTGCGTGCTGGGTGAGCGAGGTCTGGTTGCCGGCGGTTGAGAAGCCGATGGCGAGACCGAACACGAGGGTCAGGATGACCACGGTGCCGATCCAGACTGTGGAGCCGAGCAGCAGGACGCCGGCCGATCCGAGCAGGCAGGTGGCAGCGGCTGCCATCACCGGTCCACGGACGAGGCTGCGCCGGGAGAGCGGCGTGATGATGAGCCCCGAGACCAGGGTCATGGGCAGGAGGAGCAGTCCGGCGGCGGACTCACTGAAGCCGCGGACGCTTTCGATCCACTGGGTGATGCCATACAGGACGACGTATACACACAACTGGGTCAGGCCGAAGCGCAGGTAAGTGTTGGCGAGTCCGGGGTTGGCGGCCAGGAGCCGCACGTCGAGGAAGGGCGTCCGCGCTCGCAGCTCCCACAGCACCAGCACCGCCCATAGCGCAAGGGACAGCGCGAGGACCCACCAGCGCGCCGTCGGCAGGCCGAACAGGAATATCAGCAGCGTCAGCATGGCTCCGACGAAGCCGAGAATGCCGGGCACGTCGAGCTTCGAGGCGATGTCCCCCGCGCTCATCCGTTCGGCACGTTTTGGGTCGGGTTCGATCCAGGCGACCGCGGCGATGAACGCGATGACGGCGACGGGCACGTTGACGAAGAAGACAGCTCTCCAGGTCAGGGCGTGCACCAGGACACCGCCGAGGGGAAGGCCGAGCGAGGCGGTGGCGATCCCGGCGATCATGAGACCGCCAAGGACGCCGCCCGGCGGCTTGGCCATGCCGGCATCCCGCGCGCGGCGTTGGATGAGCAGCATTGCGGTCGGGTAGGCGCACGAGGTGCCCAGTCCGATCACGACTCGGCTCAGGATCAGCATCCACAGGCTCTGCGCGAAGCCGCCGAAGACGGCGCCGAGGGCGACCATGACGATGCCGGATATGAAGATCCGCCGGGGCCCGAACACCTCGGCGGCCTTGCCCGCGGTGGGCTGGGCGGTCGTGCTCGCCAGGTAAAGGGCGGCCACAAGGGCCGCGGTCTGGCCGATCTGGATGCCCATGTCGTCGGCGATCGGCAGCAGCGCCGTCGCGATGAGTGAGCTGTTGATCGGGTTGAGGGCTGAACCGACGAACAGGGGCGTGGTGAAACGCCAGGAAAACGGGTGGCCACCGTACGCAGGAAAGGTCGCGGAGTGCTCTTCGGTCAATGGCATGCGGCACGTCCTTATGTGCGGCCGAGGCCGCACGCCATCGGCTCCGCACGCTAGGCATGGGGCTGGTTTGGATCAAGGGTCAGAGGTGCTGGGCCAGGCGTTCCAGAAGCGGAGCCGCAGCCGCCAGAGTGGCGACCTCGTCATCGGTGAACGACTCGCCGAGCGCGACAGCCATGCGATCGGATATCGCGTTGCGGCCGGAGTGCAGGGCGTCGCTGCCCGCGTCACTCACCGACAACAGCGATCGCCGCCGGTCGTTGGGGTCTGCGGATCGCGTCACCAGCCCGTGCTTCTCCAGCGACGCAACAGTGGAGCCCATCGCCTGGGGGGTGATCTGCTGCTGCCGGGCGAGATCGGCGACGGTGCTCGGACCGCTGCGATCGATCTGCGCCAGCGCGGACAACTCCGGGGTCGTCAACTGCCCGTCGGCCACGGCCTCGCGGGTGCGTCGCTTGAGCATCCCCAGCGCCACGCGGATCGCGGTGGCGGTGGACCGGTTCAGAGCATTGCGATCGTCCATAATTAGAAGGTTAGCCTTCCAATGACAACATTGCAAGTCCAGCATTCCTAATATGCCGCTGCGCCGAGCCGGGTGCGCCGTCACGGCCACACCGAAATGGTAGCCATGGATATAGTAGCCATGTAATCTATTAGGCATGAGCAAAGGTTCCCCGGGCCCCACGCCCGGCTTCCTGGTGTGGCGCCTCGCTAACAAGTGGCGTGTCGCGGTCGATCGTGCGGTGGCTCCGCTGGGCATCACCCACGCCCAGTACTCGCTGGTCGCGTCACTGCACGGCATGCAGCGCGCCGGCGAGCGGCCCAGTCAGCGCCGACTCGCCGACCACACCGGCCTGGAGGCGCTGTACGTCTCGAAGCTGGCGCGCGCCCTGGAGTCGGCCGGCCTGATCGAGCGAACCCGCGACCCCCGCGACCCCCGCGCCGTACAACTCGCCCTCACCGAGCAAGGCCAGGCCGTCACGCGGCAGGCCATCGCGGTGGTCCAGGAACTGCATCAGCAGTTGCTGGAGCCGCTCGGCGGCCTCGACGCCCCGCGGACGCGTGCGCTCACCGACGAGCTGACGACCCTGCTCGACGCACCTCTCACTCCACCCGTACCGAGCAACAAGAGCACTCAGGGGACAACACCATGACCACCACCGCATCCACCACCGCACCCGTCGCCAACGCCCGCACCCTCGGCCTGGCCCACTACGCCGCCCGCGGCGTCCTGGAGCACGTCCTGGCCCAGCACGGCATTACGTTCCAGCAGCATGTCGTCCTGCGCGCGGCCGTCACCGTCGACGCCCCGCAGACGCCGGACGATCTCGTCACCCAGGTCCAGGGCTCCCTCAAGGCCCATCCGGGCGACATCCGCGCCACCGTCGATGAACTGCTGGCCATGCAGCTGCTCGATGCGGACGGCGCACACCTTCGCCCCACGGACGCGGGGAGCGAGCTGCTTGCAGCCGTCGGCGCGGAGACCGCCCCCATCTCCGCCCGGATCTGGGGCGGGATACCCGCCGCGGACCTGGCCGCCGCCGGCCGCGTCCTCGCCCTGGTCACCGAGCGCGCCAACGCGCAGCTTGCGGCACTGACCGCCTGACCGCCTGACCGAGGACGCCTCCGCCATCAATGACCCAAACGAAACCGCCCAGCTCTCGCCACGACGGTCGGCCACCTCACCAGACCTCACAGGGAGTTGGCCGACGGTCCATCAGATCGAAGCGCGGCCTGCGACTCTTCGTGGGACGGAGGCCCAGGATCAGGCACGGGCCGACCGACGTCGGATGACCAATCGGGACGGAAGCGTTCGACGAAGTCCGTGAAGTCGCTCCGCAGAGACCGGGGGTCGGGCGGCTTGAGCCGGATCTGCTGGCGGCTGTCGGCCCACCAGATCTCGAAATCGGCGATGGCCCCCACCGCCGGCCAGTCATCGCTCTGTTCCGGAAGCAACAGGACGTCGACGAAGCCTCCGACACTGAGGCCGATGTCTACCTTTGATCTTGGCCGGTGCTCCGGCGTTTACGCCGGGGGTGAAGGCCATCTCGGAACTGCTCTGACCCGCGCGTGAGCACGGGTCCGCAGTGTTCAGCTCAGTTCATGGGGCGCTTCTGGTTCTCGATGTACTGCTTCACGTCGGTCAGGGGTGCGCCGCCGCAGCTTCCGGCGAAGTAGGAGCCGGACCAGAAGTGTCCGCCCCACAGGTACCTGCGGATGTGCGCGTCGTACTCCTTGCGCAGGAGGCGGGCGGAGACTCCCTTGAGGGAGTTGACCAGCTTGGAGAGCTGGACCTTCGGCGGGTAGTGCACGAGCAGGTGTACGTGATCCTCTTCGCCGTTGAACTGCTTCAGGTCGGCCTCGAAGTCGGCGCAGACCTCCCGCATGATCTCTTCGCAGCGCGTCAGCATTTCGTCGGTGAACGCCTTCCGCCGGTACTTGGTGACAAACACCAAGTGGACGTGAAGATTGGAGACGACGTGGCGGCCGGTCCTGACATCGGGATTCGGATTCCAGCGTGGCGACATAAACCAAGTGTAGTACAGTGATCACTGTGAGTGAACTCGGCTTGGTGGAGCGGCGGTTCGGGCACCGTGCCCGACTGGCGCTCAGCCCTGCCGAGATCCGGGTCATTGACGACCAGGCACACGCGGCCCGCACTATGTGGACCTGTTTGCACGCCTGGTGGCAGATGATGCCGAAGGACAAGCGGACCCTCGCCGCCTCTGATGCGGCGATACGGCAAGCCCGTAAAGACCTCGACTTCCTCGCCAAGCTGCCCGCGCAGGCATCCCAGGCGGTGCTGAAGGCGTACTTCCGCGCCTGGGTGAACTGCTGGGAAGGCCGGGCGGACGAGCCGAACTTCAAGGCGCGGTTCCGCACGGTGATGTCCGTGGACATCCCGCAGGGCCGTGACCTGAACATCGTCCGCGTCCACCGCCGCTGGGGCATGGTCAACCTGCCGAAGATCGGCCGCGTCCGCTTCCGCTGGACCAAAGACCTCCCCGTGGGCAAGCGAGCAGGCACCGACAACCGGATCACCGGCGCCCGGCTGGTGAAGGATGCGCTCGGCCGGCACATCGCCTTGCGCATCCAGACCCTCGAAGCCAAGCCACAGCCACACCAGGGCCCGGAAGTCGGCATCGACGCCGGAGTGAACATCCCCCTCGCCCTGTCCGACCAGGACCACCAGGACCACGGGCGACCCCCGCGCCTGCCGGACGGCACCGCCGACCGGGACAAGTGGCTCACCCCGAAGGAGAAGGCCAGACTCCTCAAGCTGGAGCGGCAGGCCGCACACCGCAAGAGCTTCCGCAAGAAGGGGGAGAAGACCTCCCGCCGCTTGCAGCACACCTACGACCAGATCAAACAGC
>NZ_JBSFXG010000078.1:0-11052 GCF_053595235.1 Streptomyces sp. NPDC002520 | reverse complement strand
CGGGATCTCGCCCCACTTCCGACCCCGCCACCACCTGATGACCGCACACGACTACCGAGCCGAAATCCGCCACCGCTTCGCCATCTGGGACGAGACCACCGGCGCTGTCGGCTGGCCCACCACGGCCTGAACACAGGCCCGGACCGGGGGCCCACCATTCCCCGACGCCCCGTCAGGCACGTACACACCCAACAACATGACAGCGCCGTCAGAAGTCGTACGGCTTCTTGGTACTCCAGTTCAGCACGTCGGCCTCGTTCCAGCTGAACTGCCGCTTCTGACCCTTGGTGTCGACGGAGTAGAAGGGGACGTTGCGACCGTCCGCGCCGCGCAGCGCGATGGCGAACGACTGCGCCGTGTGGTTCTTCGAGCCGTAGTCGAAGAGGTTCGCCGCGCTGTATGCCTTGTCTCCGGGCCGGAGCGTGATGTGCTTGTCGCCGCCCGGGTTGTCCTTCTTCGAGTGCGGCAGTGTGGCGCCGTCGACGTCCCCGCCGAGCTTCACGGCCGGGTACGAGGTGACCCAGCATGGCTTGGTGCCCTCGTTCGACGCCGTGACCAGCAGGTGGTCGCCCTGCTGACCCGCGAACCGATGCACCGCGGTAACCAGCATCTCGTCCCCGCGGCACTGCCGGGCGCCGGCCGTTGTGCCCTTGCTCAAGGCCTAGTCCGTCCCACCCGAGGCGGTCGCCGAGCGCGCCCCCACCTTGGGGTCACCACCGCTGTTGACCTGATCCGCGCTGCCCTTGCCGTCCCCGTCAGACACGGACGGGCTCTGCGCGGTACCAGCGGTGTGGTCGCCGCCCGCCGCCTTCGAACCGTCATCGGCGCCGCCGCAGGCAGTCAGGCCCAGCGCCAGCGCGGCGGTGACGGCGGCGAGAGCGGCGGAACGGGCGGTACGGGCGGTACGGCGGGCACGGTACGTGGTCATGATGAAAGCTCCCCCATGGTCTGTCAGAACGCGGCACCCCCTGCTCCCGCAGGGCGACCGGCCGCATCGGCTGTTTCGCTGCACCCCATCAGATGACGCCGGGACGGGCGTCGTTCACCCGGGTCTGTCCGCATCCGGTAACAAGGCAACCGGGCGCGGGTGCGTCCCACCCCCGGCGGGAAGACCGCGTCCAGCCACCGCCGGCGACTTGGCGCGGCATCCCCGCCGACGCTCGACACCCGTGGGCACACCTCGCAACCGTGCGCCAGTCAGCGGTCCATTGCGGGCAAGTGGGCTAGGCCGGTGTCGAGCATGATGCGGTCGACGGTCTCGTGCAGGGCGATGTCGAAGTCGATGACGATCTCGACACCGCCGGGCAGCAGATCACGCGGCCGGTACCAGGCGTGCAATTGCGTCTCGTTGACGTCGTCGGCGAGCGGCTTGGTGGCGTGCCGGGCGAGGGTTTCGTCGAACGGCACGTCCAGGTAGTAGCCGTGGGTCGGGCCGCGGTGGTCGGCGCGCAACTGGGCGAGCATGTCGCCGTAGTGGTCGGCGTAGAGGATGCCTTCGACGACGACGTGATAGCCGGCGTTAAGGGCGCAGGCGAGGACACGGTTTCCGCCTCCGCCTCAGTCACCGCGGGCTTGAGTGAGAAGCCCTGCTCCTGACAGGACGAGTGTGGGCTGGTGGCGGCCGGTGGCGGGACCATCGAGAGGTGATCGACGCGATCGCCTGGAAGTTCCAGATGGGATCGCAGTGGATCCACCTCCCCGAGAGGCACGGCAACTGGCGAGGCATCTACAACCGGCTACGGTTGTGGGCCATCGATGGCACCTGGGAGCGGGTGTTTACCGCGTTGGTCGCTCAGGCAGATGCCGACGAAGGCCTCAACTGGGCCGTCTCGGTCGACTCGACCGTCGTGCGCGCACACCAGCACGCGGCCGGAGCCCGCAAAAAGGGGTCCCAGCAGGTGAACTGGCAGACCACGCCATCGGCCGGTCCCGCGGCGGACTGACCACAAAGATCCACCTGGCCTCCGATGCCCACTGCCAGCCACTGGCCTTCGTGCTCACCGCCGGACAGGCCGGTGACGCACCCGCCTTCGCTCACGTCATGGCCCGCCTTCGCGTTCCTCGACGGCGAGGACGGCCCCGCACCAGGCCGGACGTGCTCCTGGCCGACAAGGCGTACTCCTCCCGCACGATCCGCGAGCACCTGCGCAAGCGCGGGATCCGGGCGGTCATCCCCGTTCCGGCCGACCAACGCGGCCACCGCCTGCGGCGCGGAAGCCGAGGCGGCAGGCCACGAGCCTTCGACCGCGAGGCATACAAGCAGTGCAACACCGTCGAACGCTGCATCAACCGCCTGAAACAGTGGCGAGGCATCGCCACCCGCTACGAGAAGACCGCGACCATCTACGTGGGGGGACTCCACATTGCGGGCATCTTCCTCTGGTCTGCACGGTGATCCAAACGAAACTGCCTAGCTGGGGGAGGGTTCAATCGGCGTGGACCGGCTCCCCCGCGACCAGGGTGAGTACGGCGCGGGTGCCGGCCACTTCCGTGTCCGGGGCGAACAGGTCGCGGTCGAGGACGGAGAGGTCGGCGGCCATGTCCTCGCGCAGCAGGCCGACTTCGTCGTCGTTGCCGTTCACCCAGGCCGAGCCGGCCGTGTAGGCGCGCAGGATGTCGGTCAGCTCCAGCCGTTCGTTTGGCACGAACGGGCGGTCGGCGCCCGGCCATCCGGTGTGTGCCGAACCGGGCGGTTCGGTGCGGTGCACGGCGACGTGCATGGCCTGCCACGGGTCGGCCGTGGTGACCGGCCAGTCGCTGCCCCCGGCCAGCCGGGCGCCGCTGTCCAGCAGCCGTCGGAAGGGGTACTGCCGGCCGGCCCGGCCCTCGCCCAGCAGCGGGTTGGTCAGCTCGTCGGTCTGCTGGTGGTGGGTCGCCCACAGCGACTGGACGTTGGCCGCCACTCCCAGCTCGGCGAAGCGGCCGATGTCCGCGTCGTCGACCAGCTGCACATGGGCGATGTGGTGGCGCCGCTCGCGCGTCCCGTTGGCACCGGCCGCAGCCTCGACCGCGTCCAGGCACTCGCGCACCGCCCGGTCGCCGATCGCGTGGAAGTGCACCTGGAAGCCGTCGGCGTCCAGGCGGGTCACCGCCTCGGCGAGCAGTGCGGCGGGCACGTTGGAGTGGCCGAGGTTGCCGGTGGTGCACCCGCAGGAGTCCAGGTACGGCTCCAGCAGGGCGCCGGTGCCGTTCTCCAGCACGCCGTCCTGCATCACCTTCACCGCGCCGGCCCGGAAGCGGCGGCCAGGCTCGCCGCGCCGCGCCACCAGGTCGTCGAGCTGCTCCAGGCCGCGGTCGCGGTCCCACCACAGGGCGCCGGTGACCCGGGCCTTCAGCAGCCCCTCCGCGTCGGCCCGCCGGTAGGCGGCGAGTGTGTCGCCGGCCCCGCCGTAGGCGCCGACTATGGCGTCCTGCCATCCGGTGACGCCGTACCGGAAGAGGTGGGCCTGCGCGTGGCCCAGCGCCGCGAGCTGGTCCTCGACGGTGTCTGGTGGGAGCAGCCGGGCCACCAGGTCCATGGCGCTCTCGTGCAGCACCCCGGTGGGCCGGCCGGCCGCGTCGCGCTCGATCCGCCCGGCCGGCGGGTCCGGGGTGGCCCCGTCGATCCTGGCGCGCTCCAGTGCCGCCGAGTTGACCCACGCCGAGTGGTGGTCGGCGTTGGGTAGGAACACCGGCCGGTCCGGTACGACCGCGTCCAGCGGCTCCCGGGTGGGCCAGCCGCCGGGGAAGCAGTCCATGCTCCAGCCGCCGCCGAGGATCCACGGCCGGCCGGGGTGGGCGGCCGCGTACTCCCGGACGGCCGTGAGGCAGCTCTCGGCGTCGGCGGCGCCGGTGAGGTCGCAGCGCAGCGCCTCCAGGGCGCCCCAGACCGGGTGGATGTGCGCGTCCTGGAGACCGGGCACCACGGTCCGGCCGGCCAGGTCGAACGTTTCGGACGGGCGGCCGGCGGCCCGGCGTACCTCGGCGTCGGTACCGACGGCCGTGATCCGGCTGCCGGCCACGGCCACGGCCGTCGCGTACGGGCGCCGTGGGTCGCCGGTCCACACCCGGCCGCCGTGCAGGACGAGGGTCATGCGCCGGCCCCGTGGGTGCGCACCACGTACACCTTGCGGAGGGTCGCGTGGACCTGCCAGGTGCCGCGCCAGCCGGCCGGCATCGTCAGGGTGGCGCCGGGACGCAGCTCGACCTCCTCACCGCCCTCGGTACGGACGGTGGCGGATCCGGTCAGCACCTGGCAGACCTCGTCGTAGCCCTCGCGGGTGGCGGTGAAGTGGCCGGGGTCGCACTCCCAGACACCGACCTCGACCAGCCCGTCGGGCGACTGCCACAGGGGGCGGGTGGTCTCCTGCTGGCCGGTGGTGCTGGTGGACTTGGGCGTCAAGGGGGGCAGGTCGGCGCTCGCCGCGTCGGCGAGGAAGGCGACGGCGGGGACGAGGGCGGTGGTGTCCATCGGGGTCTGCTCCTTTCAGCGTCCGCTGATGACGTTGGCGACGCGTGCGATGACGGAGGTGCGCTCAAGACCGGAGTTCTCGTGCCGGTCGGCGGCGCGGTAGGCGACGTAGAGGCTGCGCACGCCCAGCCAGCGCAGCGGCTCCGGCTCCCAGCCGCGCACCTTGCGGCCCACCCAGGGCAGCCGGGTGAGGTCGGTCTTTTGACCGAGGATCAGGTCGCGCAGGGTGCGTCCGGCGAGGCTGGTGGTGGTCACGCCGTGCCCGACGTAGCCGCCGGCCCAGCCGAGGCCGGTGTCCCCGTCCAGGTGGACGGTGGCGCACCAGTCGCGCGGCACGCCCAGCACTCCGGACCAGGTGTGGTCGATCGCGACGCCCTCGGTGACTGGGAAGTGCTGCCTGAGGATGGCCTGGAGTTGCGTCTGGGTGGCGGCCCGGGTCTCGCCGCGCTGGTCGACGTGCGAGCCGAACATGTACGGGATGCCGCGCCCGCCGATGGCGATGCGGCCGTCGGTCGTCCGCTGGATGTAGCAGTACGAGTTGGCCTCGTCCCCGATCAGTTCGGCGCCGCGCCAGCCGATCTCCTCCCACACGGAGGCGGGCAGCGGCTCGGTGACGATCATGCTGCTGTTCATCGGCAGCCAGACCCGGTGGTGGCCGCGCAGCCCTGCGGTGAACCCCTCCAGCGCCCGGATGACGTACGACGCCCGGACGGTCCCGTGGGTGGTGACCGCCTCGCGCGGGCGGATCTCGGTGACCTCGGTGCCCTCGTAGACGGCGACACCCATCCGCTCCACCACGTTGGCCAGGCCCCGGACCAGCTTGGCGGGCTGGATGCGGGCGCAGTGCGGGCTCCACTGGGCGTAGCGGGCGCCGGCCACGCGGACCCGCTGGGCGAGCTGGTCCGCGTCGAGTTCGACCAGGTCGTCCTCGCCCCAGCCCTCGGTGCGCAGCGTGGGCAGTCCTTCGCGCAGCCGCCGCTCCTGCGCGGCGTTGGTGGCGACGTGCAGCAGTCCGTCCTTCTGGATGTCGGCCTCGATGCCCTCCTCGGCGGCGACCCGGATGACCTCGTCGACGGAGGAGAACATCTCCCGCTGCATAGCGACGGCCGACTCCCAGCCGTGCGACTTGGCGTAGCGGCGCATCTGCCCGGGCGGCTCGGCGCTGAGCCAGCCGCCGTTGCGGCCGGAGGCGCCGAAGCCGGCGAACTCCTTCTCCAGGACGGCGATCGTGAGGTCGGGCTGGGCCTTCTTGAGGTAGTAGGCGGTCCACAGGGAGGTGTAGCCGCCGCCGACGAGTGCGACGTCGACGTCCAGGTCGCCGGGCAGGGCGGGGCGGCGGGCGGGGACGCCGCTCTCCCGGAACCAGAAGGAGACGTCGCCGTTGGCGAAGGTGGGGCTGGTGGCGGGGGTGGTGCTCATCGTCCGCTCTCTTCCGCGGCGGCGACCGGGATAGGTTCGCCGGAAGTGGGTGGGTGGTTGGTGCCGGAGGGGTCGTCGAGCAGGACGCCCCGTTCGACGTCCCAGACCACGGTGACCTCGTCGCCGTGGCGGACGCCGGACAGCCGGTCGGCCTGCTCACGGGCGAGCAGTACGGTGCTGTCGGGCAGGGCGAGTTCGAGCTTGCGGCCGGAGCCCAGGTATATCTCCTGGGTGACACGGGCGGGCAGCGCGTTGACCCCGGGGGCGGCGGGCTCGGCGGCCGGCTGGACCCGCAGGTGCTCGGGGCGGACCACGACGGCGGCCGCGCTGCCCGCAGGCAGCCGTCCGGCGACGCGTACGGTGCGGTCGCCGACCCGCAGGCAGGAGTCGTCGCCGTCCGGCTCGACGCGTCCCCGGACGGTGGAGGACTCGCCGAGGAACTCGGCCACGAAGAGGCTGCGAGGCTTTTCGTAGAGCTCGCTCGCGGTGCCGACCTGCTGGATACCCCCGTCGTCGAAGACAGCGATGCGGTCCGACAGGACCAGCGCCTCCTCCTGGTCGTGGGTGACGAAGACGAAGGTGGAGCCCACCTCGTGGTGCACCCGCTTGATCTCCAGTTGGAGGGATTCGCGCAGCTTCTTGTCGAGCGCGCCGAGCGGCTCGTCCATCAGCAGCACGCTCGGCTCGTACACCACGGCCCGGGCCAGGGCGACGCGCTGCTGCTGCCCGCCGGAGAGTTCGCGCGGCCTGCGGTGGCCGTAGCCGCCGAGCCGTACGGTCTGAAGGGCCGCCTCGACCATCTCGGCGCGGCGGGCCTTTGGCACCTTGCGCTGCTTGAGCGGGAAGGCGACGTTCTCCGCGACGGTCATGTGCGGGAAGAGCGCGTAGTGCTGGAAGACCATGCCGATGTCGCGCCGGTGCGGCGGCAGGTCCTGCATCTGCTTGCCGCCGATGGTCAGCGTGCCCGAGGTGGCGGCGGTGAACCCGGCGATGATGTTGAGCGTGGTGGTCTTGCCGGAGCCGCTGGGGCCCAGCAGGGTCATGAACTCGCCCGGTTCGATGACCAGGGAGACGTCGTCGACGGCGACGGAGTCCGCGTACTCCTTGCGCACCTGCGCCAGTTCGATACGGGCTCCGCGCGCCTTGATGAGGCTGGTCTCAGCGGACACGGTTCCTCCTGGCGGTGGCGAAGGTGGCGGCCAGCACGAGCACCGTGGTGAAGACGATGATCAGGGTGGCGGCCGCGGCGATGGTGGGGTCGGTGTCCCGGGTCACGCTGGCGAACATCTGGACAGGCAGGGTCTGCAGGTAGGGGCTCTGGATGAACAGCGAGACCACGACCTCGTCGAAGCTGGTGACGAAGGCGAACAGGGCACCCGAGACGACGCCCGGGGCGATCAGCGGCAGGGTCACCTGCCGGATGGCGCCCCACCGGGTGGCGCCGCAGATCAGTGCGGCGTCCTCCAGCCGCCGGTCGAAGCCGCGCAGGCTCGCCGTCACCGGGATGATCACGAAGGGCAGGGCGAGCACGGTGTGGGCGGTGACGAAACCGAGCAGGGTGCCCAGCAGGTTGTACTGGAGGAAGAGCGCGTACACGCCGATGGCGACCACCACGGTCGGCACGATCATGGGCGCCAGCAGCAGCCCGTACGACGCCTTCACCCAGCGTGAGCCGGACCGGGTGAGCGCGATCGCGGCGGCGGTGCCCAGGCCGGTGGCCACCACCGCGACCAGGGCGCCGACCTGGAGCGAGGCGAGCAGCGCGTCGGTCCACCCGGGGTCGGTGAAGAAGTTGGCGTACCAGCGGGTGGACCAGCCGCTCGGCGGGAACACCAGGGACGCCTTGTCGGTGAAGCTCAGCGGGATCACCACGAGCGTCGGCGCGATGAGCCAGAGGCCCACCAGCACGCTGAACGCCCACAGCGCGATCCGCGTGGGTGCGGTCCTCATCGGACACCTCCCCGGTTGCGGGTGAAGCGCAGGACGACGCCGACCAGCCCCAGCAGGACCAGCGTCACCGCCAGCAGCACCACGCCCATCGCTCCGCCGCGGCCCCACGCGAGCAGCCCGTTGACCTGGGTGAAGATCTGCTGCGAGATCAACGCCTGGTCGGGCGAGCCCAGGAGCGCCGGGGTGATGTAGAAGCCGAGCGAGGTGATGAACACGGTCAGCGCGCCGGCGCCCACTCCGGGCAGCGACAGCGGCACGAAGACGCGCAGGAATGCGGTGACCGGGCGGGCGCCCATGCCCTGCGCGGCGTCCAGCAGCCGACGGTCGATGCCGCTCATCACCGCGTACAGCGGCAGCACCATGAACGGCATCAGCACCTGCGACATGCCGATCACCACGCCGGCGGGGGTGCGGATCAGTTGCAGCGGGCCCAGCCCCACGGTGCCGAGGATCTGGTTGACCACGCCGCTGTCCTGGAGCAGCACCACCCAAGCGAAGGTGCGCACCATCAGGCTGGTCCAGAACGGCAGCAGCACCAGCAGGGTGAGCCAGATCCGCGCCCGGGCGCCGACCATGGTCATCAGGTAGGCGTATGGGTAGGAGAGCACCAGCGTCACCAGGGTGACGACGGCGCCGACGGCCAGCGTGCGCACCAGCGTGGAGAGGGCGACGTCGCTGGTGAAGAACCAGGTGTAGTTGCCCGCGCCGGGTGTCGGCTCGCTGACACTGCGCCAGGCCATCAGACCCAGCGGCACCAGGAAGAGCACGGCCAGCAGGACCAGCGCGGGCAGCAGCAGCCATCCCCACCGGCCGCTGGCGCCCTTGCGTGGCCGGCCGCCGGTGGCCGGGGAGGCGATCTCGATCAGGGCTGTCATGGGTTACCGCGCCAGCCAGTCGGACCACTTCTGGATGATCTGCTCCTGGTTCTTCGCCCACCAGGCGTTGTCGACCTTGAGTGCCTGGGCCTGCCGCTCGGAGGTGGTGGTCAGGTACTGCTTGGAGAGCGTGTCGAGCTTGGGCTTGGCGTCGGTGTTGATCGGCGAGTAGGAGGTCAGCTCGGTGAGCTTGGCCTGCTGAGTGACGCCCAGGTAGTAGTTGATCAGCGCCATGGACGCCTTGGGGTTCTTGGCGCCGATGGGGACGGCGAGGGAGTCGGAGACCGGCAGGAACTGGTTCCACTGGGGGGCGAAGTGGGCGCCGTTCTTGACAGCCGAGTAGGCGCGGCCGGACCACACCATGGCCATGGAGACCTCGCCGGACTCCAGCAGTTGCTGGGAGCGGGCGCCGGTGTCCCAGAAGACCAGCGAGGAGCGGACGCTCGTCAGCTTCTTGAGGGCCCGGTCGACGTCCAGCGAGTACAGCTGGTCGGGAGCGACCCCGTCGGCGAGCAGCGCCGCCTCCAGTGCACCCGGGGCCGCGTCCGACGCGAAGCCGGGAATCGCCCGCTTGCCGGGGTACTTCTTGGTGTCGAGGAAGTCCGCCCAGCCCTTCGGCGGATTGTCGCCGAACTTCTTCTTGTCGTACATCAGGACCACGCCGTAGCTCATGGCCGGCACGGAGCACTTGTCCTCCGTGCCCTTGGGCAGCTTGGAGGTGTCGACGATCTTGCTGTCGAGCGGCATGAACATCTTGCCGCACTGGCGCTTGGCCCAGAGGGTGTCGGCGTCCACCACGTCCCAGGTGATGTTCTTGGCGTCGACCTGGGCCTTGACCTTGGTGTAGTCGGTGGGGCCGTCGGAGAGCACCTTCGCTCCCGATTCGGCGGCGAACGGCTTGACCGCGGCTGACTCCTGGCCGTCCTGGTAGATGCCGCCGTACGAGGCGAAGGTGAGGGTGACGCCGTCGAGCGCGCCCTTCTTCACCTTGCCGGCCGCGGCCGGGCCGGGGCCGAGGTCGACGTCGGCGGCGGCCGGGCCGGTGCCGGCGCAGCCGGTGAGGGTCAGCAGCAGGGCGCCGGCAGCAGCGGCACACCCCATGATTTTGCGTGACATTCTGGGCATGACTGTCTCCAAGAAGGACGGTGAAGGCACAAAGGGGCCGAGAGGGCACGGCGCGCAGGCGCACGGAGGCAGGGCGCGGCAGTGCGCCGCGCGGGAGGGGCACGGTGGGGAGAGGTGCGGGCGCGCGCCGCGGCCAGGGGTGGAAAGGGCTGCGGGTGGGGAGGGGTCAGTCCGGTGTCGGCGGGCTGATGATCCAGAGGATTTCGGCGGGCTCTGCGTGGCGGTTGACCACGCGGTGCGGCACCGAGGAGCGGTATTCGATACTGTCGCCGGCCTCCAGGTCGTGGGCCCGGCCGTCGAGTTCGACCCGTACGGCGCCGCTGATCACCAGGAGGATCTCCTGGGAGTCGCCATGGGTGTAGGCGTCGTCACCGGTGGAGGCCCCTGGGTCGAACTCGCCCGCGTACACCTCGAGATGACTGAGCGGGCGCTGTGAGATGAGGAATTTGCGACTGCCTGGAGCGGTGTGCAGCATCGGCCGGTCGGCACGCCGCACCGCCCTCGGACCGGGCCGGCCATCCTGGTCGAACAGGTCGGCCACAGTCAGACCGAGCGCCACGGCGATCCGCCGCAGCATGGCGATGGAGCAGTTCACCTGCCCGCGTTCCAGCTGACTGAGGAACCCGGGGCTGGCCTGCGCAGCCTCCCCCAGGGCCCGCAGCGACATCCGCCGCATCATCCGGTACTCCCGGATGCGGTCCCCCAGCGCCGCGTCGGCGGCACCGTCGGTGGAATCACCGGAGGGGCCCGGCAACGAACGATCAGTCATGAGCGAACACCTGATACGTCTTCAGCAAACACTTTGTTCGCTGGGGTGATAAGGACCGTACGCCGAGGCGATCTGGGAGACAAGACCCTCTCCACGCCGTCACCGGAACGTGATCACCCGCATGCGCGCCCCGCTCGACCGGGCAGCTCATGCAGCGCGGGCCGCCCCTGCCCCGGCGCAGTTCGCTGCCGGGGGCAGCCGTCCTCGCCCAGGGGTTCTCGGACCTCCGTGACGGCGCCAACCTCGGTCTGGCCGGCAAGTAGCCGGCGTCTGCGTCGTTCCTGGCTGGTGCATGCGGTAGCGCTCAGGACGAGTCCGTCTCGCGCCTGGTGGCGATGTAGTCGGCCCAGCCGCGTTTGACGCAGCGGGCGGAACCTGTCAAAGCGATCAAGGCAGGTAGATCGTTCTAACGCTGTGCCGGGATCAGTGGGCCGTATGGTGCCGGCTTGTTGATCCAGGCCGCT
>NZ_JBSFXG010000077.1:0-11579 GCF_053595235.1 Streptomyces sp. NPDC002520 | reverse complement strand
CCACCGCGGCCGAGGAAGGTGTCGGGGACGCGCGCCAACTCGAACAACTCGTCGCCCGTGCCGTGGCGAACTGGGCGTTCCGCACCCACCGCCGCCAGCCCCTCATCATCCCCGTCATCATCGACGCCTGAACCGCACCCGGGCAGGCGTGGCAGGCGTCCGGGGGCGGACGCCGATGTGCACAAGGTGAAACCCGGCGACGAGTCGGTCCTGATGTCCAGCCTCATCACCGGCCCACCGGCCCACCGGCCCACCGGCCCACCGGCCCACCGGCCCACCGGCCCACCGGGTCGGCCCGGGCGGTCCGGTGGCGAGCGCTGCGCCGGGCATCCCGCAGCACCTCCAGCAGCTGACCTGCCGCCCGAGCAGCAACATGACGGCCACGGGCATCGGAACCGCAGACAGCCCGGTGTACCGGCTAAAGGAGGAGAGAAAGTTCGTCAGACATGACGCTCATTTGACGCTCCGGCCGCCTCACAGCCCGCGCCCAAGGCAGGAAAACCCCATGTGACCTGCAGATTCTCCTCCCGTCCACACACCTTGTGACGTGTTTCCGATGACGCATCACGTGGAGTGCGTGGCGATTCTGGAGCCTGCGGACAAGGGCGCCTGACCTCGGGTTCGTGAGCCAGGCGCTTGTAACAATCAGGCGGCGACGAGCTCCTGCTCACGGTCCGGCGTCTTGACCTCGGGCTTCTTGTTCGGCAGCGAGAGCCGGAAGACCTTGCGCCACGCGGAGAACACCTGCTTGGGCAGCGGTCCGGTGACGTACTCCAGCTCGTACTTCTCGAACAGCGCGCGCACCTTCACCGCGACCTCGGCGTACCGGTTGCTCGGCAGGTCCGGGAACAGGTGGTGCTCGATCTGGTGCGACAGGTTGCCCGTCATGAAGTGCATGGCCCTGCTGCCGCTGATGTTCGCCGAGCCCATCATCTGGCGCAGGTACCACTGGCCGCGCGTCTCGCCCTTGATCGACCGGCGCTCGAAGACCTGCACGCCCTCGGGGAAGTGCCCGCACATGATCACGGAGTGGGACCAGATGTTGCGGACCAGGTTCGCGGTGAACGTGGCGGCGAGCGTGGGGAGGAACGACGGGCCCGACAGCAGCGGGTGGATCACGTAGTCCTTGAGCACCTGCTTGCGGATCTTGCGGCCCACGGCCTTGGCCCGCGCGCGGAACTCCGGGTTCTTACGGCGGCGCTTGTTCAGGTTCTTGCCGAGCTCCAGGTCGTAAGCTGCGATGCCGTACTCGAAGAAGCAGGCGTTGATGAAGTTCCACAGCGGCTGGCCGAGGTGGAACGGGTGCCACTTCTGGTCCTCGTCGACGCGCATGATGCCGTAGCCGAGGTCGTTGTCCTTGCCGATCACGTTGGTGTACGTGTGATGCAGCTCGTTGTGCGAGTGCTTCCACTGCTCGGCCGGCGAGACGTGGTCCCACTCCCAGGTGGTGGAGTGGATCTTCGGGTCCCGCATCCAGTCCCACTGGCCGTGCAGGATGTTGTGGCCGATCTCCATGTTGTCCACGATCTTCGCCACGGACAGACCGGCGGTGCCGAGCAGCCACGCGGGCGGGAAGATCGAGAACAGCAGCACGCCCCTGCTGACCAGCTCGAGCTTGCGCTGCGCCGAGATGACCCTACGGATGTAGGCGGCGTCTTTCTCGCCGCGTCCGGCGATCACTTCGTCGCGGATCGCGTCCAGCTCGTGGCCGAGCTCCTCGATCTGCTCCGCCGTCAGATGGGCGGTGGGGTCGATGGCGGTCAAGGTGCTCCTACCGGTCGATGTCGCAAGGGCCCGCCGCGGCGGACACACAGGTCTGGATGAGGACGCCCGGCTCGGCCTCGGTGATCTCGCCGGTACGCAGGTCTCGGACGGCGCCCGCCTTGAGCGGCGTGACGCAGCCGAAGCAGATGCCCATGCGGCACCCGGACGGCATGAGGACGCCGGCCTCCTCGCCGACGTCCAGCAACGGCGTATCGCCGTCCGCGTCGACGGTCTTGCCGGTGGCGCTGAACGTGACCTCGCCGCCGCCGCATCCGTCGCCGGCGACGACGATGCCGGGGCGGAAGCGTTCGGTGTGCAGGCGCTCTTGGACGCCGTGCCCGCTCCAGTGCTCTTCGGCGGCGTCGAGCAGGCCCGTGGGCCCGCAAGCCCAGGTCTCGCGCTCGGCCCAGTCGGGCACGAGTTCGTCGAGACGGGCGATGTCGAGCATGCCGTCTGTGGCGGTGTGCACCTCGATGAGCCGCAGCTTCTTGTCCGCGACCAGATCGTGCAGTTCGTCGCGGAAGATCACGTCCTGCGGCCGTGGCGCGCAGTGGACCATGACGACGTCGTCGAACTCGATGTCGCGCAGCATGCCCATCACGGGCGTGATGCCACTGCCGGCCGTCAGGTAGAGCACCTTGGCGGGCTTGGCCCGCGGCAGCACGAAGTCACCGGTCGCCTGGTCGAGCTGGATCAACGTGCCCGATTTCGCCCTGCGGACCAGATGGTTACTGACCTTGCCGTCCGGGATCGCCTTCACGGTGATCGTGAGGCGGCCGTCCTGGCGGTTCGTCGGCGAGGTGAGGGAGTAGGCACGCCACAGGCGCACCCCGTCGACGTCGACCCCGATCCGCACGTACTGACCGGCTGTGTGGCCGCGCCAGCCCCGTCCCGGCCTGATCACGACAGTCGCGGCGTCATCCGTCTCGGGGTGCACGGCCTCGATGCGCCCACGCAGCTCACGCCCGCACGCAGTGGGCTGACCAGGTCGAGGTAGTCCGACGGCAGCAGCGGCGTCGTGACCATCTCCAGCAGTTTCCACGCCCTGCTGCGGAGGGTTGCACTCGTCATGACTCCAGCTTGCTGCGCCTCAGGGCGTAAAGTCCTGACCGCAGGACGTGAATCTGGTGGGTGGAATTGTTCGCAGGAAACAAAGACGTGAGCCATGCAATCCGGAGGGCCAGCGAACTGGCCCTGGATGAGACGACGGTCACCGCACTGAGGGCCGCGCTGAAGACCACCGCCGACGAGGTCGTCCAGGCGATCATCGACGAAGTCCCCTCCTACGCCAACGCCCTGTCGGGTCATATGGGCGCCACCATCCGCCGAGCCGTCCGCACCGCTCTGGGGCACTACCTGGACCTCGCGAGCGGGAACGCCACGGGCGGCGACGCCGGTGACGCAGCCTACGAGCTGGGCCGCGGCGAGGTGCGCGACGGCCGTTCGATGGACGCCCTGCTCAACGCCTACCGCGTCGGCGCCCGCGTGGCCTGGCGATGCCTGGCAGCGGGCGCCGTGCCCGCAGGTCTGCCCGCCGCCGAGGTCGCCAAGTTCGCCGAGCTGACCTTCGCCTACATCGACGAGCTCTCCGCCGCGAGCGCCGCGGGCCACGCCGACGAACTGGCCGCCCGGGGCAGGGCCCACGAGCGCCACCTGGAACACCTGGCCCGCGACCTCCTCGCCGGCGTGAGCCCGGACGTGCTGCTGGCCTCTGCTCAACGGGCCGGATGGCAGCCTCCGGATTCGCTGACGGCGGTCCTGCTGCCCGCCGCCCAGGCCCGGCCTGCCTACCACGCGCTCGACCCGAGCACCCTCGTCCTCGACGATCTGCCGGACGCCACCGGTGTGCTGCTCGTCCCCGATGCCGACCGATCACATCTCTTGCGGCAGCTGACCGACCGCACCGCCGTGGTCGGCCCGGCCCGGCCATGGACTCGTGCGTCGGCCTCGTACACACGAGCCGTACGCGCGCGCTCCCTCTCCTCTGATATCCGCGACACCGAGGACCACCTGCCCGAGCTGGTGCTGAGCGCTGACGTGGACGCGTTCGCAGACCTGCGTGCCCGAGCCCTCGCACCGTTGCGCACCTTGCCTGTCGCGACCGCACGGCGGCTGGAGGAGACGTTGCGGGCGTGGCTGCTGCACCAGGGCAGGCGGGACGAGGTGGCGGCGGCGTTGTTCGTCCATCCCCAGACAGTCCGGTACCGGATGTCGCAGCTGCGGGAGCTGTTTCCGGATCTCGCATCGCCACACCGGGTCCTTGAACTGACGCTGGCGGTCGGTCTTAGGGCCAGTTGACGCGTACTTCGGCCGTCCACGAACTCCCGGCGGATCCCGGCATCGTGCTCGGTGTCTACCTGGACGTCCTTGCAGCCGGGACGGTTCGGGTGAGCGACGCGATCAAGGTGCAGCAGGTCGGCTGACAGGGAGCGTTCCACCACGAGTCGCCCACCTGTCGATCCGTCAGGCCCGCGTCTCGCACGACCAGCCACACCCGGTCGCGACTGAGCGGGAGTTGGCCGAGGAGGACGCCGGTCGCGTCGAGCAGGGTGTTGGCGAAGGCTGGAGCGACCGGGTTGAAAGGGCGGACTGTCGGCCGTGACGCCCGTTTGACTCCCTGGGCACCCACAAGCATGGCGATGGGCCAGGAAATGGGATCTGACCTCGAGTTTTCCGAAGATCGCTCAGGTCGACATCTTTCCGATGACCCACCAGGTCGGTGTGCCGCGATTGTACCGGTCGCCAAGAGCTCTTGAACTGCGGTTGTGGGCGCACAATGTGCGGTGCGGGCGTTCAGTAGGTGGGATCGTAAGGGCTCCAGTGCCCGAGGAAGGGTTTCAGGTCGTCGGCTTGTGGGCTCGGGATGTCGGGCAGCCGGGGCGGTGTGTTCAATGGGTCGAGGCGCTCAACGGTGGCCGCTGCCCAGCTGATCCATGCTTCGGCGTCGGTTCTGGTCTGCCCGGGTGGCATGGCCTCGACTCGTGTGCGCGCCGCGCTCACGTACTCGGTCAGTCGGATGGCGTGGCGCCATGCCGCTTCCCGTGCTTCGAGGTACCGCACGCGGTACGCCTCCGCGTACTGGATGCGGGCTTGTTCCATGGCGGTTTCCCAGCGGATGCGCTTCTGGCGTGCCGCTTCGGCCTCGTCCTGGCGTCTGCGTTCGGCGGCTTCGCCGCGAAGCGTGACCTCCTGTGCGATCTCGGCGAGCTGCTTTTCGAGGGGGCGGCCGGGAGCGTCGGCCCATTCGCTCGCCCGGTGTGGCTGGCCGCCGCTGAGGATAAAGCGGAGGCGTTCGGACGGGGTGTAGTCGAAGCGGGGGATTCTGACCCAGGAGTGCTTCTTGGCGTCGGCGAGTTCCTTCTCGGTGGCAACGTGCTCGGCCCGGTCCTGTTCCTGGAGGACGACAAACCCCACTGGCTGGCCCTGTGCGGTGATGGTGAAGTGGGGATTTGCCCTGCGGCGGCGATGAGGTGGGGGTGCGAAGCCGGTCTGCCCGGCCGAGCAGGTGTGTCCGTCGGCCTCGGCAGCGGTGATCAATGCCTGGATGAGCCGGAGAGCGCGTCCTTGGACGGGCTTGGTCAGGCCCAGCGGCTGGCGTTCGTTCTGCATGGCCCGCACCACGGCGTGCGGTCGAGCGAGCCGCGAAGGCACGGGGACGGGTTCGAGGACGGCAAGACGCCAGGCGGGAATGTCGACGAGCTTGATCTCGTACCCGTCACGGCACCAGCTTCCGTACAGCTCCTTCGTCTCCGGAACCCTTCCGGACCTGCGTGCGGCGGCGACGCGGGACGGCCACTTCTCCAAGCCGGGACCGCTGCCGCTCTTGACGATCCTGCCGCCGGCCTCCGCGAGTTCTTGCAGCAGCTGCTCTGTGAACGTTAAGCGAGGCTGTGATGGAGGGCGTGGCTTCCGCTCGGCAGCCGGAGTCGCCTGCGCTCCGGTGGACTGGGGGCGTGGAGCGGCGGCCTGGGTGTTCCGCGGGCGTGATCCGCGGGGAGGGTACGTGCCGTGTGCCAGGTAGTGCCGGCCGGCGCTCGTCAGGGCGACGCTCCACTGCCCGGCTTTCCGGGAGACCGTGACCAGGCCCCGGTTGTGCAGTGCCTGGCAGGTGGTCTTGTAGGAACTGGTCTCCCATACGCCGGCAGGGCACCCGGCTCCCACCCACTGCAACACCGACAGCTGCCGCTCATTGACCCGCCGTTCCAATGGTCCGCCTTCGACTCGAGGTGACGCACGACGGCGGCATGGTGCCAGTTCCGGTGGTAGGCGACCGGTGCTTCGACTCGATTCGTCCGAACGAGCGGGCTGACGTGGCTGCAAGCCGGATAGACGGAGAACGGTAGGTGGGTGCTGTCCTGCGGCGGGGTCTGACTCCTGAGATGCCTGACCGGAAGTGTGCTGCTCACACTGTGTCGACCACCGGCCGGGGGCGGCGCGTTGCTGGTCTCGGGCTGACCGGGCGTGTCTCGATAGGGGCTTGCCGGACAGGCGTCATCACGATTCTGACCGTCCGCCCGGTCCGATGCCGGCTAGGTAAGCCGTCGGCCTGAAAGGGAACGAACGTGACCGGCACACCATCCGCTTCGCGTTCTCGTCGGCGCCGGCCGACGGCGGAGGTGGTCCTGGGAGTGGACACGCACCGGGATGCCCATGTGGCCGCCGTGCTCTCCCTGGTGGGGGAAGTGATCGGCACCGCGGAGTTCCCGGCCAGTGCGGCTGGGTACCGCAACCTGCTGGGGTGGCCAGGGTGTCGGGTACGGTGCGGCGGGCCGGAGTGGAAGGGACCGGTTCCTTCGGGGCGGCCCTGTCCCGCTACCTGCTGGCCCAGGGCGTGGACGTTTTCGATGTGAACCGGTTCGACCGGGCCGACCGCCGCCGTCGCGGCAAGTCGGACCCGCTCGATGCCGAGAACGCGGCCCGGGCGGTGCTGAGCGGACGGGCACGCGCCCAGGCCAAGACTGGCGACGGGCCGGTGGAGATCGCCCGGATGTACAAGCTGGCCAAGGACTCGGCGGTCAAGGCCCGCACCCAGGCGATCAACCAGCTCAAGGCTGTCCTCATCCGTGCTGATCCGCAGCTGAGGGAGGAACTTGCCGGGCTGGGCAACGCAGACCTCTTCCGCACCTGCGCACGGCTCGTCGACGACAGCTTGAACCACGAGGCCGACGAAGGGGCGGTGCTCCACGCCACCCACGTCACCCTGGCTCTCCTGGCCCGGCGCATCAGACAGCTCAGCGAAGAGATCCAGGACCTGGGAGGCCGCCTGACTCGGTTGGTGGAACGCCACGCTCCGCAGCTGCTCGAGGTAGTGGGCATCGGCCCGGACACAGCCGTCACTTTGCTGATCACGATCGGAGACAACCCGGAACGCCTGGGCAGTGAGGCGTCGTTCGCGGCGCTGTGCGGGGTCAGCCCGGTCGAGCGTTCCTCGGGCAGTCGGCAGTACCGTCGCCTCAACCGCGGCGGCGACCGGCAAGCGAACGCGGCCCTGCACCGGATCGTGCAGACCCGCCTCCGCGTCGACCCGCGCACCCAGGACTACTACGAGCGTCGCAGCAAGGAGGGCAAGACCCGGCGCGAGATAGTCCGAAGCCTCAAGCGCTACGCGGCCCGGGAGGTCTTCCACCTGGTCAGACCAGTGCAGTCGTCACCTCCGTTATAGGGGCAGTGTGAGAGCGGCGTTCGACGAGAAGCCCCTGATACCCCAGTTGTAGATCGCGATCTTCATGCCTGGGCGGCTTGTCGCTGATGGTCGATGGCCTGGGATCGAGCCTGGTTGCGGCGGAGCCAATGGGACCGATCGAGCCGCTGGGCCGTGCCGTGGACGGCCCAGCCTTCTCACGGGGCGGGGGCAGGGTCGGTCAGCGGTCGAGGTCGATCGTGAAGCGCCTCGTGCCCGTACCGATCGTGTCGGCGTGGACCGAGCCACGAGCCCGGTCGAACGCCCCGGTGCCGCCGGTGATCGCGTTGTCGAACGAAGGTGGAGGGCCCGGGTTGAGAATGCCGAAGACCATCCCCTGCACGGTGAGTTGGCCGCCCGGGAGGTTGTAGTTCACGACGCACTCCTCCGCTCCGCCGTTGTCGACCCGGGTGGTGGTGCAGGTGCCGCCGGTGTCGCCGACCTGGTTGCCTTGCTGGTCGAAGAGGTCCGAGCGGAAGACGGTCCGATCGCCCTGGGCGGGGCTGCCTCCGGGGTTGACGGGGAAGCGCGTCTGCTGCGCGAGATGGCCGATGAGTGTGATGACTTGGTCTCCGCCCTTGGCCTGGGCGACATCGGTGTCCGTCGCGGCAGCCGCGACAGGGGCGCCGGCGAGAAGGGTTACCAGCGCAGTGGCCGTGCCGAGACAGGCTGCCTTGATGGGGCGCATTGTGTGGCTCCTGTGGTTGATGTTCATGGAGGGGCAGGTGCCGCATTCATAACCTTGGCTCTGCCGCCGCCCGGAACGTCCCGGCGCGACCCACCGTCAGATCCGACCAGTCGGACCAACCCGGGACGAGTGACGGCCCGGCCGACCGCGCACTACGAAGATCGCCATCCACAGCTGGAGTACTAAGGCGCGGCCCGGCGAGGCTTCTGAGGGCGTGGCTCCAGCCGCCGGGGACGGCGAACAGGTCGAGGATGACCCACCTCACGAGGCTGGCTCGGAATTCCCCTACCGGATCGGCTTCGCCACGGCAGGCCCAAAGGAAGCAGCCGTCGACCCCCCGTTCTCCGGCTCCTCCGCATCGGTTCGGGCGTCCAGTGGCTGCGTGCGGGCGGCCGATTCGGCGGCAGTGACGTGGTCGACCGGGGCCTGAGCGAGTGGTTCCCGGGAGCGGGGCAGGAACGCCTGCCCGAGCAGCCGACCCGCCGCACGAAGGCACTCCCCGGTGCGAAATACTCTCCCGATGAGTTCACGCACTTCCCCGATCAGTCAGCCGATCACGATACGGAGGGCCGTCGCGCGGGATGCCAAACGGCTCACGCGGCTCGTGCGTGGCTCAAGCGCCTACGAGGGTAAGTACGCAACCGCAGTCGCGGGCTACCGGGTCGGTCCTGATTACATCGAGGCCCACCGCGCCTTCGTAGCCGTCGGCGCCGACGAGCATGGAGGCCGGGTCCTCGGGTTCTACTCGCTCGTCCTCGCTCCACCGGAGCTCGACCTGCTGTTCGTCGCCGACGAAGCGCAAGGACGGGGTATCGGACGACTGCTCGTCGCGCACATGCAGTCCGAGGCCCGTGCCGGAGGGCTCGACCGTGTCAAGGTCGTGTCGCATCTTCCCGCCGAGGATTTCTACCACCGCGTCGGTGCGGTGCGGACCGGGACCGCGTTCGCGAACCCGCCCGCCGTGCCGTGGGACCGTCCCGAATTCGAGTTTCGCATTCCTTCGCAATGACGCGGTGTGCCGATTCGTAGGGAACCGGCTTCGCCTGCATGGTGGCCGGCACGCAGGAGCCGCTGGACGCCACGCGCTCCGTGTGTGCCGTCGTCAACCGTGTGTACCCACTTGAGGAGGACGAATAGGCCAGCAGATAACGCTCCGATACGGGGCGCGGAGGGCGAGCACATCCGCCAGGAGTCGCGTGTGCAGCACCGGCATGTCCGTCACGTGGCTGCCCGGCGCTCGCGCAACATCATCACCCATCTGGGCGTTCCCCGAACATGAGTCACGGGTTTCCGTCTCCGTCTTGAATGAGGCGCTGGCACTGCGATCCGGGCGCGTCTGACGTACAGCTGTGGCGATGACGCACGTCTGACGCACGGGACTCTCTGAGGGTCTGCAATACGCCCTCGAAACCGCCTCTGACGCGTAAAGATGCAAGTCGGGCTGGTTGCACGGCTCGGATGTGCTGCTGGTGACGATGGTCGGTGATGGTGCTCGGACTCGCGGCCCGGGAGGGGTTCCGGCAGGACCGGCTGGTCCTCGCCGGGTTCGTGGTCGCCACCGGGACGAGTGCCCTGATCGGCATGCTCATCATCCACACCGACGCACCGGCCCTCCGCGGGTCCCCGTCCCTGCGCCTGCTGCGTGACGGGCCGCGCCGATACGGCCCGGATAGCCCCATCAGCACGGTGCGCCGTTGTGCTGACCAGTGCGGACGAAGGGAAGTTGATTTGTTCCGTACCCTGGCAGCATGCGCATGCGCCCCACTCTGAGCTGGACCCCCACCGAGGACCTGCCGCCGGGCACCACGGATCTCGGGCCGGTCGCCGATGCGCTGAGCACCGGCGGTGTGCTGGTGCTCAGCGGGGCGGGCATCTCCACGGAGTCGGGCATCCCCGACTACCGGGGTGAGGGCGGGAGCCTGAGTAGGCACACCCCGATGACCTACCAGGACTTCACCGGCAGCGCCCAGGCCCGGCGCCGGTACTGGGCACGCAGCCACCTCGGCTGGCGCACCTTCGGCCGTGCCCGTCCCAACGCCGGGCACCGGACTGTGGCCGCGTTCGGACGGCACGGCCTGCTTTCGGGTGTGATCACCCAGAACGTCGACGGCCTGCACCAGGCCGCCGGCAGCAAGGACGTCGTGGAACTCCACGGAAGCCTGGACCGGGTTCGATGCCTTTCCTGCGGCGCCTTCAGCCCGCGCCGCGAACTCGCCCGGCGGCTGGAGGAGGCCAATCCTGGCTTCGAGCCGGTGGCCGCCGGAATCAATCCGGACGGTGACGCCGATCTCACCGACGCTCAGGTGGGGGACTTTCGCGTGGTGCCCTGCGCGGTCTGCGGCGGAATCCTCAAACCCGATGTGGTGTTCTTCGGCGAAGCCGTGCCGCCGCAGCGGGTCGAGCACTGTCGCGAGCTGGTCCGGGAGGCGGCCTCGTTGCTGGTCCTGGGCTCCTCACTGACGGTGATGTCCGGGCTCCGGTTCGTCCGTCAGGCAGTCCAGGCCGGGAAGCCGGTGCTGATCGTCAACCGAGACCCGACCCGGGGCGACCCGCACGCCCTGACCCGGGTCGCGCTCCCCCTGGGCACGGCCCTCACCACCGTGGCCGACCGGCTGGACATTCTCATCGAGGGCCAGGCGACGGCCTGAGTGCAGTCGTGACGGCAGTGCGGCGGTACCGCGGGTCACCGCGCCGACCTCTCGGAGTGGAGGGATCGCTGCCGCGCACGGCGCCTCGGACGTGACCGGCGGGAGAAACAGCACAGCCGCGGGGTCCGAAGATCGCTTGACCATGCCCCGTGGTGAAGCATGACAGTGTCGTCATGGATCACCAGCGGGCAGCGTCTGGGTTCGCGCGTAGGGCCCCAGGAAGAGAGGCTGTTCGCGTGACCGTGATCTGCATCATCCTCGATATCGGTGGTGTACTGGAGATCACGCCGGAGACGCGGTGGGTGCGACGCTGGCAAGACATCGGGCGCATCCCTGGCGCATGACGGCAGCGGACTACCGTGCAGTGGTCGTCCGCACGCCCCATGGCCCTCAGCCAGGGCGCACCACCGAGGCGCCGTGGGATCCCGAGTTGGCCGAGGCCATGGCAGAGCACGGCACCGCGGTGATGGAGGCGCTGGTGGCTGATGTGTCGTTGGAAGACCTCGTTGGTGCCGCTCAGCAGAAGCGCCCCCCTGGCTGCCCATGACGCTCGTTTGACGCTCCGGGCGGCCAGGCGGTAGCTCTGAGTGATCGGGAACTCGCGCTGACCTGCGACTATTCCGGCCTGGCCGACACGTGACGTGATTCCGATGACGTCGCACGTGGAGTGTGTGGCGATTCTTGAGCCCGCTACAAAGGGGCTTTGACCTGACCCTATGAGGGCCGGGCCCCCTTCCTTGCTCAGCCCGGTGGTACCTACTGTCCGGGTAGGTGCGAGCTCGGGAAGGAGGCCCTCAAT
>NZ_JBSFXG010000076.1:0-13402 GCF_053595235.1 Streptomyces sp. NPDC002520 | reverse complement strand
CCACCGCGGCCGAGGAAGGTGTCGGGGACGCGCGCCAACTCGAACAACTCGTCGCCCGTGCCGTGGCGAACTGGGCGTTCCGCACCCACCGCCGCAAGCCCCTCATCATCCCCGTCATCATCGACGCCTGAGCCACAGCCGGCAGCACAGTCCCCGGTTCCGGCCACGGCCCCGCCGGCATCGAGGTCGGGCCACGGGAGTCAGCAGCCACCGCAGCAGGCCGGGGTGGCAACGCACTCCGACATGATGAGTCATCGGAAAGATGTCGCATGAAGCAGGATTGGAAAAGACTGCAGGTCATACGGCATCTCTTGGCCCTTCTGGCCACCTCCCGGGACCCCGGAGCGTCAAACGAGCGTCACGGGTCACGTGCGCCGGAGTGGTGCATCGACGGCCGCTCTTGGTGATCTCGCTCACCTCGTGCCGACCGCCACGGAGGGGGTGGCCGAGGTGGGCGGGTTCGGGGGCTCCGTGAGGTGCTGGGTGCCGCCCGGGGAGGTGCAGGCGTGCACCCCAGAGGTGAGCAGAACACACGCCTTGGCCGTAGAGGGGCTTGGCGCTGCGACCATCGCGCTGAACGTGTCGGTGTCGTAGTGGACCTTGTTCTGGTACGTTCGGCCGCCCTCTCCGACGACCCGGGCGATGTCGCCGGGGTGTCCCCAGCTGATACGGGACCAGGCAGCCTTGCAGGCATCGCTGTAGCGCAACTCCACGTAGACCCCGGCGACCTTGTACAGGGCAGCGGTCCACGCGTCGCCGCCGCAGCCGGTTTGTCCGGGGTTTTTCCCGGCACAGCTGTCCGCGAAGCAGTTGACATCGAGTTGCCTGGTCGGTGCGTCCTTGTCCACCGTGCCGTCCCGGTCGGCGTGCGCGCCCGAATGCCTGCCGAAAGCGCCGTACAGCGAGACAGACAGGCAAACGACGGCGGCCAGGGCGACCACCGTCCGGATCAACTGCCGCCGGCCGAACCTACGGCTCACGGACGGCCGCTCTTCGGCCTGCGCGGCGGGAGCGCGCTCCGTTACGGGAGCGGATTCCTCGAACGGCCGGTCGTGGCCGTCGTCGGTATCGCGGGCCCCATCCGTGTCACTGGTTCTGTGGTCGTGCCAAGCGGCGTTCGCCAGTTCCCACAGCGCCACGAGCCGGGCGGGATCGGCGTCGGCCAGCTTTCCGAGGGAGGTCACCGCGTGCTGCGGTGGCAGTGCCTTGCCGTTGAGATAGCGTTCCCAGGAGGACTTGCTGTAGGGAGTGCGGCCGCCGAGGACGGCCAGACTCAACCCGGCGTGGTCCTTCAAGTTCCGCAGTTCGGCGACCAGATGCCGGACGTCCGAGGCGAGGCCGCTGGGTAACGGCTTCCTGTCAGTCACGTACGCCCTCCGGGCCCAGTGCTCTCTGGGACCATCGCTTTCTTCCCTACTGTATCTACGCGGACGATGACGGAACCGCTGGTTTCGCCAAACTAGGCTCGTGCGCATCGCAGTTGACGTCACAAGAGACGGTGCCATGGGCAAAGGGACGACGGCGCGCGTTGCGCTGTGCGTAGTGATTCTGGCGGTGGTGTGCGCGGGGTCCGGGGCCCCGCGGACCCATCAGTTCCGCGACCGGCGTGGCGGCGTGCTCGTCGCCGACGGGCTAGGGACCACAAAGCAGTTGGCGGTCGGCCTCACCCGGCGCAGCGACCTGGTCGGCCTGTGGCAGAGCATGCTGTGGGCCGACGGATACTCGGCACGCTCCGGGGTCACCTGTACGTACGACGAGGCGACGGCCGGGGCCACCCGCGTCTGGCAGAGCAACCACCACCTGTCCGCGGACGGGATCGTCGGGCTGGCCACCTGGGGTGCAGCAGCGGAGCGTATCGTCCCTGTCGGCCAGTGGATGGTCTACCAGGGCGAACGCTACGGTCTTCCGCTGCGCCCGGCCCCGGACGGCGTCTACGAGGTCTATGACGCCGGGCGGTTCCATCGGCTGCGCACGAACTCCGTCACCCTCACGCGCTGCCGCTGACGGCGTCGATCCAGCTGTCGTATTGTGCGACGCCGAGTTGTCGGCCATGGACGACGACCGTGGCACGTGCCGCGTCCGGCCCGCTCGCCACCATGGCCGTGTACGCCCCGCCGTCGGTGGCCGTCTGCTGGTCGCCGCCCGTCGTGGCGATCCGCAACCGGGCCGTCGCTGCCGCGGTGTCGACCTCCGCCCAGCTCGCCCGGCAGGCGGGGCTGTACTGAAGCGTCAGGACGCGGCCGTACGCGCGCAGCCGGTGGACGACGACACTGTCTCGGTCGCACCTTTCGCGGTAGGGGTCCAGGCCCCGGCAGCCGGCCGCCCGGCACCCTGCGGCCACCCCGTCCGCCGCGCTGTGCAAGGGCCACGGCCAGGCCGGCGCTCCGGATGGAGCGCCAGCTGGCAGGCGGCCGGCCTCCGTCCCGCTGGTCCAGCTGTCCCATGGCCGGGCGAACAGCACGGTGGCCAGCAGCGAGCAAGCGGCGACAGCGGCCAGTACTCCCGCGTGCGGCACTCGAAAGCCGCGCGAGGATGGCCTGTCCTCAGCCAGTAAGGGGCCTGTGGGCACGGCGTCCGGGGGATCCGGGCCCCGCACGTCACCTGCCGGACGCAGCGGTGCGCGTGACGGGCCAGTGTCGTCGGCCGGGCGCTGCCTCGTCCAGGCGTGGGCCGCCGATTCCCACAGCACACGCAGGAACTCGACATCGACCTGCGCCAGCCGTCCCAGCTCGGCGACCGCCGTCCAAGGGGGCAGTCTCTGGCCGTTGAGGTAGCGCAGCCAGGAACTACGGCTGTAACCGGTCTTGGCGGCGACGGTCATGGTGTTCATCTCGCACCGGTCCACGTACTGGCGCAGTTCTCGCACCAGCCGGGCCACCTCGGCGGGCAGGTCGCCCCGCAGCGGCTGCCAGCGTCCCACGACGGCGTCCCCCTTCTCCCGCACCGCCCACTATCTCACAGGCGTCCCGTCCCGCGCCCCATCCGCCGGACGTCTCCGCAGGTCAGAGGGGCGTCAGTCCCACGATTGAGGCAACTGGCGGGCAGCACTGGCCCACAGCCGTCCGCCCGCTCCAGACTCAGGGAGGCACCTGCATGACGGCCCCGGATCGGCAGCCCTCGCCGCTTCAGGGGAGGAACCGTGCGGCGGCACGTAACGCCCTGCACGCGGAAGCCCTCGGCCCACGCCGGGGCTTCCGGTCCGGCCGCGGCGAGTGCGCACGCCAACTATGCACGCTGCGGGGGAATTCCGACATGACGGCTCACGGCAGCTCGCCCGGCACGGACGAGCTGGAGATCGCGAACACCACGTCGACCACCACCGGCAAGCGCCGTAGGCCGCCTGCCGCCAGAAGGCAGGGCTTGGGCGCGGGACGGCGGTACCACGCCACCGCCGACCGCCCGGCCGCACCGGAAACCGCCCTGCCCGGCGAGCTTCAGGTTCCGGTACGGACGGCCGTGCCCGACCCGACGGACCGTCACGATGTCGATCTGGGGCCGGTACGGCTGTCATTGCTCAGCCTCCCCGTGCCACCGGCCGTTCTGGAGATGGACGGCCGGTACGCCGGCGGCCTCCCGCTGACCTGGCACCTGGTCTTCGCACCTCGCGGGCCACTGGTCCTCGGCCGCGATCGGCGTCTCATACGGCTGGAGTCCGGCAGCGCGATGTTGTGGGAGCCCGCCAAGCCGTTCCGGCTCTCCGCCGGCGCGTCCGCCGGCTCCGATCCAGTCCGCGCCCTGGTCCTGCACCTGCCCCAAGCGGCCTTACCGCTGCCCGCCGAGGTGCTGCGCGACGTCTCCGGGCGTCCCGCGCCGACCGGGTCGGGCCCGGCGGCCCTCCTCGCGTCCTTCCTCTTCGGGCTGGCCACGCACGTGCCGTCCGCCGAGGACCGACACACCGCCTGGCTGGGCACCGCCGCCGTCAACCTCGCGACGGCCTTCCTCGACAGCGAGACCGCACTGATTCAGGGAGGCTGGACCGACCCACGCTCGGCCGAACCGCTGCCCACCTGCCCCCAACCCAGCCCGCCCGCCATCGACCTGCTGCACGGCATCAAGACGTACATCGAGCACCACCTGCACGACCCCGGCCTGTCACTCACCTCCATCGCCGCCGCCAACCACATCTCGCTGCGCTACCTGCACCACCTCTTCCAGCGGGACGGGCGCACCGTCGGCGCGTTCCTGCGCGAACGGCGCCTGGAGCACTGCCGGGCCGATCTGTCCGACCCGGCCAAGGCGCAGCGCAGCGTGTGCGAGATCGCGAGGCGCTGGGGCTTCCGCGACCCCGCGGTCTTCAACCGGACGTTCAAGTCGGTCTACGGGATCACGCCCGGCAGGTACCGCGAGCAGCGGCTGCAGTGGTGACTCGGACACCCGGCCAGGTATGCGCAGGCGGCCTGCGGGGCCGCCTGTCGCGGGCATTCGATCGGGTCCGGGGCCGCGGCGCGTCGGTCACGACCGCAGCGCGGCCCAGGTCTTGACGCCGACCTTGCCGTCGACCTGGAGGTGGTGCTCGCTCTGGAAATTCTTGACCTCGGTCAGTGTGTCGTAGCCGAAGATGCCGTCCACCCCGCTGGGGCCGATGTTGTAGCCACGGGCCTTGAGGATGCACTGCACTTCCTTCACGCGGGAGCCCTTCTGGCCGTAGACCGTGAGGGTGGTGCCGGAGTAGTACGTGCAGGACTTCCAAGGCCTGGCGGGTGTGGTGGGCGGCGGGGCGGGTTTCGTGGTCGGGGCGGAGGTGGTGGGCCGCGTGGCCGGCGGGGGATCGTACGGCTGCTGCGGCTGGGCAGGATCCGTGGCGCCGCCGGCCGGCTGGTTTCCCGAGGAGGGTGGAGCCGTGACAGTCGCGGTCACCACCGTCCTGAGCCGGGGCTGCGGCCGTGGAGAGGCCGGTTCGGCGTGCGGTGAGTTCGTGGTGGCGGCGGAGGAGTGTGACCCTGCGGGCGTGGCCGCGGCCTCCTGGCGGGCGGCGTCTCCTCCGGAGGCCCCCAGGGCGACAGCCGCTCCCGCGATCGCGACCGCTGCCGCCGCACCCACCACCAGCGGCCACCGGCGTCGGCCGGACACCTCCTTTTCCGGGTCCTCGGGCTTGGTGCGGCGCAGAATCGTCAACTGGTCCATGGGCGGCACCACTACCGCCGTCCCGCGCCAGCCCGCCCGTGCGGCGACGGTCTCGGCGACCCCGTCAGGCCACTGCCCGTCGGTGGCGTGCCCCCGCGTGGCCTCGACGACGTCCTGCGGGGTCGGCCGCCGTCGCGGGTCCTTGTCCAGGCACCGGCCGATCAGTTCGGCGAGGCCGGGATCGCAGCGGGCGACCTCGGCGATCACCTGGTCGTTCGGCGGCGAGTAGATGATCCGGTGGATGACGTCACCGGTGGTGCCCTCGCCGAAGGGAGCCGAACCCGTGACCGCCGCGGCGAGGACCGAGCCGAGGGAGAACACGTCCGAGGCCGTGCCCACCTCCCGGCCGTCCGCCTGTTCCGGAGACATGAAGGCCGGTGTGCCCAGGTGCTGACCGGTCATGGTGAGCGAACTGGCGTCCGCGGTGTGCGCGACCCCGAAGTCGATGATGCGCGCACCGTCCGGCCCCAGCAGGACGTTGGACGGTTTCAGGTCACGGTGGACGATGCCCACGGCGGCGATCGCGGTGAGCGCCTGCCCGATCTCGTACGCCAGCCGCCACACAACCGGCGCGGGCAGGGACCCGCACCGCTCGATGGCGTCCCCCAGGTTGAGGCCTGGCACGTAGGCAGTCGCCATCCACAGGATCTCGTCTCGGTCGAAGCCGGAGTCGAGCAGTTCGGCGGTGTACGTCCCGTGCACCCGGCGTACGGCCTCGATTTCACGCTCGAAGCGACGGCGGAACCGCTCGTCCTCCGCGTACTCCGAACGGATCACCTTGACCGCGACGAGTGACCGCGCCCCGTAGGCCCCTTCGGTGTCGGACTCCCGCGCGAGGTACAGCCGGCCCATCCCCCCGCCGCCCAACCGGGCGAGGACCCGGTAGGGGCCGATGTCCAACGGGTCGGTCCGGCGCAGCTGTTCGGCGCCGAGCAGTGCCAAGTCGTCTGCGGACATTTCCTCCGCGGACGACCGACCGGCACCAGAGGCGGCGGGCTTGGTCTCGGGCATGCGGCGTCCTCGGTCCTCTTCGGTCCTTTTCGCGACCTCTTCGGGTGCCCTTCGCGGCTCTTACGCGCCGCCAGCGTGCGAGATGTTGGTGAGGATCTTCTGGACCTGCTGCTGCAGGTGCTCCAGTGAGGCCCTCATCTTGTCGAGATCGCCCCTGGCCTGCGGCCACACCTCACCCCGGAACCTCTGCGCCAGCGGACCGTCCCAGTGGTTGGGGTCGCTCAGCGTCTGCCCATGACTGTTCAACTGATTGATCAATCCGGGAAGCTGACTGGTGATCAGGCTCATCATCTTCCCGGCTTCCTGATGCGCCAGGTCGGTGGATTTTACGGTCGCCATTTCCCTCTCCTTCAGCAGGTTTTCAGCTCTTTGAAATTGTCGGTCCGGGACCCATGACCGTCATTGATCCACAGCGCACAGCTCTTGGCGGTCGGCGTAATTCGGACCAGGTCTCGACGTCCGAGTCCGTCCCTCCGCGAGCTTGACGTGATCAGCCGTAGGACGGCTTGTAGTTGCCGTTTCCGAGGGCGTCCAGCGGTTCGTCTTTTTCCGTGCGCCCGAACGCGTCGAGCAATTCGTTGACGGTGACCTTGCCCTTGCCGACGGTGTAGTCGTCCGGGTGGTCGAGCATGCGGGTGATGTACTTCTGGTCGTGCGCCGCCTCGCCGGTGAAGTGGACGACGTTGCCCCAGGGGTCGTAGACCTGGCCCTGAGCGCCCAGCAGCCCGAGGGACTGGGTGAAGGCGCCCGCGGCGAGCTTGCGGTTCACCGCGTAGGAGTTGGGATGGTCGCCGGCCGGAAAGACCTTGTCGAGCAGCTTCATGCCCGGGTCGAGCGAGGAGTAGGCGCTCTGCAGGGCACCCAGCGCCGCTGTGGCCGCCGCGCCCTCCCCTGGGATCGCCATGAACGCCACGTTCACGTAGCCGCCCTGGATCATGCTCTTGAGCAGCTCGTTGTCCGGGTTCGCCGCGTTGAGCGCCTTCAGGAACAACGCGACGTCCTCACCGGTGTTCGCTCCCGTGATGCGCTGCCATTCCTCCAGCCCCCGCTTGGTGAAGTCGGTCGGCGGCTCGACGCCGTGCAGCACGCCGTACGCGTAGAAGTTGTTCACCGCGCCCGCCAGATGCTTCCACTCGCTGTTGGTCAGGGTCGGCGCACCGTCCCCGAACAGGCCCAGTGACACCTTGTGCATCAACTCCCGGGCGTCCTGCGGCGAGTGCTCCCCCCTCATCCCGACGGCCAGAATCGTCATCACCTTGGCGCTGTACTGCCGGTCGCCGTAGAAGATGTCGCGGATCTCGTGCGACGTCAGGGACTTGGCCAGGAAGTACGAGGCCGAGGGGTTGGCGGCCAGAGCGTCCAGGAGTTGCGCCTTCTGCCCGCTGCTGATGTGGCTCCAGGGGAATCCCGGGGCCCCGGGGCCGCCGTGGCCCGCGGGAGCCGCCAGGCGCATCGCCACCAGCCGGGTCGTCTGAGCGCTGACGGCACCGCTGGAGTAGGCGCTGACCAGGGCGGGGGTGCCGCCTACGGCGAGTGCGGTGTCCAGGTGCGGGGCGTCGAGGGCGTTGTAAAACCCCGCGCAGAAGTACGGGTCGTCGGCGTGCTTGGCCAGCTCCTGCAGGATCGGCTTGGCCGCCTCGGGACTCGATCCCAGCCGGTTGCCGTCGCTGGGCGGCTGCAGCGCCATGAGCTTGGCAGCGAGCGCCGCACCGGCCTTCATCCTCGCCTGGTTCTGCTGCTGGAGAAGGTTGTAGGCCGCCATGACGTCCGACTCCTTCGCGCTGACGACCCCGTGGCCGCCCAGCGTGGCGTGCTGGGTCTGCTGGAACGCCAGCGCGACGGCGTGGGCGTCCCGGTCGGTGTAGTACGCCTTGGAGATCATCGCCGCGACCTCGGCGTCCAGTTCGACGCACGGATGACCGGCGTTCTGGTACGCCAGCAGGGCCGGCCGCAGCACACCGCGGACCCAGTTCTGCAAATCCTGGGCGGCCCAGGTACAGGCCGCGGAGTACTTGATGAGGTTTTCGGGAATGGCTGACACCATGGAAAGGGCATCCTCGCGCTAGTTGTTGTCCTTCAGGGCCTTTTCCCGGGCATCGTGCACGGTTCCGCGCAAGGACAAGGCTTCCTGCCTCAGAGCCTGGAGTGCTGTCTGCTGCGGGTGGAAATCGGACTCGAACTGGCGCCGTTTGCCGCCCGACCAGAAGTCGCATTCCCTGTCGCCGAGCAGTGCCTGGCGCTTGGTGGTGCGCAGGTGGATCAGCGCGTCCAGCTTCGCGGCGAGCTGGGTCAGCTGACGTTCGAGCCAGTCGGCCGCTTCGGCCTCCGTGGATGCCATCCGTTCGTTCCCCTTTGGCTGGTTCGGTCGTGACGTTCCCGTGGCACCGGCCCGGGGGCGGGTGGGTCGGCGACCTCGCACGGGTCGCCCTCCTCGGCTCCGCGGACCCCCGTCAGCCACGACACCGCTCCCCGGACTCCACTGCGCGACACGCGCCTCGAACAGCACTCTTCCCGTGTCGCACCCAGCTGTCATTGATCGCGCACGCACATCCGTAGACGCTGCGCGCAGCAACCGTCAGTGCGCCACCTGAACCCCGCCCGCGATGCCGTCGGTGACGAGGTAGCCGCGGCCGGGGAGGGGGGCGAGGCGGTCGTGGCGGGGCAGGGTGGTGGCGAGCAGGTCGCCGTCGAGGTCGTGGTCCGGGGCGAGCAGAACGCCGCAGCGGCTGTCGCGGGCGCGCTGGGTCCAGTGGCCGTAGGTGCGGCGCAGGGCGTCGGCGCGACCGGCGGCGACGAGGTGGTGTCCGGGCCCGGCCACGGACAGCCAGCGCTCCAGCACACCGAGGTCGTCCTCGACCGTTTCGGCGTCGTCGACGAGGAGGAGGGTGGGGCCGGGGTGCGGGACCAGGGCCGCTTCGAGGTCGCTGTAGTCGGTGACGAGAGTGGTCAGGCAGGACAGGTCACGCAAGGGTGAGCGGCGGGGGGCGAACGCGACCGCAGCAGGCGGGTTCGCCGCGGCGGTTACCTGGCGCGCGATCGTGCACAGAGCGGTGGAGCGGCCGGACCGTTGCGGCCCGGCGATCAGCGCGTGCTCCTGTTCGTACAGCCGCAGGGCCGTGCCGCCGAGGGTGTCCGCGTCCAGACCAACGGGGATGTACCAGGGCTCGGCGGTTACCGCAGCCTGCGCCTCGAGGGCCCCGAGGGTGATCTCCGCGGGCAGCAGTCCGACTCGTGGCGCGGTGGTGACGGCGCCGGGCCACCGGGTGGAGCAAGCGGCCACCGCGGCACCGAGGTCCTCGGCGGGCAGGCCGATCTGGATCACCTGGCGCGTCGCGGCCACCAGCGCGCCCCCGGGAACATACGCGGGGACGGCGCTGCGCGGCACGTCGAAGTAGCCGTACTCGCCGGGGTCGGCCATGCGCATCAGCAGCTTCTGCTGGGTCAGTGCCGCCCACGCGGACGGCACCGCGCCGGACCGGTCCGCAGTGACGGCGAAGCGGATGCCGACGGCCGGCCCGTCCGCGTAGACCCGGGCCAGTTCGTCGATGAGGTTCATCCCGGCGATGTCCTTGTCGAAGTCCGACAGCAACGCCCCGAGGTTGTCCAAGAGCACCAGCCAGTCCGGGGCGGGCACGCCGTGGCCGGGCGCCGCGCCGCCGCGGGCCTTGCGCTCGTCGAGTTCCCGGCGCAGCAACCGGACGAGGCGGACCTGCCGCTCGCGTTCGGCCGGCCCGATGTGGGCCCCGGTGTGCGGCAGGCCGACCAGCGGCGCCATGTCGCCCGCGCCCATGTCGAGGGCGAAGATGTGGCACCGCTCGGGCGGCTGGGCGTCGGCGACGGCCAGGGCGAGGGCAGCCAGGGCGGTGGACGTCCCCGAGCCGCCGCTGCCGTAGATCAGGACGTTTCCCGCCGCGGGATCCCAGCCGACCGGGTACTGCCGCTGTCGCTCGGGGTCATCGGCGAGGGCGTACGTGGGGAGGCCGACGGCCTCTGTCTGCAGACCGCGTTCCGCGACGTGCGGCAGATCGGCGGTGCGTACGACGGCGGGCAGAGGGTCGGGCCACGGGCGGCGCGGTTCGGCGAAACCGGCCAGCCCTGCCGCCTCCTTGGCAGCCGCGACCAGGCGCTGCAGGTCGGTTGCCCCGTCGGTTTCCGCCGTGCTCGGCTCGGCGGCGGGCAGGGCCAGCAGGAAGGGGCCCGCGGTCGCCGGGGCAGTGACGGCCGTCTCGGGGGTGATGCCGGTGGAGAGAGCGGTCTGCACCGGCATGACTTCACGAGCGCTGAGCCGGTAGAAGGCGCGGCCCCACTGCCGGCTGCCGATCGCGGCGGCGGCCGGATTGTCGATGACGTCCTGCGAGTCGCCGGTGGATTCCAGCCGGAGCGCGATGCGCAGCTTGACGTTGTTCTTGATCGCGTCGTTGACGGAGCCGGCGGGCCGCTGCGTCGCCATGATCAGGTGCACGCCCAGACTGCGCCCGCGCTGCGCGATGCCCACGAGGGCGTCCACGAAGTCCGGGAGCGCCTTGACCAGCGTGGCGAACTCGTCGATGACCACGGCCAGCCGCGGCATCGGCTCCAGTTCGGTCCGCCCGGTGTCGCGCAGCCGCTGGTAGTCGCGTACGTGGCTCAGACCCGTCTCACGCAGCAACCGTTCGCGGTGGTGCAGTTCGGCTTCCAGGCAGCGCAGGGCGCGTTCGCTGAGCTGCTCGTCGAGGTCGGTGACCAGGCCGACGGTGTGCGGTAGGGCGGCGCATTCGTCCAGCGCGCCGCCGCCCTTGTAGTCGATCAGCGCGAAGGTGAGGTGCTCCGGGTCCGCGTCGACCGCCATGCTCGCGATGAGCGTGCGCAGCAGTTCACTCTTGCCGGAACCGGTCGTCCCGGCGATGAGCGCGTGCGGACCGTCGTCATCGAGGTCGATGCTGAACAGGTCACGTTCCGTGACGCCCAGCACCGCCCGGACCCGGAGCTCGGGCACCCGTTTCTTCCAGTGGCCGGCTACCGCGGCGCCGTCCACGCTCTCCAGGTCCAGCAGGGGCAGCAGAGAGATCCGGTCGGGCAGTCCGGCGCCCTCGATCCGCATTTCCGGGTCCTCGAAGCGGGCCACCGCCCGCGCGGTGTCCCGCGCTTCGGCCAACGGAACGCCGTCGAGCAGCACCCGCTCCACGGTGACGCCCAGGGCCACGTCACGGACCTGTCCGATGCCCTCGGGCGAGGCGGTGACCACGGAGGTGCACAGCGCGGGCAGGCGGGTGGTCAGCACCAGCGCCCCGCAGCGTACGGAGGCGCCCGCGATCAGGTCCCGCAGCCGGTTGGGGCGGCCCTCCAGCAGGGTGGCGCCGTCCACGACCACGAGCAGCACCGGGCCTGTGGTCGGCCGACCGGCCGCAGCCTGTGCGGGCGGCCCCGCGGCAAGCAGGTGCTGGGCCAGCGTGTCGGCCTGCTCCGGACCGACCGCCACCAGCCGTGTCGTCCCGGATCGTACGTCGGCTCCGTGCGGCAGCCACTTGGTCCAGTCCCAGTCGGTGAGCCGGTCGGCGTCGGTGAACACAGCGACCGTGACGTCCGCGGGCCCGCTGCCCACCACGGCCTGGCACAGCAGGGACCGGGCGACGGCGAGGCACGCCTTCCGGTTGCCCTCGAAGCCCACGGCCTCACCCGCCGAGACACCCACCACCACGGGCACCTGCGGCAGTACGGACCTGCGCGCAAGTACGGCCGCGGGTTCCGGTGCCGGCTCGGTGGAGCCCTGCTCCAACGGCGGGTCCCAGGGCAGGTCGGCCGTCCCGACCACGAGTTGGAGGAAGTCGTCCGCGGCCGGACGCCGCTCCCACAGCGCGGTCCCTGGGGCAGTCGCCCGGTAGAGCACCTCGGCCGGATCGGGGTGGGCCGCGCGGCGGGACCGTATCTCTTCGGTGTACCTGCGCTCCACCGTCGTCTCGAACTCCGCCAGCCGGGCGGCGTATTCACGACTCCCCCGGCGCAGCGCGGACCTGCCGCGCAGGCGTTCCTCGGCGAAGTTTGCCAGGAACATCAGCGGGGTGAGCGCCGCGATGGCCGCATAGCGCGGATCGCCGGTCAGCACAACGGTCGCGGCGGCCATGGCCAGCGGGCCGAGCAGGGCCGCAAGGCTGAAGGGAGCCTTGTGGGTGCGAGCCGGCGGCGCGGGGACGGCGATCGGTGCTGTGCCGGTCGGACGCCCGCCCCGCGGCGGGCGGTTGAACGGCAGCGTCCCGGCGGGCCCGGCCTCGCGGACGGCGTTGATCCGCTGCACCGGACCGAGCCGGTCGGCGGGCAGTACCCGGACAAGCAGTTCACCGCCGAGCGACACCAGGTCGTCGGCATGGACGGGCACCGCCTCGCGGATCCTCGTGCCGTCGACGTCCGTGCCGTTCGCCGAGCCGAGGTCGGTGACGGTGACCCGGCCGTCGGGCAGGACGTCGAACGCGGCGTGGAGCCGTGACACGCCCGTGGCAACAACACGGATGTCCGCTTCCGCTCCCCGCCCGACGACCGTGCGGCCCACCGCCAGCGGGACGCTGCGGCCCGCCTCCAGACCTCCCACCAGCCGCAGGACGACCGTCGGTTTCCGTAGTCCACCGGCCACAGGCGCATGGGCACCGGACACCCGCGAACCGTGCACGAGGCCGGACCCGTTCACCACGGTCTCGGGGGGCATCACCCGGCCGTCGACGGCGAGCACGTGGCCTGACAGCCCCACGGCCGCGGCCAGATCGGCGAGGGTGGCGTCCGGCCGGCCGAAACGCACCTCCACGTCCCACTCACGTCCACCGTCGACACAAACGATCCGCACCGCTTGCCACTCCTCATCGGTCCAGATGACGGGGCATCCAGCCTTTCGCGGCTCACCGGGGAGGGCATCGGCACTGCGTGCAAACCGGTTGACCGAGCAGGCAACAGCAACGGCTCAGCCTCGTCCGCGCGGACCGGGGCGAGCCACGCCGAGCGTGCCGGCCTGTCCATAGCGTCGGAGCCACACCACCTCCGGTCAGCCGCTCGTTCGACGTCAATGACTTTGCGTTGTGTATCAATGACACGCCCGCTGACGGAAGGGACGGTATTGAGCAAGCTGCGGTCACCGACGACTCGCCGAAGATCGATGGTCACACCGGTACACATAGAGAAAGGAATCATTCATGTCACTGCGCCCTAAGCCTCGATCCACCGACGTGGTTTGAAAGTGATCTTCTGGTGGGCTTCGGTCGGGTTCTGTGCCGGTGGGCCGGGTGTGGGTAGGTGGTATCCGCTG
>NZ_JBSFXG010000075.1:0-15834 GCF_053595235.1 Streptomyces sp. NPDC002520 | reverse complement strand
CCCCCACGGACGCCGCCCTGGCCGCCGACCTCGCGCTGCCGATCGAGGAGCTGGAGCTCACGGTCCGCTCCTACAACTGCCTCAAGCGTGAGGGCGTCCACTCCGTGGGTGAGCTCCTGGCGCGCTCCGAGGCGGACCTCCTGGACATCCGCAACTTCGGTGCGAAGTCCATCGACGAGGTCAAGGCGAAGCTGGCCGGCCTGGGCCTGGCCCTCAAGGACAGCCCGCCCGGATTCGACCCCACCGCCGCCGCCTTCGACGCGGACGACAACGGCGGCTCGGGTTTCGTGGAGACCGAGCAGTACTGAGTACCGAGCCGTACTGAGTACCGAGCAGTACTTGAGTACCGAGCAGTACTTGAGTACTGCCGCCGGGTCACGGGGGAACCGGGAAGGCGGCGGAGCCGGGGATGAACACCGGCCGACCGCACCTGGTTCCCCCGTGACCCGGCAAGGGCGGGAGAAGGTCTTCTCCCGGATCGCTCCCGGATCTCTCCCGGCCTCAGGGGCTGCCCGCGGCGACCGGGCACAAGGGCGGCCCCCGTACCTCCCTCAGCCGCCGGTGGCCGGCTGACGGCTCCTCACCGATGGCTCCTCACCGACGGCTCCTCGCTGACGGCCGACCGGCCGTGGGCCTGCGTCGGCCGTCCATCGCGGTTCGCCCCTAGTCGACCTCCACCGGACCGTCGTCCGACTTCTTCCCCTTGCTGGTGGGCAGCTGGAGCAGGCTGTTGCTCTCGCTCTCCTTGGGGCGGTGGCCGTCGGTGTCCTGGCCGTTCAGGTTCTGCCGGACCGAGTCGAGGATCGTCAGGCCCTGGGACACCAGACCGGCGGCGATCTCGCCGAGGCCGTCCGCGCCGTTGAGGACGTTGACGTTGGCGCCGGCGAGGCCGCCGGCGGCCTCCTTGACGATCTGCGGGAGCTGGTCGATCAGCATCCGGTCGAGTGCGACCCGATCGTACGAGGCAGCCGCCTCCGCCTGGATCTTCATCCGCTGCGCCTCGGCGGCCGCGAGGATCCTGACCCGCTCGGCCTCGGCCTCGGCGGGCTTGACGACCTCGGCCACCAGCTGCTGCTGGCGCAGCTTGGCCTGGCGCTGGGCCAGCTCCGTCTGGGCGGCGAGCACCTCCTGCTGGGCGTGTGCCTGCGCCAGCGGCCCGGCCTGCCCGGCCTGCGCCTGGGCGCGGTCCACCTCGGCCGAGTACTCGGCCTTGACGATGGCGGTCTGCCGGGCGTACTCGGCCTGCTTCCGGGCCGCCGCCTGCTCCGCCTCGACCGCGGCCTGCGTGGCCTGCGCCTGGGCGATCTGCGCCTGCCGCTGGATGGCCGCCTTGTGCGGCGCGGACATCGCGTCGATGTAACCGGTGTCGCCGTCGTCGATCGACTGGATCTGCAGCGAGTCGACGATCAGGCCGATCTTCGCCATCTCGGTCTTTGAGGTGTCCAGGACCTCCGCGGCGAGCTTCTGCCGCTCGGTGACGATCTCCTCGACCGTCATCGAGCCGATGATGGCCCGCAGGTGACCGGCGAAGATCCGCCCGGTGAGCACCGACATCTGCTCCTGGTCGGAGAGGAACCGCTGGCCCGCGTTGATGATGCTCTCGTGGTCGTTGCCGACCTTGAAGGCGATGACCGCCCGGACATGCAACGAGATGCCCTGCCTGGTCACACAGGTCTCGGTGACCTCGGACTCACACATGGAGAGGGTGAGGAACCGGACCTTCCGGAAAACCGGCAGCACGAACTTCCCGTGCCCCGTGACCACTCGGAACGGCGCGCCCCCCAGTCCCCGCCTGCCCCCCGAGATCAACATCGCCTCGTCGGGAGCGGGGACGCGGTATCCGAACATGCCTGTACTCCTCAGCCGGCGCCGGCGGTGTCCCCGCTCAGCGCGTCCAATGGATCCACCCACTCGATGACGCCGACCTCGCGACATCCACGTGATTCGATCACGAGCACCGTCGTGCCCACGGGCAGGGGAACGTCCGACCAGGCGAGGAAGGTCTCGGAACCGCCTCTGACACGCACCAGGACTTCGCCGGGGCCTGTGGAACCGCGAGTTCCGATGAGTACCTTCCCCGTGCGGCCGATCACGGCCTCGTCCTGCGGTATCACCAGCCGTCCTCCTCGTCCTGGCCCCATGATTCCGACGATAGACCCAGTCCGGCCGGGACCCAACGGGCGGGAGGACTCGTCCTGCCCCACCGGGTCTCCGGGCCCAGCGGCGGCTGCGTACCGTGCCTGTGCCCCCGGCAGGATTCGAACCTGCGACACCTGCTTCAGGAGTTCGATCAGAGAGGCCTCACCGTGCGCCCCGGTAGAGGGTGTGAGGGCAGGGTGAGTTGCGGAGGACCGTGGGCGTGCCCAAGGCAGGCCCAAGCGCCTGGCGGAGGCTCATCCGTTCACCTCCGTTCGGTGACCCACGTCACACCTGGCTCCTGTCAGTAATCGGAGCGCCGTCTCGTTCAAGGGGCACGCGAACGAGACAGGAGCAACGCCATGAAGCACCGCATCGTGGTACTCGGCGCCGGATACGCCGGGGCCTTCGCCGCCGGAAACCTGGCCCGCCGGCTCTCTCCGGCCGACACCGAGATCACCGTCGTCAACGCCGTGCCCGACTTCGTCGAGCGGATGCGGCTCCACCAGCTCGCGATCGGCCAGGATCTCGCGTTCCGCAAGCTCGCCGACGTATTCGCGGGCACCGGGGTCCGGCTGCGCCTGGCACGCGTCACCGGCGTCGACCCCGGGCGCAGGACCGTCGCCGTGGCCGGTGAGAACGGTGAGGACGGCGACGGCGAGCTCGCGTACGACACGCTTCTCTACGCGCTCGGCAGCTCCGTAGCCCACCATGGCGTCCCCGGCGTGGCCGAGTACGCCTTCGACGTGACCGGGCGGGCCTCGGCGCTGCGGCTGCGCGAGCGCCTGGCGCAGCCTTCCTCGCATGGATGGCTATGACCAACGGTGGGTGGTGGTGCTCAGGTCTTGTCATCGCCGTCCCGTTTGCTGCTGTTGGACTGATTTTCGTTACTGACGCCTTCGTCAAAACGGAGCGTGATGCGAGACGGGCGTTGCGTGACGCCGTCACCCCTAGGCTGCCGCGGGTTGAGCATTCGCACGAGGCGCTTCTGAGTACGCGTACTCAGGGCTCGGCGGCCTTCGTCGGCAAGAGTTGGGGAAAGCCGAACGACAGGAGAGGTTTTCGTGCCCATACCCCACAGGGTCGGCCACCTCACCACCGCCTTCCGACCCGGTAGGTTCCGGGCCGTCGGTGCTGCACTTGCCGGCACGGCCGCGGTCGTGGCACTCACCGGATGTTCCGCCCTGAAGTACCAGGAGGACGTCTGCAGCAGAGGCAAGTACCCCGTCATGCAGGTAAACGGCCCCGGTGGGGATTGCGTGGCGAACGGTGATGAACCCCCTGCGGGATACGCGCGATACCCGGAGGGCAAGGTGCCGCAGCAGGTCGACGACAAGTGGGACGTCTATTGGAGTACCCGCACGCTCGACAAGGACGGCAACGTCATTGACCTGCCGGACGCGTACTGACTGAATATTCGCCACTGGTTCGAGGAGGGGCTGAATAGCTAGGAGTCGTGCCGTGGACCACAGGAGGTCTGGACGGCCCCTGCTGGTCTTCGACGTCTGGGAACAGGCCTACCACCTGCAGTGCAAGAACGTACGCGCCGACTACGTCACCAGACCGTGGAACCTGGTGAACTGGGAAGATCGCCGCACGGTATGCCGCTGCGGTCGGTGCCCGACCATGTACACGCCCCGGCCCGCGTCGAGGGACGCGGGCCGGGGGCGGTGGGGGCGCGGCGGTCTGCCGGTGGTCAGTCCGCGGACCGTACGGCGGGGATGGCGAGGTCGACGGGACCGGTGCCGCTACCGCTCTTGCAGGAGTCGTGGCAGCTCTTCTCCAGGCTGCAGCAGAGCGAGCAGATCGCGCCCTGATGGAAGGGGCAGCCCGCCATGTCGGGCCGCTCGAACTCGGTCGCGCACACCGAGCAGGTCAGGACGGCGGCCGAGGGCAGCCCGTCCGTGCCCAGCAGCGGCTCTTCCAGGTCGTCGACGCGGGCGATGTAGTACTTGCCCTTGGTCAGCACCGCGAACAGCGGCGAGAGCACCATCGCCAGGAACAGCGCGATGAAGGGGGAGTACGCCTTGCCGTAGTCGCCGAACACCTCGAAGTACGCGGCGATCGAGACGGCCGAGGCGATCAGCATCGAGCCGAAGCCGACCGGGTTGAAGTTGTACAGGTGGGCGCGCTTGAACTCGATGTAGGACGGGCTGAGCTTCAGCGGCTTGTTGATGACCAGGTCGGCGACGACCGCGCCGATCCAGGCGATGGCCACGTTGGAGTAGAAGCCGAGGACCGTGTTGAGGAAGCCGAAGACGCCGCCCTCCATCAGGGTCAGCGCGATGCCGACGTTGAGGAAGATGTAGACCACACGGCCGGGGTGACGGTGGGTGAGGCGGGAGAAGAAGTTGGACCAGGACAGTGAACCGGAGTACGCGTTCGTCGAGTTGATCTTTATCTGGGACAGGATCACGAAGAAGGTGGCCAGCCCCAGGGCGATGGGCGCGGCGAAGGTCTTGAACCCGGACACGTACTGCTGGATCGGCTCGTTGGCCTTGCTCAGGCCGACACTGCCGGCGATGTAGAAGGCGAGGAACGCGCCGCCGATCTGCTTGAGCGCGCCCAGCACCACCCAGCCCGGGCCGGCGCTCAGCACCGCGCCCCACCACTTCTTGGCGTTCCCGGGCGTCTTGTCGGGCATGAAGCGCAGGTAGTCGACCTGCTCACCGATCTGCGCGATCAGCGACAGCGCCACACCGGCACCCGCGCCGACGCCGAGCATGCTGATGGTGGAGCCGGTCGGTGAGTTGCCGGCGAAGTGGGTGAACTCCGAGAACTTGCCCGGGTCCTGGATCGCGATGGACACGAACGGCGCGACCATCAGCACCAGCCACACCGGCTGCGTCCACACCTGCATCTTCGACAGTGCGGTCATGCCGTAGATCACCAGCGGCAGGATGATCAGCGAGCAGATCAAGTACCCGACGGCGAGCGGGATGTGCAGGCCCAGTTCCAGGGCCTGCGCCATGATCGAGCCTTCGAGGGCGAAGAAGATGAAGGTGAAGCTGGCGTAGATGACCGAGGTGAGCGTCGAGCCGAGGTAGCCGAAGCCCGCGCCCCGCGTCAACAGGTCCATGTCGATGGAGTACTTGGCCGAGTAGTACGAGATCGGGATGCCGGTCAGGAAGATGACCACGGCTGCCGTCAGGATCGCCACCATGGCGCTGGAGAAGCCGTTGGAGATGGCGATCGAGCCGCCGATGGCGAAGTCGGCCAGGTAGGCGATGCCGCCGAGGGCGGTGGTGGCCACCACGTAAGGGGTCCAGCGGCGGAAGGACTTCGGCGCGTAGCGCAGCGAGTAGTCCTCCAGCGTGTCGTTCTTCGCCCAGTCGTTGTAGGTCCGTCCGGCTGATGTTGCCGGCGCCTCTTTGTCGACGATCTCCGTCACGACTCTTCCCTCTTCCGCATGCAGGGTCACCGCCCGGATGGTCCGGGGGAGCTCCACGGAAGAGTCACGCCGCGTTGTTTCCCGGGCGTTTCACGTCCTTTAAATGAAGGCTCTTTGGCGGGCCTTTTTGTGACGCGCGCAGATAGATGCCCGGAGGGAATTCAAGGCCCATTGAAATGTGTGTCTCGATGGTCCCTGAGCTGGCCTTTCTTGAGTATCGCGAGCTTTCGGAGGGGTTGGCTGCGGCAGTTTCCACGACGCGCTGGCCAGCGCAAATTCGGGGCTGGTGGTCAGAGTTGGGCGACGATGCCGAAGCCGAAGGCGTCCGCCCGTGCGAGGTGCAGCCGTTGGCGGAGATGATTGATGCCGGCGCCCAGCCTGACCAAGCTCGTCTACCGCATGGTCGCCGACAACCTGGTCTACCGCCGCCCCGACCCCGCCGGCCGCCGCCGCGTCCTGCTCCACCTCACGCCGCGCGGCCGCACCCTCCATCGACGTCCCGCCCAACGCGTCCACACCGACCAGGCCCAGCTCCTCGACGCCATCGCCGACCACGGCGAACTCGTCAAGCTGCTCACGCTGCTCACGGAGACCCTCGGCGGACGGCCTGCGGTCGCTTCGGCGGAACGGCGAAGCTGATCAACAGGGGAGAGCTGATCAACAGGGGAGAGCTGATCAACGGGGGAGAGCTGATCAACGGGGGAGCTGATCAGGCGGCGCCGCCGTCGCCGCCCGGCCTTCCTGTTTCGGGACCGTGCGCCGCACGGATGTCCCGTACCCGATGCATGGGGGAGGACCTAACGCCGCTGGTGGTCGGCGTCCGGAGTCGTGCACAGGGCGTCGTCGACCAGCTTGCTCTCGGCCTGTTCCACGCGCAGGACGTCGTCCGCGGAATCGGCGAGGACGCCCGACAACGAGACCGTGACGCTGCGCCGGCCGTCGGCGGTGACGCCGGCGGCGCTGATCCAGCCGGCATCGCCGCCCTCGTGACCCCAGTACACCCCGCCGCAGGACAGCGGGCGTGAGAAGAGCCCCAGCCCGTCACGGGCGCCCGGCATGAACTGTCTGAACTCCTTGCTGACCCGGATGGTCTGTTTCATCTGCGTCAGCTGTGCCGGTGGCAGGAGCCGGCCGCCGAGCAGGGCGCGGAAGAACCGGTTGAGATCGGCGGTGGTGGAGACGAGCCCGGCCTCTCCATTGATGCCCGAGCCGACCTGCTCGGTGACGTCCACGAGCGGCTCGCCGGCCTTGAACCTCTGGTAGGTCTCGGCATGCGGCTGAGGCAGCGTGGGTGAAGTACCCGGCCAGAAGGTGTGATCGAGGCCGAGCGGCCGGACGATCCGGTCCCTTGCCTCCTCGTGCCAGGAGTGCCCGGTGACCCGCTCGATGATCATGCCGAGCAGGACGTAACCGGTGTTGCTGTAACTCCAGTCCTTGCCGGGCCGGAAGTCCGGGCGGTGGCGCATCGCACGGGCGACGGTCTGCTGGGGTGTGTAGCTGTCGTATCGGTGCTCGTAGAAGTCCTCCGCCGAGGTGTAGTCCGGGTAGTCGTCGTGGATGCCGCTGGTGTGCTGGAGCAGTTGGCGGACGGTGATCGCGCGACCGTCATTGCCGTTTCCGGACACCACGCCGGGCAGCCATCGTTCGACCGAGTCGTCCAGGGAGAGGCTGTGGTCGCCGGCGAGTTGCAGGATCACGGTGGCCACGAACGCCTTGGTGACGCTGGCTATCCGGAAGTGGCCGTCCCGAGGGACCGGCTGCCGGTCCGTCAGATCGGCGACGCCGCTGGTGGCGGTGAGGTTCCGGCCGTCGGAGGTGACCAGGCGGGCCTGCACTCCCGTCACGCCGAGTGCGGTGATCGCGTCGGCGTCGTTCTGGAGCTGGAGCTGGAGCTGGATTCGGGGGTCCTGCTGTGGGGCGGCCATCGCGCCGGGCACGCCGGTGGAAAGAATTCCGGCCACGACGGCGGCCAGCGCCAGGTTCCGTCGGACGGATCGGCCGCGCCGCCGTGGTGAGCGAACTGGTGGAGTCGTCATGGGCGTTGACACTAGGTCTGGCCGAGGTGAGCAGTCGGTACCGCTCACCGGTGAGAAAAAGGGGTAGCTGGCTGTAGTGCCTGGCTCGGTGACCGTGGCTCAGACTTGTGCGAATGAACCACCCTGGGGCCAGTCGGCTTTCGGCGATGTGGCGCGGTCTGGGTTATCTGCTGGGAAGCCTGTTCACCGCCGCGGTCGCCCTGTTCGCGCTGCCCGTACTCGTCGTCCCGATGATGGCTCGCGCCTGGGCGTCCTGGCATCGTCGCCGCGCCGACCGGCTGCTGCTTTCTCCGCCTCCGCCTTCTGATCCCGTCCGCGTCGGTACATGGCGTGTTCTGGGGTGGCTGTGCACATCCATCGTGACCGGTCTGGCGTTCGGGCTCGTCGTGGTGCTGTGCGCAGGGAACGCGGTGGCCACGGCCGTCACGGTGCCCTTGTGGTGGGCGTTGCCCGCCGGCACCCGCGCGGGCGGCTTCGCCGCCGGTGTTCCACTGTCCGGGTGGGGCACGGCGTTGACCCTGGGGACCGCACAGATCGTCATCTTCGCGGCGCTGACCTACTGGCTGGTTCCCCTGCTGGCGCGCCTGCACGCCCGGCTCTGTGTCGCGTTGCTGTCCCCCTCGGCCGCCGAGACGTTGGCGCAGCGGGTGGAGACGCTGACCGAGACGCGGGCCGACGCCATGAACGCGCACGGCGCGGAACTCCGCCGCATCGAACGCGACCTGCACGACGGCACCCAGGCCCGGCTGGTGGCCATCGCGATGCGGCTGGGCGTGGCCCGTGAGTTGCTGAGCGAGGACCCCCAGATGGTGGCCAGACTCCTGGAGGAAGCGCATGAAGGTACCGAGGAGGCCATGACGGAGCTTCGTGCGGTGATCCGGACGATCTACCCGCCGATCCTCGCCGATCGCGGCCTCGCCGGGGCGCTGGCCGCACTGGGGACCCGATCGGCGATCGACACCGCCCTCGATATCGGCGACCTCGGCACGGTCCCCGCCGCGGTCGAGGCCGTGGCCTACTTCACGATCGCCGAGGCGCTCACCAACGCTGCCAAGCACAGCCAGGCCACCCGGACCACCGTCCGCGTCACACGCGACGGTGACCGGCTGTCGATCGAGGTCACCGACGACGGAGTCGGCGGCGCCGACGAGGCGCTGGGTACCGGTATCGCCGGAATCCGCCACCGTGTCCTTGCGCTCGACGGCACCGTCCACATCCACAGCCCCGGCGGCGGCCCGACCACGATCACTGTGAGCCTGGCATGCGGGTCGTGATCGCCGAGGACAACGTCCTGCTGTCCAACGGGCTGGAACTCCTGCTGACCGCCAAGGGCTTTCACGTCGCCGCGATCACCCAGGACGCCCCCGGTTTCGTCGCCGCCGTCGACGAACACCGACCGGACGTCACCATCGTCGACGTACGGCTGCCGCCGACCTTCCGCGACGAGGGCATCCACGCCGCCATCCACGCCCGCCGCCGGCACCCCGGCCTGCCCGTGCTCGTCCTCTCCCAATACGTCGAGCAGCAGTACGCCGGCGAGCTGATCTCCGATGGATGCGGCGGCGTCGGCTACCTCCTCAAGGACCGGGTGAGCCGGGTGAGCGAGTTCATCGACGCGCTGCGGCGGGTCGCCGCCGGCGCTACCGTCATGGACCCCGAGGTGATCGGGCAGCTCCTCACCCGTGACACCCGCGACCCGATTGCCGCCCTCACGCCACGCGAACGCGAAGTTCTCGCCCTGATGGCCGAAGGAAAGGACAACGCCACGATCGCGGCCCGGCTCGTCATCACCGAGAACGCCGTCCACAAGCACATCGGCAACATCTTCGCCAAGCTCGGCCTCTCGCCGGCCGACAGCGGCCACCGCCGCGTCCTCGCAGTCCTCACCTATCTCAGCCGCCGCTGACTGCCGCCGCTGACTGATGCCACTGACTGACGCCACTGACCAAGTGGTCCGTCGAGGCTGGTCCGCCTGAAGCGAAACCCGGCCGGGAGTTTGCGGACGCGGGACTGCCGCTGGATCGTGCACCGCTCAAGCAAAGGGCCCTGGACGCTGTGCCGGGCCGCCCGCTCACGCATTGCTCACGCGCTACCGGGTGCTGAGCAGCGTGCGGGTCAGACCTGGCCGAGGTCGATCTTCACCGGGAAGGGGGCCGCTGCCTTGAGGACTCCGGTGAACACGTCGCCCTCCCGGTAGGTCTTCGTCGCGGGGTCGAGAACGTAGGTGTACACGAGAGGAACGCCTGTCGCGGCCTGCTCGATCCGCCAGTAGAAGCCGATGCCTGCCTTGGCGTACTGGTCGACCTTCACGATCCGGTCGGTGGTCTCCGAGCCCGGCGACACCACTTCCGCGACCAGCAGCACGTGCTCGGGGCGGGTAGGGGTGATGTCGATCGTGTCTGCGCGGTACACGACGACGTCCGGGCGGCGATTGGTGAGCGGGACGTCCTGAAGCCGGACGAAGTCCGTGTCGGCGTTCCACTCCGGGCCCGAGGCCGCATCCAGGGCGTTCGCCAGAATCCGGGCCAGCCGGTTGTGGCGCTTGGACGCACTCGGACTCACGACGACCATCCCGTCCACGATCTCGATACCGGCGCACTGCTCCTCGGACCAGGACTCGTACTCTTCCGCCGTGATCTGCTCATGCATCCACGCCGGGGCCACCATCTCGGCCGTCATGAAGCACCTCCCGGACACTGTGCTGCGGGCCCGATCCCGCTGGATTCAGCGTACTGTCTGCCATCCGCCCGGCACGCCGATCTCGCTCACGCCCCTCCCCGGCGGCCGACATCCGACAGCGAGCTCACGGCGAGTGGGGAACCAGTGCCGGCCTGCGGAACGTCCCGGTCGGCAGCAGCGCCTGCGTCGAGGGACCGTACGGGGCGTTCACCTCGCCGCGCCGGACCCGGCCCGGCACCCAGCTGATCGCCGGGAGGTATCTGGCACGGCTGTGGCACGCCGGGCCTCTTCGTCCCGAAGCAACTCAGGTGAGGACTCCGGGCGATGACATCCAAGCGAAGGCGTCTGCTGTTCGGGTAGCCAGCGATCCGATCCGCCAAGAATCGGTTATGTCGGTCCAGCCGTCGAGGCGAGCGCTTCGCGCGCCGTGCTCTGCTGCTTGGTCATAGAAGAGGGTGAACCTGTAGACCTTGCCGTCCTCGGAGATGACTTGGCCGTCCTCGTGGTCGGGGCCCTCCTGCAAGAGGTCGACGATGATCGTTCGGTCCGGATCGAGTCCCTGGGCCCTCAGGAGCTCCCGCAACCGGCTCCACAGGTCGTAGTCGCTGGTCCGCAGGAGATCGGTGTACTGAACGACGATGCTTGACACCATGAACCCATCATCGGTCCGGCACGTGGCGAAGGGGAGCGGGCCGCCGAGGTCGAGGCCGGCGGTAGGCCATCAGCTTGGGAAGCTCAGGTGCCCTCGGGGGCCGGCAGCTCGCCTGCCCGAACCCGTGGGCCGGTCGGGGTAGGAGGGCTGACCGATGACCGACGACCGATGACCGAGCCCGGTCCCGACTCCCGGCCATGTCGGTGCACCAGCCGCCGCAGCAGCCGGTGCACCGTCTCCTCACGATCCAGGCCCTTTAGTGCAGGACGTCGAGTTCGTTGTCGACGTTGTTGACGAAGTAGACCGCGTCGCGGTCCAGGTCCAGTGAGAGGCCGAAGAGCGCACCTGCACCGGGCGGACTGCCCTCGTTGTTGATCTGCTTGAACGCGACCTGCTTCCCGGCTTCGGTGGTCTCGACGATGTTGCCGTCTCCGCCGTTGACCGTCAGGATGTCGCCCTTGGGGGTGATGGCCATGCCCAGCGGGCCGTTGAGTCTGCCGCCCTCGGTGATGACCCGCCCGATGCCGGCGCTGTCCTTCCGCGTCAGCGCCCGCGGGATGGCGGTGATCCGGCTCCGCACGGTGTCGGCGACGAAGAGCGTGCCGTCATGGCCCAGACCGACGCCGGTCGGACCGACCACCAAGGCCGCCGGGTCCGTCCGCTGGGGGAAGCCGGAGCCGATCTCGGTGGTGGCCACCCGCTTCGGTGGCTCGTCGCCCTCGCAGCGCAGGGTGATCCGCAGGACCGTGCCCCGGTCGACCTCCGCACCGCCACCGGCGACCGTTCCGTTGAGCACATTGGTCACGAACAGCTCGGTCTGCTTTTCGTGCCCACCCCGCTTCTCGGAGCTGACAGCGGTCATGTCCCACGGACCGTTGATGCCGTCTCCCGCGATCGTTCTGCGCACCGTGCCGTGCTTGTCGAGCACCAGCAGGCAGCCGGCCTGGGCGGTGGCCGACGATCCGTCCGCGGTGGGGAGACTGCCGACCACGACCCATCCGCCGGGCAGGACCGTCAGCGCCGTGGTGAGGCCGACCCCGCCAGGGCACGGGCCGGGCAGATTGTCCGGGTCGATCGTGGCGAACGTGGTCCTTTGGCCGCCGGGGGTGATCTGGACCAGCGTGGTACCGGTGCCCTGCTCATTCGCCGAGTCGTTGAAGTTGCTGACCAGGACGTTGCCCCGGTGCAGATTGCCGGTGCTCTCCTGGATGGTGAACGTGCCGTACGGGTTCACGTCGCCGTTCTCCGGGACGGTGGACGCGACGGTGGACACGGTGTGCAACCGGTCCAGGAACGGCTTCTGGCCGCTGGGCCCGGCCGGGGACGCGGCCGCGGTCAGGCCTACGACCAGCGCGGCGGTCGCGAGCACACTCGAACATACCCGAAGTCTCATGTACTGCCTCCTGAAGGACGGGCCGGACAGTCGGGACAGAGCGTCCTGACCCGCGAAAGTGCACGGAGTGCCCCCCAACCGCCACGCTAGGCACCTCTCACCGCAGACCGCTCGACAGCATCCGCCAAATGCCGGTCGTTCCGGGTAACGGCCGCAGGGAGCGGAGTGAGCGGCCTTGAACCCGTAGAACCCGTGGAACCCGCTGAGAAGGTGGTAACTCAGTCGGTCGCGTGGGGCTTGAAATCGCGTGCGCAGGCAGGGAGTTCGCCCCTTTGGGAAACGCTCGCCTCGACGGCCGGCGCCAGCACACGCGAGCTGATCACCCGCATGGGCCACAGCAGCTCGCGGGCCGCGCTGATCTATCAGCACATGACCAGCGACCGCGACCGGGCCATCGCCGACCGGCTCGGTGCCATGGTCCGGGGCGGTGGTGCTGAGAGGTGCTATTTCGCCTGGTCAGCGCCCATGCGGCTTCGTACACGGTCCCACTCATGACACCTCGTGCCGGACAGTCCGCTCACGCATCGCGCACGTATGAAGCCCGCTTCCTGGAATGCGAAGGGGGTGCGTGCACTCTGAGCCAGGGCCCTTGTGATTGTCCGCGCAGGCCCTCTCGGTTACAGTTATTACAGATGGACAGATGGACTTCTGTCCAGGTCGGTGATTGGAGGGTGGCTATGGCTCGTACGAGCGTTCTTGCCCGTGCCGAGAAGGTCGAACCGGATCCCTCGCATCAGTGCGCGCTTGCCGCGGCTGCCCGAATGGTGCCGGAGCAGGTTCAGGTTCTGGTGCGCACCTCTGATGGCGGTGAGCTGGCGCTGCCGCGGGAACTGGTCCGCATTCTCCTCGCCTCCGCGGGCGAGCTGTCCCGTGGACATGCGGTCACGGTCCTGGCCTCCGAGGTTCAGTTGTCGCCTGCTGAGACCGCTGAGCTTCTGGGGTTGTCCCGACCGTTCGTCACCCGCTTGCTTGACGCGGGCGACATCCCGTCGACGAACCTGCCCGGAAGCAGTCACCGTGTGGTGCGTCTTGCCGATGTGCTGGCGTTCCAGCAGCGGCGTGAGCGCCGCAGGGAGGGGCGGCGGCAGATCGCCGACATGCTGGACGACGCCGGATAGGCCAGTTGATTCGGGTCTCGCTGCCGACGGCGAAGCAGAGGGGGAAGCCTGGCACCGCGGGTCTTCGTGGATGCCAACGTCTTGTTTCCGTTCTCGGTGATGGATGTGATGCTGGCCCTCACGGAGGATTCCGTCCACGAGATCGTGTGGTCCGAGAGACTTCTTGCGGAGTGGGAGCGGGTCATCGTCCGGGAGGGCAGGCGTTCAGCGGAGTCGGCTGCCGCGGTCGGCCGCGCGGTTCGACGCTTCTTCGCCGACTGTGAGATCACGGCGGCGTCCTACGGGCATCTTGTGGATGAGATGCCGGGCGATGACCCCGACGACCGGCACCATGCGGCGGCAGCGGTGGCTTCCGGTGCCTCCGCGCTGGTCACCTGGAATCTTGGCGACTTCCCTGCGGGTGACTTGGCTGAGCGCGGAGTGCGGGTGATCGACCCGGATTCGTACTTGTGCGGGCTCTATGGCGATCTGCCGGATGAGGTGGCGGACACGGTGGTCAGGCTTGCCGCAGAGAAGCGCAACCCGCCTGTCACGACCCCTGATGCCATCGCCCGACTCGCGAAGGCCGGTCTGCCGGGCTTCGCCGACCTCCTGACGCAGCATCTCGGGCACTGAACCCAGGTGCCGCGATGGCGGTTCGCGAGCGGATGACGGGAATCGAACGCTCACGCAAACGGCCCCGGACGAGGAGTCCGAGGCCGAATAGAACGCCTCCCTCGGGAAGAAACCCCAGGTCAGCAGCGTGATGCGTTGTGCCCCCGGCAGGATTCGAACCTGCGACACCCGCTTTAGGAGTTCGATCACCGCGCCGTGCAGGGTGCTGAAACGGCGTCAAACGGCTCGTCGTTGGTCCGGCCGTGGCCGCTTCGGTATGGGCGCGTTCGCGGCCGTTGATGTCAGGTGTGGATGTCAGACGGGCCGGGGAACGATGCTCACCGCGCGGTAGTCGTACCCGTCCTGCTTGAAGCCGGGCGCTTCCCAGACGAGATCGACCTGTTGCCCTGGTGACAGCGTGCGAAAGCCGGGCGCCTGAATGTCGGCGTAGTGGCCGAAGCACCCTCCGGGAGTCTCGGGCGAGTCGAGGACACCCCACCCCTCCTCGTCGCTCCACTCGCGCACAGTCGCAGTCACGACTGCGGGGACCTTACGGGCCCCTCTGCGGCGACTCATTTGCCTCTCCCCTCATCCATCCCACAAGATCACAAGAGACCTGACCGATCAGGCTGACACGGTCCTCCGTGGGAAGCACTGTGACACTGACAGTCGGGGGGCTCGAAAGATTCACGGGCGAAGCCAGGGGCCAAGTAGTGGATTCCGTCGGAGTCTCGCTGCACATGGCGCGATCACCGGTAACTTGCTCGTCCAGATGCTTGGCCATCGCGCTGACCTGGGACTTCGACAGCTGGGTGACGCCGAGGGACTCGGCGAGCTTCTCGACTCTGCGGGTGGAGACGCCGAGCAGGTAGGCGGTGGCGACCACGGAGATGAGGGCCTGCTCGGCCGCCGGCGCCGTTCGAGAAGCCAGTGCGGGAAGTAACTGCCCTGCCGCAGCTTGGGAATGGCCAGCTCAACGGTCCCTGCGCGGGTGTCCCACTCGCGCGGACGGTAACCGTTGCGATGGTTGACTCGCTCCTCGCTGACCTGCCCGTACTCGGCGCCGCAGAGGGCATCGGCCTCCGCGGACATGAGCGCGTCGGCGAACGTCTTGATCATCGCGCGCAGCAGATCAGGACTCGCCGCGGCGAGGTTGTCTTCGGCGAGGGCATGCAGGGGCAGACTGTCGGGTGCGGCCATTGTGCTGATCTCCTTCAAAGACTTGGTCGTCTTGAAGATCAGCCGGTGGCCGTTCGTCTATGCGGGCCTCATCCAGATGCCGGAGCAAACCCCCGGATCAGGTCGAACCCGTACACCACTTCCCTGGACGCAACCTGGAAATCTGTCGGCTTCGCCTTCCCAGGTTCGAATCCTGGCGCCGTCACACTGGGGAGTATCGACCCCTGACCAGCAAGTTTGGTCAGGGGCCGATCTCTTTCCCGATCGCTCCCTCTCCCTGTTGTTCCCCGCTGGTTCCCCCTCGTTCTGGCACGTGTGTGGCACGGCCCAGCGTGGCTGTCAGTCCGGCGCTGCATCGTTCCGGCGCGCTTGTGGCCCGCCTCGGCGACCTTGATCACATCGTCCGAGCACGATCAGTGGCCGAAGACGTGAAGGGCCGGGTTTCTGACCTGCGGCCGCGTAATCGATCAACGCTGCGACCTGCGACTTAGCTGCCGGTGGTTGTCAGCGTTGGTCGTCGTAGAGCACCCTCCGACGGCCCAGAGACGGCCCGGGGTACGTCTTAGGGCGTGCGCGGATAGGCGGTGCTCAGGGGCGCTTCCCGGGGCGTGCGTCCCAGCGGTAGAGGATCCACGCGCGGCGGATGAGGCGACGCA
>NZ_JBSFXG010000074.1:0-16703 GCF_053595235.1 Streptomyces sp. NPDC002520 | reverse complement strand
AACGAGCTTCGCTACTCGGAGAGTTGCGCGATGGCCGCCCCATGACCAGGGGCTATGCGTTGATCGCTGTTACACCACTCGGCGGGACACCATCCGCAGCAGACCATCGCTGTACGCATCGCCTGCAGCGAAGTCGATTTCGGCAAGCATGGCGCGTGCAGCCTCTGTGGGAAGCGGACCATCCAGGTGGAGCAGAAGCATCTGTCGGCCAAAAGCGCCGGTTGCCCGCGACAGGAGTTCTCCGATTCGGCCGGTCGGCGCCAAGGGCCATTCGCTGGCGGCGATGGCGGCCGTTCGCGAGTCCGCGTCGTCGAGCATCCTGGCCCGCACATCGTCCGGCAGGTGACGGTTGAAGGCCAGCGCGCGGCGGACTTTCGGGTCCGGGTCACGGGCCAGTAGTTCGTAGACATCGCGCGGCAGCGGGTCCGGGATTCGGGGCCCGTGTACACCGACTGTGGTGAAGTACTCCGGCCCTTCAGCCAGCCGGCCTCGCACCCGTGGGTCGGCGTCGCCGGCGAGGACGACCTGCACCGAAGGCGGGAGGTTCGGGTTCGAGGCGAGATGCGACCGCACGGTCACATCACGGTCGGTGGCAAGCGCCGCTGCAGCGTCCGTGGGCAGGCCGCGCCGCTGGGCCAACCTGGACCGGTCGATGTTCGCCGCCGTCAGGCGAGTGAGGACCTCCGGTGGTGCAGACGGATTGCCGGCCAGGCCGAGCAGCAGCCTCTCCAGGACCGGTTGCGCAATGGCGGGAAGTTCGAAGGAAGCGGACACTGCCCTATGGTGCAAGGTCCCCTGCTGGTGCTCTCGTGACCTCTGCGCGTCCGTCGCAGCAAGACGACTCGGTCGTGTTCGTGCCCAGGCCGCCCACCTCCCGCTCTCTGTTGCTGAGCGTGCCGCCTGCACCAACCACCGAACGCTTCGGTGGGTCTCAGGCCCGCGGGGGTGCCAGCCACCGTTCTGCGCGGCCCTGTTTGTCGGAGTCTCCAGAGCGGCAGGCGTGCGCCAGCAGTCGGGCGCGCAGCGGTTCGGGCAGGCCGGCGACGTCCTGCTTCTGGCGTGGGCGGGTCTTCCAGCCCACCAGATGCCGCACGGCCCCGGCGTCGTGCCGCTCCTCGGCCCGCGGGTCGGCCAGGGCGGCTAGCAGGTCGGCGATCGGCACCCTGCCGAGCAGTGCGCCAGGCACGCCCTCGTGGACGGGGTAGCCGGAGGAGCGCCCGCTGCCGGAGCCGTACCAGTCGAGCAGGGCCAGCACTCGCTCCACCGGGTCGGGGAACGTCAGCTGCAGTTGGTCCGTGAGTTCCGCGAGCAATTCGGGGGAGGGCCTGTCGCCGGTGCGGGAGAGGTCGAGGATTCGGTCGGCGGTCCCTGCCAACCCGGCGGGCATGGCGGCCAGCCAGTTGCGCTCCTCTTCGGTTCTTTCCTCCGCTCGCTGTCGGTCGGCTTCGAACTGCTGCATGGGGCCGGGCATGCCGTGCCCGTCCAGCCACGCCAGAAGCAGGCGGCCGTCAGCGAGAACGGCGTCGCTCTCCCACTGTTCCCACCTCAGCGTCACCCCGTGGTGCAGGACGACGACTGCAAGCTGCTCGCCGTCCCGGCCGAACAACTCGAAGCGGACGTCCCCGCCGCACATGCAGTGGAACCCGGGCAGTGACTCCACCGCCATAGCCGTCCTGAGCTGGGCCGACTCCGCCGGATCGGAGAGGTCCACCTGGATCTCTCCGTTCACCCCGAACCCGCTCACCGAGCTCACCTGGACCACGCGCGCCCGCTGCAGCACGCTGTCCAGCGCTGGCGTCCCGTACATCAACCGGTCCCTCCCCGCCCGGGCCACAGGTGCGCAGCCCGCCAGATTCCACCGCAGCTCCGGCTGCCTCGCAACCCGGTTCTTTACGCCCGTACTTCAGCTCGCACGCCGACAGGCGGATCCTTCCGAGGTGAAGATGAAGCCGTCCGTGAACAGGAGGGTGTCGCTGTCCCGGAAGGCCCAGAGGATGGGTTCGGCATGGACGGAGGCCGACCGACGGGGTTGGGCTCGGGACGAAGCTGTTCCAGAGGTGGAAGCAGAGCAGGCCGTCATCAGGGCGGTCGGTCGCGTAGGACAGCGTCTTGGGGTAGTTCGGGTTGTTCCCCCGAAGAGGACCGAGGGCAGACCGAACGCCGTGACGATGTCGCTGAGGAGGCGGTCCTTGCGGCACCAGGTCGCGCTGACACGACGGATCACGTCGTGCTCGGCCGAGGTGAGGGTCCGGTCGAGTCGCAGCCATCCTTGACGGTGTGCGATCTCGGCGTATACCGAGGCCACGCTGCCCTCGTGTGCATCACCCCAGAGATCGACGAAGGCTCCAGCCACTCCAGTTGCAGACAACGCTCTCCGGGTTCGGAGACCCTCCAGTTCCTTCTGCCACGCCTGCTCGGCGGCGTCCGCGAACGCTACGGCGTCGAGGAAGAGCCTGATTGCCAACTCGCCGCCATACATTCCCGGGCGACGCAGGGCGTCATTCAAGCGCGTGACCAGGTAATCGAGCACTTCTTGGATTGTGTGCTCAGCGTTGCGGCCGGTCGCGTCGGTCATCGTCTGCCTTCCTCTTGGTCCTCGGTGCGTGCCGCCAGGTACTCGGCCCAGTCGCGCCTGGCGTAGGCGACCCAGCGGATCGCGGTGTGGCGGTGCATATCGGTCAAGTCGGCGAGGATCGGGCTGGGGAGGTCGGCGGCGAGCGCGGCCAGCGCGGAGTTGCGGGCCGCGCGAACCGAGATTCCGTGCCGGTTGAGCTTCTGCTTCATGGCGTGGGTCGAAATGGGCTTCCCCGGGACCAGGACCGGGAACAACAGCCGGGGACCTGGGGTGGCCTGTGCGAACAGAGACCGCGAGCCGGGCAGAGGCTCCTCCGCCAGTTGGTGCAGCAGCCCGGCCAGTCGTGGGGGCAGCAGGACGGGGTGACGGCCGAGCACCAAGTGTGTGTGCTAGCCGCCAGTCCGCAGGTGGTCGAGCGCCAGATTGCAGAGCCGCTCTGCGGACGGACCGACGAGCAGGATGATCGCGACAGTCGCTCGGACGTCCAGGGCCAGGGTGCCGTCAGTAAGACAGCGCTGGAGGAGGCGTCATCGGTCGTCCTCGTCGAGCAGGGCGTGGGGTTCTTGCTGCGGGATAGAGGGGACGGTGAGCTGGCGGCTCGCGGTCCAGCTCAGGACGTAGCGGATCAGGTAGCGCCGTTGGCTCAAGCCGCCGGTGATCCAGTCGTCGACGTGCTCTTGGGCGAGGTCTTCGAGTGCCAGTTGCTGATGGCCTAGGAGTACTGACCCGTGAGGTTGGGGACGCGGCTGGCGGGTGGTTGGCCCTTGAGTGCGGTGTGTCCGCGGTGGTGATTGTAGGTGTGCAGCCAGGCCGGGTAGGCGGCACGTCTGTCGGCCTCGGTCCGGTAGGGCCGTGCGTAGGCCCATTCGTCCAGGAGGGTGCGATTGAACCTCTCGACCTTCCCGTTGGTCTGGGGCCGGTAGGGGCGAGTCCGTTTGTGTGAAATGCCCTGAGTGGTAAGGGAGTTGCGCCAAAGGTGGCTCTTGTAGCAGGAGCCGTTGTCGGTCAGGACGCGTGGGGATCCAGGGCACGGTCACTCACCGTGTACACACCGCTATGGGGGCCGGGGCCGCGGACCGCCATCCATACGTCCGGGCCGTTCACGGAGGTGGTCGTCAAGGACGGAAGGGTCAGCGCCGTCGGCGGCGAGATCACCGACACCCTCGTGCCGGAGGGCGGGCTCATCGTCGTAGGGCAGGGTGTTGCCGCAGCGCGGCTTGCCGCCGCGCGGATCGGGGACGAGGTCAGTGTCTCCTTCGAACCCCGTTCCGACTCGCCTGCCGCACTGCGGATGGCCCTGGGCAGCAACGCGGTCCTGGTCAAGGACGGCACGGCGGTCGACTTCCCGCCCGGCGCCTCCGTGCTGGTCGGTCTCACCGGGTTCGACGCCGACGGCTTCGACGCCCCGGTGGCGGCCGGCGATGTCGCCGTCGGCCACGACGCGGCGGTCGTCGACGTGAAGGCGGAGCCGGACGGCCGTGTGACTGTCACCGGTGGCGCGGACGCCCACGGGAAGGCGAGCATCGTCACGGCGACCGTGGACGGCGTCACGGCCAGGCTGCCGGTGACGGTCGGGCTCGCGGACGTCCCACTCGCCGAGTTCGAGCCCGGCGCGGAGAACTGGACCGCGCTGGCCTCACGTGGCACCGCCCTCGTCGACCTCGTCGCGGCCGACGACCGCCGGGCGCAGTCGCCGGCAATCACGCGCTGCGTCTGACCTACGACTTCACCGGACAGTCCAGCACGTCGGCCGCGTACGCGGTCCTGGACACCCCGATCACGCTGCCCTCCGGCACCAGGCGGATCGCCCTGTGGGTCAAGGGAGACGGCCGGGGCCACTGGCTGCGCGCCATGCTCCGCTCGCAGGGCACCACCAATGTGCCGTTCACCTTTGCCCAGACGGTGGACTGGACGGGCTGGCGGCAGGTGGTCGGCGAGGTGCCCGACGGGTTCTCCACGCCGATCACGCTGCTGCGCCTGTACATAGCGGAGACCGCGCAGACCAACAAGAACGCGGGGGAGCTGGCGTTCGACGGGCTCGCAGCCCAGGTCGGTCAGGCACCGGCGAGTGCCGACGCGCCGCAGCCCGACCCGTATGTGGTGGAGCAGGACGGGCTGCCGCAGGGGCGATGGCACTTCGCCGTCCTGTCCGATCTGCACGTCAACGCCGCGGCCGGTGCCGACTCCTTCTCGGCGCGCCAGGCGGCCCTGGCACTGCGGCAGGTCGTCGCCGCGCAGCCGGAGTTCATCCTCATCAACGGTGACTTCGTCGACGACAACGGGGCCGGAGACTTCGAGCTCGCCAACGGGCTGCTGCGTCAGTACGTACCCGAGGAACTGCCCGTCTACTGGACACCCGGCAACCACGAGGCGGGCCTGTCGGCGACGGGCGGCCTGGACGCCTTCACCGCCGCGACCGGGCGGCCCAACAAGCAGGTCTTCGACCACAAGGGCACCCGGTTCATTCTGCTCGACTCGCACACCGGCGACATGCGCACCGCGGACTGGGACCAGGTCCCGCTGCTCGAGTCGGAGCTGGCGAAGGCCGCACACGACCGCGGCGTCACCGGTGTCGTGGTCTCCTTCCACCACCCGCTGCACGATCCGACGGGCGCCGAATCCTCCCAGCTGTCCGACCAGTTGGCGGCGGACCTGTTCCAGCGGTGGCTCGCCGACTTCCGGGAGACGTCCGGCAAGCCGATCGCCCTGTTCACCGGGCACGCGCACACCGCGTCGGTCAGCCGCGCCGACGGTGTCCTGAAGGTGACGACGCCGGCGGTCGGCAAGACTCCGTACAGCTCACCCGACCAGGGTGGCTTCTTCGGCTGGATGAACGTGGGCGTCGCGCCTCGCCCGGCCCGGATCCGGCGCGGCGAGTCCAGCCCAGCGACCCGCGACTGGCTGCTCGCGGAGAGCCGCCCGCTGATCGACGGCATCGAACTGGCGGCCCCCGCCCAGCTCGCCGCTGGCGCGTCGCAGACAGTCGCGGCGACGGGGGTCACCAGTGAGTTCGGTCTGCGTTTCCTGCTCCGCTTTCCGGCGAGCGTGACCTGGGCCGGCTCCGGGGGACTGGTCGTCGCCCGGTCCGCCGACGAGGCGAAGAAGGCCGCCCGCGGCCAACATACCCGCGCGGTCCTCGACCTGAGCAGCCACACGCTCACGGCCATCCGCACGGGCCAGGTCACGCTGACGGTCACGGCCGGCGACCAGTCGGACTCGGCAGACATCGAGCTGATCGGCTGAGACTTGCACGGCGTGGGGCCGCACCCCGGGTTCCTGGGATGCGGCCCCACGCCGGCGCGCGTGTCACTCTCCCGTGCTCCGACACGGTGAGGAGGGCTGCCGGACAACACCGACGGGTACCGCACAGTACGGTCCGGCGACCAGGGGAACCCGGGGTCGCCGGACCGCTCTGTATGCCCGGCTCCGGCATAGGGGCCCGGCAGGAGCATGGCCGCAGTGGCCGTCCGGCTCGCTACACAGACCCAGTGGGGGCATTGACGGCAAAGCGGTGGCTGACTCTGCAGAGGGCAGCGGCAGTTGTACCTGACGGGCCTGGCCCGGGACCGGTCCGGTCCGCAGTGGTGAAGGCGCCGACCAAGAGTCCGTGGGTGTCCCGGCCTGCGCGTCATCCTCGCGGCCCAGCGGTTCACCACCACGGGGGAGTGGGTGAGATGGTGATCCGGGAAGTGGCGGCGGCGCTGGTACGGCAGCGGGAGGGGACGGCCATGCCGGCCTCCGTCGTCGCCCCGGTGATCGGTGCGCCGTCGGGCAGCGCGCCGGAGTCGGCCTCGGCGAGGGCGTTGTCCGGCCGCTGCGCAGACCTGAGTGCGCGGCTGGCGCGCCGCCGGACTGCCCTATGGGCAGTTCCGGGTACCCCCCCGGACGCGCTCTACGCAACCCGCGTAGACGCGCGCATCATGGGGGTTCTCAGCCTGCACCACTCTCTGCGGCCCCCGCGTGGCCGCGCTTCGGCGCGCCGAGACCGGAACGCCTCTCCCGGCCGAGGAATTGCGCACGGCCAGGGCCCGCCGCTCGGTGCCCATGGTCGACTGAACCCCACCCGGCGCGGCGCTCGCTCAGAACCGGGAGCGGGCTCCGCGCCGGATCGAGCGGAGGTCTGATCGCCGGTGGGACTCGTCGGGAGGTGTGGCGCGCTACAAGGCTGCTTCCGGCACCACCACACGGCCCTGATCGGCCGTGGCAACGAGGGACGCCAGGAGCGCGCCTGGGCACGTGCCGTCGCCGGGAGAGACGGCGAAGGCTAGTTCACGTCGATGCCGACCAGGTGTCGCAGCGTGCACTCGCAGCTACGCGGAGGAGGCACAGCGCCAAGGCGACCGACTCGCCGATTGGATCGAAGTAGCCGGCGTCACCACCGAACTACCAAGCCTCCGCCACTTCGCTCCGCACCTCCTGCGCGACCCAGACGCCGTCACCGCCGGCCCCACCCTCCGCTGAAACTCCGGCGTCGTGTAGTGCCCTGTCAACAGGAATGACATGCTCGAGCGCCAAATGTTCGGCCGCGCAGGATTCGAACTCGTCCACAGGCGTGTTCTGTTGGCGAGACCGAGCGTCACCGGGCGTCACGAAGTGGACCAGAGTCCCGTCAAACGTTCGGCGATCTCGTCACGGTCAAAGCGTCGGCGATCTCCTTACGGGAGCTGATGCCGAGCTTTGTGAACACCTTGGCAAGGTGATATTCGACGGTACGAGGGCTGAGGTAGAGCTGTGCCGCGATCTCAGGGTTCGTGAGCCGCTCTGACGCCAAGCGGGCGATCTGCGCTTCTCGGGCGGTTAGTTCGGGAACCGAACCCATCATCCGCTTCTCCACGGTTCCGCCGGTGGCCAGAAGGCCGTTGCGGGCCCGCTCGGCAAAGCCCCGCGCTCCCATCGCCACGAAGGCGCTGTACGCCGCCTTCAACTGGACACTCGCATCGGCGTTTCGGTTCGCGCGGCGCAGCCATTCGCCGTAGTTCAGTTGGGCGCGAGCGTGAAGCACGACGACCCGCGAGCGCCCGAGCTGGTCGACGGCCTCCTGATGGAAAGTCTCCGCTACCGCATCGTCACTGAGCATCGCGTGTGCGGCGGCCTCGATACCGCGCGCCCATTCGGTGGTACTGGTCCGTGAACGCTCAGTCAGCCGGGAAAAGGCCGCTTCGGCAGCTTCCCGGTCACCGCTTCGTACAGCTGCTTCGATCAACTCGGGCAGTACCCAGACGCTGAACCCAAGTCCGTCGGGATCGTATGCACGTTCAGCGGCTGCCGCTCCTGCCGCGTACTCTCCCAGGCCGTTGTGTAGTACAGCTGCCGCCCACTCAGCGACTTCGACGGCAAAGCCCTCGCCGTGCGCCGTCCCCGCCTCGATCGCGGCCGTCCTCAGCTTTTCCGTCAGGGCCCTGTCTCCGCGCCACGCTGCGAGAAGGACGGAGAAGTCGGCGAGGGGGATGTTCCGAGTCGCGGCTGAGATTGCTTCGGCTTCCTGTACCAACTGCTCGGCGACGTTGATTTCGCCCAGGAACAGTTGGTGCGCTGCGGAGTAGTTGAGCGCGAGCGGAAGGATGGCCAGATTGCCACTCGCGCGCGCGACACGTCCCAGCTCGCTGGCGATCGCGTCGCATGCGCTGTCGTCCCATAGGTCCATGGCGAGCTGGCACGCCAGCCAGCACCAGGCGAGATTCTCGCGGGAGAACTCCTCGCCTCGAAATGCAGTGAGCGCCTGCGCAACCATGGGCAACGCGGGCTCGTAACCGCGCGTCAACCGCGCCACAACGCCCGCCAGCAACAGGTCGACCGCACGAGCCGGTGCTCCATGACCAAGCGCCATCGCCTCAGCAGCCTCTACGACTCCTTCGGCTTTTGTGAAACGGCCACTGCGGACCGCTGCCCAAAGGGCTTCGAGGTGGGTCTCGCGCGCCAGGTCTGGGTCGAGGGGTTCAAGGCGTCTCGCCGCAGCACTCAGCAGCGACGGCGTGTCGCTTCCTCGCGTGCGGGTGAAGGCAATCTGGGCACGCAGCAGGTCGATCCGCGCCTGGTCGATCTCCTCAAGCTGCTCCGCGGCAGCGTCGGCAAGAAGGTTTTCTGCTTGTTCGAGATCTCCTGCGCCAAGTTTCAGACCGGCTGCGGCCAGGGCGCGATGTCCGAACCGCGCAGGATCCGGGCTCATCTCGGCCGCGCGTTCCAGAAATGCCGCAGCCGCCGCCACGCCGCCGCGAGCACGAGCACGCGAAGCCGACCTTTCGAGCTCGGCGGCCACATCCTCATCCAGTCCAGCAACCGCCAAACTGCGATGCCAGGCGCATCGGTCAAAGTCAAGCTGTGGATCCGTCACTGAGGCGAGCGCCGCGTGGACTTGTCTACGGCGGTTCGCAGTGGCAGAGAAATACGCGGCTGAGCGTGCAAGCGGATGCCGGAAACGAATCCGTAGACCGCGTTCCACCAACCCGGCGTCCTGTGCAGGAAGCAGATCGGCTATGTTCGCACCCAACTGCTCGGCGGCCTCCGCGATCACGCGGGGATCGCCAACGGATTCCGCGGCTGCGATGAGGAGAAGATCCTGCGTTTCCGGCGGCAGTGCCTTGACACGACGCGCGAGGCTCTCTTCTATCCGGTTGGTCAGTCCTCCCACATCGAGCAGCCTGAAACCCCCGGCAAGCTCCGCCGGCGTCAGCCCTCGTGGAAGTTCCAGCAGCGCGAGTGGATTGCCCCGCGTCTCGGCGATGATCCGCTCGCGAACCTGCTCATCAAGCCCCCCGGGTACCCTGGCGTCCAGGAGCAGCCGCGCGTCCGGCGCCTCGAGCCCTTCAAGCCGAAGCTCGGCCAAGCCGTCCAGTTTGTGCTCGCTCTCGGGTTCACGAACGGCGAACACCATCATGATCCGCTCTGCCTTGAGACGACGGGCGACGAAGGCCAGCGCCAGGAGTGACTCCCGATCGAGCCATTGCGCATCGTCGACGAGGCACACCACCGGGCGCTCCTCCGCTGCCTGCGAGAGCAGGCTGAGGGCCGCCAAGCTGACGAGAAACGCCTCCGGCGCCGGCCCATCCATATGCCCGAAGGCGCGTCGAAGCGCATTGTGCTGCGGGACCGCGAGCTGCTCTGCATGCGTGATGACGAGGCCGGCCAACAACTGCAAGAGCGCGGCATACGCGAAGTCCATCTCGGCCTCGACGCCGCGAACACGTAGGAGCTGGCACCCCGACGCCTTCCTGGCAACGTAGTCGAGCAAGGCAGTCTTGCCAATGCCGACTTCCCCACGGATCACCAGCGCCGAGCTCTCGCCGTCACGTACGCGCTCGAGCAGTTGGTCGAGACCATGGCATTCCGAGGTCCTGCCCTGCAACATAGTCACAGCCCCCTCACGAATCGGGCAGCCGTTCGGAACCAGTGATGCGAAGGGCCACACAGTACCGCTCCAGCATCGCCACAGGTCGCGGTGCCTACAGCGCCCAGCATTGATCCGTGGAGTATGCCTTTCTGAAGCGAGGAAATTAGATCACATCAGCTCGAACAGCCAGCCTTGTGACGATGCGACTCGAACTCGCGGTCGACCGCCCCGGCAGGGCGTGCCCGCGGTGCTGTGGCAGGCCAGTGCGTCCCCGCTCATCACACCGCTGACCGCATCTCGATCCGCGATGCGGCGAACCGTCACCCCCTGCGGTCTACGACGAGGGGCCGCTGCCCTGGAACCCAGCCAGCATGATGGCCAGGGCCCAGCAAGGTTCCTCCCGTACGGCAGGTCGCAATCGAGCTCCACACCCGGAAATTTAGTGCCTTCCCACACGCACGGGGAAGGCTGCTCCAGCGTCGACGTGCAAAGGGAGTAAGGAGTGCGGATGCTGGTCTGTCGATGGTCGACCGTTGCAAGACGGGCAGTATGACCGTGTCCTGCATGGTCGGTTTGAGGAGCCTTTTGCGGCAGCAGAGTCGAGCCGGACGGCGAGATCCGCGACGCGCATGCGTCGGTGGACTCGGCGGCGACCGCCTGACCGGCTGGCCCAGAGGGATGCGGCTGGTCATCCGCAAAGAACGCCTGCACCCCGGCGCCCAGTTCCGCTTCACCGACGCCGACGGCATGTGGCTGACCTGCTTCGCCACCGACACCAAGAACGTCCCGATCGCCGCAGTCGAACTGCGCCACTGCCAGCGCGGGAGGGCCGAGGACCGCGTCCGCGCCGCCCGCGCCACCGGCCTGCGCAATAGGGCAGATGACTGCTCCAGCGTCAAACTCTCCTGCCTAGTAGGGCTTGGTCAGGTGGGCTGTGGTGGTGCGTGTCCTCCTGGCTTGGTGTGGCGTTGGGAGTGTGTGACTCCGGACTAGATTGCTGTGGTGTGTGGTGAGTTGGAGGCGTTCGCGGCTGAGGTGTTCGAGCCGTTCGCGCGCAATGACCAGCGCCGCTGGGGGCAGGTCTACCTGCGGGGGCTGCTGACCGACGGGCAGCGTAAGTCGGTCGAGCCGATGGCCGCACGGCTCGCTGAAGACGGGAACCGGCAGGCACTGGCCCATTTCATCACCACCAGCCCGTGGGACCCGGCCCACATCCGGGCAAAACTGGCCTGGCGGATGGAGGAGGCGATCGGACCAGAGGCCCTGGTCTTCGACGACACCGGATTCCTGAAGGACGGGACCGCCTCGGCGTGCGTGTCGCGGCAGTACACCGGCACCGCCGGCAAGGTCACCAATTGCCAGGTCGGCGTCTCACTCCACCTCGCCTCCGACCACGCCTCCGCGGCGGTCAACTGGCGGCTGTTCCTGCCCCAGACATGGGATCCCACCTCACCGAAGGCCGATCCGGGCAAGGTCACCCGACGTGCCGCCTGCGGCATCCCCGACGACGTCGGGCATGTGGAGAAGTGGCAGCTGGCCCTGGACATGCTCGACGAGACCCGCTCCTGGGGGATCGAGGTGCCGCTGGCCATCGCGGACGCCGGATACGGCGACGCTGCCGCGTTCCGCCACGGACTGCAGGCCCGCGGCCTGAACTACATCGTGGGAATCTCCAGCACGCTGTCGTGCCTGAGCCCGCCTGACCGTCCCTGCCCACCCCGCCCGCCAGAGGCCCAACCGGAACCGAACCTGTGGAAAAGCTGGGAAGACCAGCGGATACCACCTACCCACACCCGGCCCACCGGCACAGAACCCGACCGAAGCCCACCAGAAGATCACTTTCAAACCACGTCGGTGGATCGAGGTTTAGACGATTGATGCCGCACTCCACAGCGTGCCGCTTGCGGTAATCGGTCTTGTCGAACGTCGGAGGCCGGCCGCCGCGGGAGCCAAGCTTCTTGCGGTTTCGGATCTGGTCCTTCTTCTCCGGGATCGTGCACCGGATCCCACGTCGGCGCAGGTAGGCGCGGTTCCTCCGGGAGCCGTAAGCCTTATCCGCACGCACCTTGTCGGGCCGTGTTCGGGGACGGCCGAGCCCTTGCCGGGGGACTCGGATCCGCTCCAGGACCGGTTCGAACTGAGGGGAGTCCCCGCGCTGTCCGGCCGTGATCACGATTGACATGGGCTTCTGCCCCTGCTCGACCGCGAGATGGACCTTGGTGGTCAGCCCGCCTCGCGAGCGCCCGAGACCGTGGTCGTTCGGCTCGACCTCGACACCGCCGGGCGACTCCTTCTGAAGATCCCCCTTTTGACCGCCCCGGCAGCATGCTGATGAGCGCGGCACACCGTTGAGTCGACGCTGACATCCCAGGTGATCAGGCCATTCGCGTCGGCTTGGGCCTGGAGTTCGGTGAAGACGCGCTTCCAGGTGCCGTCCCGCTGACGGCGCCGGAATAGGTCGTAGACCCGATCCCACGGCCCGTACCGCTCGGGCACATCCCGCCAGGGTGTCCCGGCCCGTGTCCGCCATCGTATGCCGTCGATCAGCTGCCGCCTTGACCATATCGGCGGCCTGCCGGACTTCTTGCCTTTCGGCAACAACGGCTCCAGCCTGGCCCACTGCTCGTCCGTCAGATCTCCACGCGCCACCGCGCTTGATCATTTCACGACCAAGATCGACTTTCGCAACAGGCCCTAGTGCTGGGACCGGATAGGTTCACCGATTGCTGCTTCCTGGTGTGTGGCGCGCTTGGATGTCTGGGGATGTCCAAGCGTGGTGCGGCGCGGCGCGCACCGGGCCGCGCTGACCTCCATCGCACTCGGATTCATGGACTGGCTGGTCCACCGGCGCATCGGGTGATCGCGAGAATCGCCATGTCGTCATCGCGTGGACCGTCGGTCCAGCACTCGACATCGCGTACCAGGACCTCGACAACGTCGTCCGGCCGTTGGAACGGGCCGCGGCCGGCGAGTCGGCTCGCGGGTTCGTAGAAGGCCCCGTGACGATCCCGGGCTTCCGTCACTCCATCAGTGACCAGCAATAGCGTGCCGCCGACTGGGAGCGGCCAGGTGTCGGGTTCTGCCTGCGGCACGCCCAGGCCGCTCATGCCCAGCGGAAGACTTGGTTCGTCCGGATCCAGCGAGGACACCATGTCGTCTTGGAGGAGATACGGCGAGGGGTGGCCGCGGTTCAGCAGCCGCACGCAGTCCGCGCCCGGTGTGATCTCGCCGAGCAGCGCTGTGACGAACCCCTCCATTCGGAGGTCCTCCTCGCGCGACGAGGCCTCTTTGACCAGTGCGTGCTCCAGCCGCTCGGCGAGTACCACAAGGTCGGGTGCCTGGTCTGCCGCCTCCCGGAATGTGCCCAGTAGTACGGACACCGCGCCGACCGCGCCCAGTCCTTTGCCCCGTACATCCGCGATCAGCAGCCTGGTGCCGTAGGGCGTGGCCTGTACGGCGTATGCGTCTCCGCCGATCAATGCCTCGACCTGCGCAGCGTGGTAGACGGCGGCGATCGCCAACGGGCCCACACGCGTCGGGGGTGGGGGCAGTACGGCACGCTGGGCGGCCTCTGCGACGGAACGCATTGTTTCCAGGCGGCGCCCATGGCGAGCGACGACTCGGTTCACCCCGATGCCGACGAGCGCGGTGAACACTGCGCTGGTCAGTTCGAATGTACCGGCGACATGGCCGAAATAACCGACCTCGATCAACAGTGCCAGATCGACCAGGACGAGGGCCGCTCCGACCGCGATTGTGTGCCGCAACGAGAGCAGCGCCCCTGCCACCACGACAGCGGCGCCCAGCACGTAGTCGCCCCAAAAGTCGCGCGGAAAGTAGACGTTCCAGACGGTTCCGATAACGAGGAGGGCGCTTGGCGCGAACGAGACGTACCGTGGCCACGTCGTGGAGGGTTGCTTCATCCGCGCCCCGATTCCGCATCCGACTGGCCGATGACCGAATATTGACTATATGCACCTTCTCTGTGGAGGGTGCGGAGCGCATCGCCGCACTCGTACTTGGATGCCCTTTTCGCTGCGGATGCGGGCGCGTTCCTTGCGTTTGGCGGCGAGTACCGCGGGGTGGCGGGCGTTGGCGTCGCGCCGGTGCAGGGCGTGCTGGATCATCCACACGATCTCCGCCGGCCGGGCCGGGCGGGAGGCGATACCACCGGCGAGCGCGGCCTGAACCCGCGAGGCCTGCTCGCGGTAGGCGGTCACCTCGCGCCGTGCTACCGGTGCCGGGCGCATGCCCAGCATCGGCGCGATCTCGGACCACGCCGCGCCGAGCGACACCGATACCTGCAGGCCGCCTGTCTCGGTGGTCAGGGGCACGGCCAGCTACAGGGTGCGGCGGTGCATCTCCTGGTTGTCCAGCAGGCCCAGGGTGGCCTCGACGTTCTCCACCCACGGGTGCCGGCCTGCACCGGGTGCCTGCTCGGCCGGCTCGATGCCCTCGATCATCTTGAGGGCGATCTCACCCGGGTCCACCTGCGCGCACAGGCCGTATGCTGCTTGCAGCAGGCCTGAGTCGAAGCCGACGCGGCGCAGGTCGTCGATGCAGCCCGGGTCCATCCTCGGCACCGCCCGCAACTCCCCCACTCACGGCCGGGGGAGAACACCTCATTGGTCGCGGGCCGCCCGTTCTCACCGATCCCCGTCAGCTCCAGGACGTGGGAGACGTAGCGGTGGCGGCGGCCGCCGATCTGCGTCTCGTCCGTCATGTCGACGTACACGATGAAATCCAGACCGTTGGCCGTCTGCCGGTAGGCCAGCTGCTCGGACAGGTTCTGCTGGGCCAGCGCATACAGCTCGGCGATCCGGTCGAAGACGATGTCCGCACGACGCGCGTGGATCGTGCACAGGTTGCCGCCCGACCCGTTCGTCAGCGCCTGCATCATGGCCACGACCTCGGGGCCGCGGACCTCACCGACCACGATCCGCTCCAGCGACATCCGCAAAGCGGGATGCATCAAATCCAACAGCGTGACCTCACCGGCGCCGCGCCCGGTGACGTCCTTCTCTCCGTTGGACTCGCGCCCGACCAGGGACACGACCTGCTGGTGGTAGCCGTTGGCGTGGGCGAACAGCTCGTCCTCGGTCTGGATGGTCGCGAACCGGCACTCCGGGTCGAACTCCTTGAGCATCGCCCGCATCAGCGTGGTCTTCCCGGCCTTCTGCTTCCCCGCGATCATGATGTTCTTCTCCGCGCGCACCGCGGCGCCGAGGAAGGCGCGCAGGACCGGGTCGATGGTGCCCAACCGGACGAGGTCGTCGAGATCCGCGTGGGAAACCCGGTGGCGGCGGATGACCGCATACGTCATCGGTCCGAGCCCGGTGACGGCCTGCAGGCGGGAGCCGTCCTTGAGGGACAGGGCGAGGGTGGGGTTCGCGGTGGAGATGGTCCGCTCGCTGTGCCCCGACCCCCGCGCCAACTCCCGCAGCAGCTCCAGCAGCTCTTCCTCCGAGTCCGCGACCGGCCCGACTCGCCGGCGTTCACCGTCGCCGTAGTCGAGCCACACCTCCTGCGGGCCCTGGATGATGATGTCCTCGACCCGCTCATCATCCAGGTACGGCTGGAGCCGGCCGGCCCGAAACAGCAGGTCGTACACGGCACGCCGCAGCGCCTCGTCCTCCTGCGGCGACATCGCCTGCGCATCGGACCACAGCGCGACCGCCTCCGCGATCCACTTCAGACACCGCTGCTCCTCGCCGGCCCGGTCCATATCGGGCTTGGATTTCAGCAACTCCTCGCGCTGTTTGGCGACCTGGGACGCAATGTCCCTGGCCACCCGGTAGTCGACGATGAGTTGAGGAGCCGCCGTGCCGAGTACGTGCGTACTCGAGGCAGCACCGGCCGGCTCCGGCGTGCCGCTGTTCCGGTGCGCCCACTGCTGGGCTGGTGGGGCCACCGTGGGATCGGGGTGCAGAGGCCTAGCGTGCACGGGCCACCTCCCCGCCCGCCGCGCGCAGGCCACGCGGATTCAGGCGCGCCCGGCGCAGAGCAGCCCGCTGGAGCAGCAGCGTGCTGCCTGTGCGCGCGGCCTTCATCAGCGCCGACCTGGTGAAGTGCCGTGGCTGCTCGGCACCGTCGGACAGCACAAGGGCGTCCTTCGGCGCGTACGGAAGAGTGGCAACCACCGGCACCTGCAGAACACGCTGCACCTCACCCGCGGGATACGGACCCTCGTTGATCATCAGCACGCCGACGTCACCGACGCTCTCCTCCAGCGCCCGCACCCGGCTCTCCGCCGCCTGCAGGCAACGCAGGGTGTTGCGGACGACCACGAACGTGGCATCAGCCTGCTCGGCCAGGATCCCGGAAGGCCCCAAGGCCCCGCGGCGGCCGAGATCGATGAGGACGTCGTGGCCGCTCTCGGCCTCGATACCGCGGAACATCTGCGCGAGGATCTTCCAGACCTGGCCGAGGCTTGCCGACTGTGAGGGATCAGTGATGCCGGGCAGCAGCAGCCGGTCCCGTGGAGACTCCTGCATGCCGTCCTCGCTGCTCAGGTCGATCAGCTGTCGCCAGAAGGCGTCGCTGAACTCGCCTTTGCGGGCGGCGACCGAGAGGTTACGCAGCCCGTACCGGTCGCCGAGCGTTCCCTGCAGCAGCCCATGCAGCACGGCCCCGCCGTCCGGATCACACTCGGCCAGGATCATCCGCCGACCCGCCTCCAGCGGCCACGACAGAAGCAGCGCAAGAGCACTGAGCGTTGTTCAACCTGAATTCGCTGGTCATGGGGCTGGCGTGAGCGGGGGCTGAGGTGCTCGTGCCGGTCGGGGGCGTGATCGGTAGCAG
>NZ_JBSFXG010000073.1:0-16880 GCF_053595235.1 Streptomyces sp. NPDC002520 | reverse complement strand
AGCAGATCCGTGGCGCGGCTGCCGAGCACCGGCTCCACGGCGATGCCGCCCGAGACGGCCACATAGGCGCGGACACCCGCCACCACCGGGTGCCTCCGCTGCTTCTCCGGCCACCGTGTGGCGCTTCGCGCCACGAAGCCCGGCCCCGCTGCGCGGGGCCGGGTCAACGGGCCTGCGGCCCGAGCAGCAGGAGGAGTGGGTGCGGCTGTCCTCCGGTTGGACCTCTGCGGGTTTCGGGGCTTGGCGCCGGGTCAGCGTCTGCGGGACCAAGTGCTGCCGATTCCAGCAACGTGCAGGGCTAGTGCGGTCAGCCCCAGGAGCATGACGTTGACTGACGAGAACGTGTGATTGGTGCTGATCTCGGCCGCGTTGATGAGGAACGCGATGAAGAACAACACTGCCGCGACTATGCCGAGCATGACGAGCCCCTCTCGATGGGAAGTGAAACCCGTATGCCCGGCCACCGTGGCCGCAGACATGGGCGGCGCCTCTTGATGGGTCCTCAGGCGTGGGCGTGGCGGGTACGTGCCGCCTTGTGCGAGGCGGCGTGATGCGCGGGCCGGCCTGTCGGGGGGACCGCGAGACGCCGCAGGGACAGGTCGGCGGTGGCGAGGAGAGCGGTGAAGACGGCAAGGAGGAGGACGGACACCCACATCTGCCGGCTCCCTGGTGCCTGCCAGCCGGTCCAGGCGGCGGACGCCGCCCACAGCAGGACGCCCACAGCGTAGAAGGAGCGGACGCGGTGCAGCTGCCGCACGGCCCGCAGGAACTGGATGCGTTCAATCTTCGGTGCCATGCGGGGCCGTGTACCCCGATGTGCCACGACCATCAGGGCGGAAGGAATCTTGTGTAGGAGGCTTTCCGGGGAGTCGTGCATGTCTGCATCCCGATGTGATGCAGCATGTAGCATTGGCGTAATTCAGGGACACCCGGCAGGGGGCGGTTGGCGTGTTGATTTACGAGTATCTTCCGCATGAGCTTGCCCGGCTCGGGGTGGTCGCGAGCGCAGCCGGGCTCGATCGCCACCACCTGGCTGCGCAGGTACGTCTGGCTCGAGAACGCGCCGACAAGGCGAGGGCGGCCCCGCCCGAGCCGCATCACTTGAGCGAGCTGTACATCGCGCAGACGCGGTGTCTTCAGTGGGAGCGGATCGCTGATCTGATGGCCGAGGAGCAGATGGCCGCGTACACGTCCTCCCGCGACCCGCGTGCCGTCCGCTACGAACAGCAGCGTTTGCAGCGGCTGATGGAGGACGTGGCCGAGGTGGAGCGGTCCGGTGTCACGGGCCCGGAAATCTGCCGGCATCGCGTCTACCGGGTCGACGCCCGGTCCACTGCCGGCTGCTCCGGCCCGGACACGGCCGTCCCCGTCGTGCACCTGATGGCCGCGTCAGCCGACGAAGCCGCCGAGCGGGCCTGGGCCTTACACGGCAAAGACGGCGGCCTCTACCAGCGCGGCAGTTACCGGATCGCCTCCGTCGAACAAGTCCTTCCCGAGCCGGGAGAAATCTTTTGATCCAGCTCCGAGAACACCAGATCCAGCAGAAATCGAGCTTCCGGAAATGGGTCGGATTCCCTGCACGGTCATTCCATCCGCCGGGAGGGGCGCGGGGAACGATCGTGTCGGCGACCGGGTCGGGGAAGACGATCACGGCGGCTGCGTGTGCGCTGGAGTGCTTCTCCGCCGGCCGGATCCTCGTCACCGTGCCGACCCTGGACCTGCTCGTGCAGACCGCGCAGGCGTGGCGGGCGGTGGGCCACCGCGATGCGATGGTGGCCGTGTGCTCGCTGGAGAACGATCCGGTGCTGGACGAGCTGGGTGTGCGGACGACGACCAACCCGATTCAGCTCGCGTTGTGGGCGGGGTCGGGGCCGGTGGTCGTGTTCGCCACGTACGCCTCCCTGGTGGACCGTGAGGACTTCGACGACCCGAAGGGCCAGGGGCGTGTGCGCGGGCCGTTGGAGGTTGCTCTGGCGGGCGGGGAGCGGATGTACGGGCAACAGATGGCAGGCTTCGACCTCGCCATCGTGGACGAGGCCCACGGTACTGCGGGTGATCTTGGTCGGCCGTGGGCGGCGATCCACGACAACGCCCGCATCCCTGCCGACTTCCGGCTCTACCTGACCGCGACCCCGCGGATCCTGGCCTCTCCCCGGCCGCAGCGGGGAAAGGACGGGCGTGAGCTGGAGCTTGCGTCGATGGGCCAGGACTCTGCCACCTTCGGGCCGTGGCTGGCCGAGTTCGGGCTCTCGGAGGCAATCGAGCGGGGCGTCCTCGCCGGATTCGAGATCGACGTCCTGGAGATCGAGGACCCCGACTACTTCGTCGGGCTGTCCGACGAGGCGCGGCGCGGCCGGCGGCTCGCGCTGCTGCAGGCCGCGCTCCTGGAGCACGCCAGCGCCCGCAACATCAAGACGATGATGACCTTCCACAGCCGGGTCGAGGAAGCCGAGGCCTTCGCCGTCAACCTGCCTCGGACGGCCGCCGACCTGTATACGGACGAGATCACCGCCCACGCCCTGGACGAGGCCGCCGCCCGGCCCGCTTCTCCTCTCGGTGCCGAGCCGGGGGACGTCGAGGCCGTCGGCCGGCACGTCCCCGCGGACCGGGTGTGGTCGGCATGGCTGTGCGGCGACCACCTCGTCACCGAACGCCGCGAGGTCCTGCGCCAGTTCGCCAATGGCATCGACGCCGCCGGGCGCCGGGTCCACCGGGCGGTCCTCGCCAGCTGCCGCGTCCTCGGCGAAGGGGTCGACATCCGAGGCGAACGGGGTGTGGAGGCCGTCTGCTTCGCCGACACCCGCAGCTCCCAAGTCGAGATCGTGCAGAACATCGGCCGGGCCCTGCGCCCCAACCTCGACGGCACCACCAAAGTCGCGCGGATCATCGTGCCCGTCTTCCTGAAGCCCGGAGAAGACCCCACCGACATGATCGCCAGCGCCTCCTACGCCCCCCTCGTCGCCGTCCTCCAGGGCCTGCGCTCCCACTCCGAACACCTCACCGAACAACTCGCCAGCCGGGCCCTGACCCGAGGGACGCGGAAGGTACACGTCCGGCGCGACGCCGACGGACGCATCATTGCCAGTACCGGTGCCGGCACCGGCGCCGGTGAGCGGGAGGGGCGGGAGCCGGGGAGCGGCGTGGCGGAGTCGGAGCTGCTGCAGTTCTCCAGTCCCCGAGATCCGGCCACCATCGCGGCGTTCCTGCGCACCCGCGTCTACCGGCCACAGTCACTGGTCTGGCTCGAGGGCTACCAAGCCCTCCTGCGCTGGCGAGCCCAGAACAACATCACCGGGCTGCACGCCGTCCCGTATGACGTGGAGACCCAGGTGGGGGTGACCAAGGCGTTCCCGCTGGGCAGGTGGGTGCACCAGCAGCGCAAAACGCTGCGGGCCGGCGAGCTCGACTCCCACCGCAAGGAACTGCTCGACGCCCCTGAGGCCGGGATGGTGTGGGAGCCCGGCGAAGAAGCGTGGGAGAACAAGCTCGCCACCCTACGGTCGTACCGGCGCGCTACGGGGCACCTCGCCCCACGGCAAGACGCCGTATGGGACGACCCCGACGGACAGCCGGTCGCGATCGGACAGCTGATCGCCAACCTCCGCCGCCCCCACGGCCTCGGCAAAGACCCCGAACGGGCCGCCGTACGCGCCAAGCAGCTCACCGCGATCGACCCCGACTGGAACTGCCCATGGCCACTGAACTGGCAACGCCACCACCGCCACCTCGCCGACCTCGCCGCCGACGAACCCGACGGCCGGCTCCCCGACATCGCACCCGGCGTCCTCATCGACGGGGATGATCTAGGGCGATGGCTCCAGCGGCAGAGGCAGCCTGGCACCTGGAAGGCGCTGTCGGACGAGCAGCAAGAACGGCTCACCCGACTGGGCATCCAGCCCGCCGAACAGCCCGCCCCGGCCCCCGCCGCCTCGGGGAGGACGAAGGGGGCGGGTAAGGCACAGCAGGCGTTCCACCGCGGACTCACGGCCCTCACCCAGTGGGTAGAACGGGAGGGCACGGATCGGCCGGTACCCCGCGGCGCCGTCATCCAGATCGCAGTCGACGGCGAGGCAGAGCCGGTGGCTGTACGGCTCGGCGTATGGGTATCGAACATCCGCGCGCGGCGCGACCGGCTCACCGCGGAGCAGCTGGAGTCACTTGCGGCCCTGGGCGTGGAGTGGGCGTGAGTGCAGAGACCACCGTGGCAGGCGGCCCCCCGCTCACCCCTGTTCTAGGCGGGCTGTCTCGCGAGATCGGCGTGCCGCTTCCACGGGTAGCTGTCCCAGCCGGCATCCAGGATTGCGTTGCGGCCGAGAGCCTTGCCAACGAGAGCGCTGGTGAGGGAGTACGTCGACGTCAGGGGGTCTGACTGTCGTTCGAGCAGGAGCTGGGCGACCGATACGTCCTCCACGGTTACCAGGTGCTCGAGTTCTGTGGCGCTGCAGACGGTGACAGGGATTCCCGAATCTGGCTGCACTTCCTTCTGAAAGGGTGCGTTGGCAGTGTGAAAGGGTTCCATGGTGACGACCAGACCGTGCACGGGCCGGTCTGCGGGTATGTGGCTGAAGCTCGGGTTCCTGCCGTTGATCAGGGCTGCGGAGGACTCGAGCTGCTGGTAGGCATGCTTGATCTGCTTCAAAGCTGCGCTGGTCCGGTCCAGTACGCCCAGACGTAGTTGCTGGGTGGGTCGCGTGGACTTCACTTCGACGAGCAGGACCAGGTCGTCGAAGACGACGATCCAGTCGACGCTGCGTCGCTCGTCGCGGTAGATGACCTCGGGGTGTACTTCGACGTCGGGAAGCTGGCGCAGCTGGCGGCCTACGTACTGTTCGAAGAGGTCGCCGAGTTCCTTCGCAAAGGAGTTCCCGAAGTGGGCCATGCCCATGTAGTACAGGCCGAGTGGGCTGCCCTTGGGGATGATCAAGTGGGATGAGGGGGCGAGGTAGCCCGGGCCGAAGCCGGACAGGAAGGGACGACCCTTCAATGGGTTGTACTCGAAGCGGCGCAAGTGCGGATCGGAACTCAGCCGGCTTGCCTGGTTGTCGGTCTTGAACGTCTGCTGATCGGTGACGAAGTGGCGTTCAGTCACCTCTCTTACGGTGGTCTCTGGGATGACCGAGCAGATCTGCTGCATGTGGGGCTGAGTGAGCCATGCCGGGTCGAAGCGCCCTTCGTTCTGCAGTGCTGATACCTGCAGAAGCTGAGTCACGCCGACGTAGTCGGACAGGGAGCAGCCGAGGAGTTCTTCGTCCCAGCCGGCGACCAGGCATGTGGGGGTGCGGGCGGACGACGTCTGGTCGAACAGGGCGGCCGTTCGAGCCAGATCGTTGAAGCCGGATTCCTGATAGGCGAACTGCTCACCAGCAACGCGCAGCAGCCAGCTGGCGACAGACTCGGCGCTGGCCTTGTCACGGACCATCAGGTCCGTCAACTCTGCGTATTTGGCGAGCATGCGCTGCAGATCGTCTTCCGTGCAACTGCCGTCTCCGCGGTGCTCGTTTCCGTATGCAAGGCTGACGCGCGCGACATCGGCGAGTGCCCACGGCCTGTACAACTGGCCCGGGCTTTTCCACCAGGTGTCGCTGTGCCAGCGAGCTGATGCTGCACCGATGACAGGCAGCAGGGCGCTGGGGCGCTGCTGCCTGACGCGCTGGACGTACTCGTGATCTGTGACCAACCGGTCGTAGGGAGATGCCGCCACGGAGCAAGCGTGGCTGACCAGGCGTGGCTCTGTCGCAGGAATTTAGCTGTCTCCCGGCTCAGACGGCTCTGATTCGTACTGGTCACCGCTGCGGCTGTACCCGACGCGACGGTGACGCTGCCTGCCTGTGAGGCTTTGGCCGCCTTCCTATGCGGGACCAGGGCCGCACCGTCCGCTGGCCGGCGAGAGCGCCCAGTGCGAAGGCGTAGGCGTCGCGCTGGTACTGGGGTCGCGCATCGTTACCGGCTTCGACTACGACCGGACAGCTCGCCCCGACACCGCCGATTCCAACGATCACTGAAGCTGAGCACCGGCACATCGAAAATGACGCCACCTGATCTACACGAGCCCCAGCCTGAGAACACGCAGTTCAAAGCGCCGTCCCCGGGCCAGAACATGCGGATTCCCCACCCCGCTGCCCAGGGCACGACCAACCCACAGCTGCACACCAATCTGATCAGCCTAGGTCAGCGCACCCGCCCCTGATCACCAACACCGCTACCTGACACCGCTCAACGAGCTTACGGGCTGGAGTGGGCACCGGGTTGATAGGGCCCCCGGTCCAGGCCGCTGTCGATGCTCTTCACAACCGTGTCGGCGTCGACCTGCGTGCCTGGAGACCCACGGGCTCGCGGCGGAGACAGTCGGAGCAGGCCCTCCTGCCGTTCCTAGTCGCCCTCACCCTCTTCTTGCTCTGCATCGTCGTCGATACCGAACGCGGGGCGGAGCACGTCCCGCAGGTCGAGTTCGAGGCGCTGAGCGGGGATGGTGAGAGACCGTTGTACTTTGCTGCTGACGTTGGTCGCAGTTGCTCGCCACTCCGAGACGAAGGAGTCGGCTTCCTGACTGCTGTAGACCGTGATCGGGTCAAGCGCCACGGTCTCGTGGGGACGAAGGTCTACCGGAGCGTAGCGGATGAGGGTGCGGCCGTCCTGTTGCTCAATGTCCGGAGAGTTTAGGGACGGCAGTTGGTAGGCCGCGGGCTGTATGCCGAGCGTTCCTGGATAGCCGCCGAGGACGGGGATGGTGCCCGACCCGTATTTGGCTGGCTGGTGAGGCCAGTCGACCTCTTCTTCTGCGTCGGCCGTGACATGGGCCGAGACGGTGTCGGGGAGGCTCAGCACGACCTGGACCTTCGTGAGGTTGTCTTCGCCGGGATTGGTCAGCGTGAGGGCCAAAGGCGTGCCTGCAGTGCCGACCGCCTGTGCCAGTGCATGTTGCATTGCGAGGTCGAAGTCGCGCAGGTACTTGTCGACCTCATGCCGGAATTCCTCGGGGGAGCGGGAGTCAGGCCACAGGACTTGGAGTGATCTGAAGTAGCCGGAGGGGTGGGGGGCAGCCGCCTTCTTCTTCTCATCCGCGGCAGCAATCTGCCCCATCATGTCCTCACGGAGGAAGTCGGTGACCGTTCGGCGGACCTTCTCGGTCGGGTCCAGTACGGCAACGGCGCCGGTGGTCATGGTGACGTCGACGTTCACGCGCTTCGTTGCCCGGCGGGCGCGCTCCGTGAGGGCGTAGATCTCCGCTGGACGAGCGGGTTCGGTCTTGCCGGCGTACCGGTGGAAGACGACGCCCGGCCGGAAGCTCTCATATTCCTTGTGCAGAGGATGAATGAGGTCGCCCCATCGGGGAGGGGAGACGTCAACGAGCATGACGTGGCGCTTGCCCTCGTCGGTGTCCAGGGGGACGTACGTGAACTGGTAGCGGCTGAACTCGCCCAAGTAACGCCTTAGCCAGCCATCGACCTTCTCGACGTCGTGCGTCGTAACCCCGTGGATCGCGTGCTCGTCGACGCCTACCAGGAGATAGGCGTGGCCTCCAGCCCACTGCTCCGCCACATCAGGCATCCGGTTGGCGAAGCCGAGGATCGCTTTCGACACAGCGAAGGCTCCCGCCGCCTTCGACACGTCGTGCTGGGACTTCCACTCCAGCCAGCGCGTCTCGTCCGCGCTGCTGGCGTTCAAGACGGCGCGGATCAGCTCTCGCTGCCGTGCCAGTCCGACTATCGGTTCGTCTGCGATGAAGTCCAGGGTCATGGTTGTCCTTCGTGCCAGGTGAACTCCAAGCATGCGGGACCACACCGACAGAGCAGCTCGCCAGCCGGGGGCCTGCGCGTGAGCGCGGGGACTGGCCTCCGGACAGAATCTCGGCGACGTCCGGCTGGGAGCTGCGATCTCTGGGCGACTTCTCGCAGACGCGGGCAACGGTCCCCCGACCGACTGACGGGCCAAGGGCATGCGCAGCACGCAGGGGGACGGATGTGGCACGTCGTTGCCACGCCGGCCCGCCCTGCGCCAGGAGCCTGGGGGGTGAGCGCGGCAACTGCAGCCCGGGAGGCCGCTATCAAGTCACGTGTGCCCAACCCGGATGCCTGGTGGTGGGGCGCGACGTTGAGCCCGTTGTGCAGGCGGCCGCGCAGGACACCCACGCGTCCAGCCGCCGGACATCACGGGCGTTGCGTGTTTGCGGGCGACTGTCAGTCGTGCTGCCACCAGGTCACCGCGAGGCCGGCCAGAAGGGCGCCGATGTGACGGGTTGCCCCGGTGACGAGTGCCAGGGAGACGAGGCGCCACCACGGGGCTGGAGCGGGTTTCCCGTCACCTTGGTACGGGATGGTCAAGAAGGTGCGGTTCTTCTTCGACACGGTAGGGGTCCTTCTCTCAGACAGGGCGCGGCGGTGCCCTGTACGGGATGTGGGTTGAAGCGGAGCGGCGGCTCGCCGGGGCCGTCGGGGTGGTCTGTGCTGCTGTGTTGATCGTGGCAGTCGGGTGGTAGGCGCTGCATCCTCAACTGGGGCTCGTTTGGCGGCAGAACGATGTAATTTCCACCCCGTGTACACCTGGGAGAGCATCAGCGGGCCCGGCACCATCGACGACCTCCTCGCAGATGCCCATGCGGCCGGCTACCCGGACATGACGGTGCGGCGGATCCACGACTGGATCGCCAAGGGGCTGCTGGACCAGCCTCAGCTGCGTACCCGGCGGCGGGGTTCGGACAAGGCCGAGCACAGCGCCACCCAGCGTCGGCTGCTGCTCCTCCTGCTGGACAAGCGGCAGCAGGTAGAGCATCTGAGTGCGCTCGCGCAGGTGCCGTTGGCGATGTGGCTGTGGTGGGACGGCTACGTGCCCACCCGGCAGGCGGAGCGGGCCTGGGTGACGTGGGTCGGGCGCGGCCGGCGCAACCAGGAGGTGGCCCGCGAGGGCGCCCTCGGCCTGCTGGAACAGGTCGGACATAAGCTGGCCACCGAGACGGCCCGGGCCCGGTTCGTGCGGATCATCACCGAGCTGGGCAACGGCAAGGCCCTGACGGTCCGCGGGCGTGCCGAGCTACTCGACGCCGTGCGGGAGGTGATGGAGCCGGACACCGTGTTCGCTGCCAGCGGTCTCGTCCGCGCGCTCGGGCCCGCGCAGACACCGATGACCGTCGAGACGGTCGTGGACCGCATCGAGGCCCTCAGCATCGCCCTGGGCCGCACCCTGGGCGGGAAGGTGGACGTCGCGCTGCTGGAACGGGCCAGGGCCGTCTACCGTGCCTCGATGGCCGAGTACCTCACCAAGCGCGGAGGCCTCGCCGCCGAGTCCGGACAGCTGGTCGACCTCTTCCGCGAACCCACCCTCCAGGAGCAGTTCGACCAGGCCGGACGTCAGCTACTGCTCGTCCTCGGCATGCACCTGATCCATCGCCGGCCCTCATCGAACGGTCCCAGCACCGCAGTCCCGGTCTGATGGCGGGCTGCGGGCGGGCCCAGCTTCACCAGATCCGCGTCCGCTCGGGCCGCGCCGGCCGTGGGGCTTCCGTGAGAACTGCGGCCGGTCACCGCCGACAGCCCTGTCTTCATCGGCCTGCGCTCAGATCAAGTATCACGTGTCCAGCGATCAGCGTAGTCCAGTTCCCAGCCAGCAAGTCGTGATACTGCCCTGCATCAAGGGGAGTTGGGCGTAAAATCGTGCGCCGCTGGCGGTGGTTGTCAGCGGCGCACCCGCTCACGGCTAGACGGTGGTATTGGCATGTTGCAGGGCTTGACCCTGGCATGCAGAGCGGCTGGCCCCAGCAGGCGTGAGCGTTCGGTCTTCGCAGACCGAGCGTCCGTCGAGGGGAATGTTCGGTCTTATCGGACCGATCTGACCAGCAGCTCGCCTGGCACCGTGGAACGCCTTGACGGCACGGACTATGACGCGGCGTGGGAGCCGTCGATGGAGCGTGACGGTGCCGTCGCCCCCTGGGGACGACGTGCAGTGGAAGCAGAGGCTCATGCCCTCCTGCTGCGCGTACCAGGAAGGGCAGGACTATGACTTCATCGGACCTTTCCGCGGGCCTGGACGGGCTCGACCACGACGATGGGCTGCCGCCCCTGCTGCGCCGCCCGGAAGCCGTGGCGGACCCGCAGCCGGTGACCCGGCTCCGCAGGGCGCGCAAGGCGCTGCTCGCGAATCCGGACGTATCGCTGGATGAGGCGGCGGCGAACGTCGTCACCTCGGGTGTGGTGGACCCGCTGCGCCTGGGGGCGCTTCTGGCCGCTGAACCGTCCGGTCTGCTGACGGCCAAGCCGGTCGTCGGGGGCACGCTGTATGCGACCGCGCCCCACTCCCGCTACCTCGACCTGGACGTCCTTCCGGACATCATCAACCAGAGATGGGCGGGCCAGCTGCACACGGCCATGGACGTGGTGCCCTCCACGTTCTTGCCGACCGTGTACGAGACGCTCATCGATCCGGTGAGTGGGAAGCCGGTGGCGGTCTTCACCGTCCGGATGCGGGACCGCAAGGCGCTGGCCCAAGCGGTCGCCGAGAGCATGTACCACACGTTTCACGCCCAGAAGGGCGAGAACGACTACACCCAGAGCGTGCTTCAGCAGGGGGTGAAGGAGCCGCTGACGCTGTTCGTGATGCGCGTGGTGTACGACGACGGCAGCGAGGACACCTTCCTGGTCACGGGCGACGGCAACAGCCGACTGATGAGCATGTGGCTGGCGCGGACCGGCGGCGACATCGCCGCCGCGATCTCGGCGTGCATCGCCTCCGTCATCGGCTCGCTGGACCACCCTGGAGCCCGCAGCCGGGCGGAGCAGGGGCAGGCCCGTCAGCGGACGACTGAGCTGACGATGCGTACCCGCAAGCACCTGGCGGCGTCGACGATGACGGAGGCGGCGCGGCGGGAGGGCCACACGATCGCCTTCCCCGCCACCGTCATCGTCGGGGCGCGCGCCGACGACGGCGGGCCGCTGGCGGACCTGGTCGCGGCCCGTGACGACCTGCTGGCCAACCTGCACGTCCGCGTCACCCCCTGGACCCGGGGAGCGCAGTACACGCAGGGCATGCAGCGGGTCTACCGGCACGCCCTGCGTGAGGGCCGGATCAGCCCGGAGGTGTACCGCGTGCTGTCGGGCACCGTCGGCGCGCAGGAGATGCACGAGCTGCTCGGGATTCCCGCGCACCGGCTGTGGTCGGCCGCGGTCCATCAACACGTGATGCTGGCCGGACCGGGCGTCTACGCCATGAATGGGCTGGTCAAGCAGGAATTCGGGATGGCCAAGGCCGACCGGCAGCGCATCAGCGAGCGGCTGGCGCCCATGGCGTTGTCCGCCTACCGCAGCCAGGACGGCATCGAGCAGCCGCTGCGGGCCTTCGGCAATGGCGGCACGATCACCGACCGGGTGTGGAAGCAGCCGTGGGCCCTGACCCCGGGCAGCGAGCCCTCCCAGGTCCTCGATGACGTCCTTGAGCGCGCCCTGGCCGGCGAGGCGGGCGCAGTGGCGGAGCTGACCGTGCTGGGCGGGACCGCCGCGATCCTCGACGGCTACATCACCCGGGACCGCGGCTCGAAGGAGGGCACCACCCGCGACAGCCGTACGGCGCCCTTCCGGGCCACGCCCGTGAACCTGCTGGATGTGCTGTCGAAGACCGCAGGAGGGTTGCGGATGCTGCACTCCATCGCCCGCGCCCACGTCGCCGCCGACCCGGCCGTCCTGCCCAAGCAGTTCCACACCCAGGACCGCGAGATCGACGGCATCCGCGACGGTGATCCCGTGCTCGACAAGGCCGGCGAGCAGGTCGTCATCGACTACGAGTGGGACCTCGTCTACGCCGCCGACCCGGCCAGGGCCCTGGCCACCATCGCCAAGAACAGCGGCGAGCCGCCGGAGCTGGAGGCGGAGGACGTGCGCCAGCGCCGGATCCTCTCGAGCGGCATCGCCTCCGCGTGCAAGGCCGCGCGGACGCTCGCCCGCATGCGCCAGAACCGTGGCCCGGAGGTCTTCGGTCACGGGGACACGGTCGACGACCTGCGCGCGCAGCTGCGGCAGGTCGAGGAGATTCTCCTGCGGTTCGGGCCGTCCCAGGCCTCGTTCCTCTTCCACGAGGACGAGGAGGGGGACGAATGAGCGCGCCCGTCCCGCAGCAGCCCCGCTTCGGCGGGATCCGGCCGGCGGCCGTAAGTATGGTCAGCGGCAGCGCGGTCGTCACGGCTCTGACGATGGCCAACGCTCCGTGGAAAGCCGTGGTCCTGACCGTGTGCGCCACACTCGTGGTCTCGCTCGTTCTCGGCCTGGCCAAGATCGTGATTCCTGAGGAGTCCGAGCACAAGCTGAACCTGCTGCTCGCAATTATCCGCTACCTCGAGCGCCGGGCACTGCGCAAACACGCACGGCGGCGGAGCTACAGGGAGGTTGATCCGCCGGAGGAGCAGCGCGGCCGGGCTGCTCGAGGTGGTCGCACGGTTTCGTGACGCTGCCGGACGTCGACCGGGCCGCTGCTGACTAGCGGTGGCCCGGCTCCGGATAAAGCGCCCGCGCACCCATTCATCAGGCGTGCATCTCGCGTACCACCGTGTGCAGGGGGCAGGCCCCTAGTGCAGACTCATTTCCGCACCGGTCGTACATTTAGCGTGTTATTCGCGTACAGATGGCGTTCTTGCGCCCCACCGGAAGTCGTGGCCACCTCGCGGTTGCGGCACTCTGGTACCGGCCGACGCCCAGTGGAAGTAGCTGGGTTCGCGGTTGCCGCGATACGGGCCGAGTCGGGGAAGGCGCAGGGTGGAGCCGGTCTCCGGTAGCCGCAGCAGGTAGTCGGCATCGTCGGGGTGGCCCATCACGCAGGTGATCTCGTTGACCGTCCAGGTGGCCTGATTCACCAGTTCCATGCCCTTGGCGTTGAGGCTGCGCTCGGCGAGCGGGCCGGCCTCGTAGTCGTCGGTCGGCTGCGCGACGCCCACCACCATCAGCACGGCGATCTCTCTGGAGAGTGGGAAGAGGACGCCTTTGAGGTCGAGGAGGGTGTCGTGCATGGGGACGTACCCCTTGTCGTTGAGGACGAACCGAGGCGCGGCTGTGCCGCGGCGTATGAGAGCGAAAGCGTGCGTGGGCCATCCACTGCCGTGTCTCTCGGAACGTGGTCTGCCGCTGGCGTTGCACGTGATCACGTTCCGGGGCTGGTACGCCGTCTTCCTGGATGTAGGCGACGGCGACGCGGTCGTAGTCGGGGTGGCGGATGGACTGTGCCTGGATGTGCAGCAGGATGGTCTTCCAGTCGTCCCTGGTGGACGTGCCCTGTTCAAAGGCGCGGATCGCGGCGGGCAGAGCTCCCTCGTACTCCTGCCAGATGGTCTCGGCGAAGTCGGCCGGTAGGTCGCTGCTCGGGGCGTCTACGTCGTACAGCCCGTACTGGTAGGCGATGTTCTCCGCCTTCAACGGCCCGAACACCTTTTCCGGCTTCTCCCGTCGACGCACACAGATTTTCGCGTGCCGGAGGCCGCCGCTCGTCCGGCCTGCTTCGGGCAGGCCGAAGCCGCCGATCAAAGCTGCGGGCAAGTAGTGCGGTCTGTGGGCCATGCGCGCCATTGTGCCCCGGCCCACTGACACGCTTGACGGCCCCGCAACTGTCGTTCCCCAACTCCTGCTGGCGAGGATTCACCTGGCGACGTAGCTGATGGGTGGGACGCGGCCGGCACAGCCAGGAGGTGGCGTGTATGAAGGCACGGTCCTGCCCTTCTGGTACGTGCGCGGGCGGGGTGTCCGCCGCCATCGCGCGGCAGCAATGGCGGCGGGTACCGCAGGCGCGGGGGAGGGTCGCTGTCACGCGTGGGGGCCGTTCGGTCCGGCGCCGCCACCGGTCTCGTCCCCGGCGCGCCGGCGGGTCTGGCGACGTACCTGCTGGTGGCGGCGGCGGTCGCGCCACCAAGCCAGCCGATGGGCGGACTCCTGCGGGATGAGCGACTGGATGGCGACGACGACCAGCCCGAGGGTGAGCCTGACGAAGGCCATGACGGACAGCCACCACGGTGCGTGCAGCAGTACCGACGTCGTGTCGCCGAGGCCGGTGGCGATGGTTGCGATCAGGAGTCGGCCGGTGTGCATGTAGGTGTATCCCCTCCGGGCGTGCGCACCGGGCGGGTGCGCAAAGTCAGAACTGCGGGTCATTCCACGCCAGCTTGCGCCCAGTTGAAATCCGAGAAGGGGGAGTGATGTATCGGTGGGTGTCACACGCGGCGGCCGTACTGATCGAACGCGCGGTCCCACGCCTGGAGCTGGAACTGCTCTAGGAGCAGACAGCGCCGCTTGTACGCCTCGGTGGCCAGCCACTGCACCAAGTCGGCAGGGGAACCGGAGACAAGCTCGCCGGCCACGGAGGGGCCGGGCCATCGCCAGGACGCTCTGGCCACGGTGAACCGAGCCCCGATGCGCTTGCCGTAGTGCTTGGCCAAGCGCCGGAACTCCCCGGTGTCCCGCCGTGCCTGGTGGAGTTGCTGCAGGTGGAATGCGTCGGTCTCGCCTTCGCGGAGTTCCTCGATGACGGTGTCCATGCGGGCCAGGGTCGCGGCGCGGGCGGCGGCCATCGCCTCGTGATGCTCCTCGGCGGTGATGAAGCCGAAGCCGTGTGCCTTGTCGGCGGGCACCTCCAAGGCGATCGGGAGAAGCGGTTCTTCTTCGGCGTCGTAGGTGTGGTTCCACTCGATGAGCAGCGCCTCGATGAAGCCGCTGACCTCGTCGTCTCTCAGCTCGGCGGCCGCGGTCACCAGCGGCTCGATGCCGGGCACCGGCACCAGGCCGGGCCGCCCCGCTCGGCGCTGCAGCGGCCACACGGCCTGCCGGTGGAGATACGGGAAGACCAGGAGCTGCCCTGCAGCGGCCCACGCCGCGTACGGCTGGGGCAACTGCCCCTGACTGGCGGCAACAGGGGCGTGGGCGTGCCAGGCGGACGGCAGGCTGAGCAGCCAGCCGGGCGGGTTCTGCACATACTCGGCCGGATCGTCTTCCTTACGGCTGATCAGCCACTCCTCGAAGTCTTGCAGGGCGACCCGGCGCTGTGCCCGCCACACGGCAGTACCGCCGCGCCCCGCCCAGTCGTACTCCCGTCGTTCCCGCAGCAGCGGACGCCGCGCGGCATAGAAAGCGGCGCGGCGCAGCTTCTCGAAATCGCGGCCCTGCCCGTAGAGGAGTTCCTCGTTGGCCTGGGCGTGGGGGCCGGTGAGCAGGCGGCGGGCGATCTCGACGGTCTTGTCGAAGCGGGCCACGGAGTGCCAGGCCACGTCGTTCTCCAAGGCCTCCGCCGCCAGAAGCAGTTGCCGCTCCTGTGCCGCCGGTGAATCGGCTGGGGGCTCGTCGGGGGACTGTGTCGGCCGCGCCATCCGCCAGCGCAGGACGCCGGCCTTGGTCAGCAGATCCCTCTCCGGTTTCGTGCTGGTCTCCGCGGCCGTCAGCCGCCACAGCCCCAGCGCCGCTTCGTGGCGCAACAGCGGGAGCAAGCCCTGAAGGAAGTCGTCGGTGAACGGTTCGGTCACTGCGATGGCCGTCGTGACCGCGTCGGTCAGGATCCTCGCCTGGTAGTCACCGTTGGCGCGCTGATGCTGCCCCGGCAGGCGCAATGAGACGGCACGGGCCCGCTCCAACAGGCCGGCGGGAGCGCGCAGCCGCAGGGGCCGGTCGCGTCTTGGATCGCCTCGCCAGCGCGGCGGCGGCGGGTAGCGCAGGACCGTGGAAATGTGAGTGATCCGGTCTTCCGGGTCCTTGCGCTCCTGTGCTTCGACGTGTTCGGTGAGCAGCTGGCGGACCGTCTCGTCCCGTGACGCGCCCCGCCGGGCCATGACGGCGGCCAAGGCTTCCAGGGCGCAGGGCGCGAGCCGGACGTTGGTCTCCTTGTGACCAGGCACCGGGCCAGTATCGGCCATGCGGTGCTTCCTCTCGAAGTGGAACTCACCGACCTCCTCGACCTCAAGTTCGAGCTGTAACCGGGCCGCCCCCCGGGCGCCGTCCCTGCTCCGTCCCGTCCGCCCGGCGCCGCCCGCTATGCCTCCACGCTCGCACCGCTGCCGTGGCCCCGCCTGCCGAGGCTGCCTCGCCTCTGCGCTCCTGTCAGGCCCCGGCCGCTGATAAGCTCCCGCCCGAGCCATCGCGCTGGTTCTGTGACAACGGCTCTGCCGGTTCACCCAGGTGCTCCGCGCCGCGCGCTTGAGTCTGTATCTCACGCCCCGGAGCCCCTATGCCTATCGACCACGCCCGCAAGACCGCGATCCGCCAGCGGATGACCAGGACGGGTGAGCGATACCGCGAAGCCGCCCGCGCCATAGACGCCATCTGCGCCAGCCCCGAGCCGCCGCTGTGTGCCATGCACACGAGCCCGTGGGACTGCCCGGAAGACTGCCCCCACCGGGACTACGTCCACGACACCCCCGAGTACCAGGCGTGGGCCGCCACACCACGCGTCGTCGCCGACGACTGCCCCGGCAATGCGACTTGCCCGGACCCGGACTGTCTCAAGGGCTGCAACTACGTCCACATCAGCATCTGCTGGGACTGCTCGTACGTCTTCGGCGTGAGTGACGACGACCCGGAGGACGGAAGCTGCCCCAACGGATGCCCTTAATTTCCACTCGAGGCTGCCTGGCTCGCCGCACACCAGACCAACCGACCCTGACCAGCCGCGGAAAGCCCCTCCGAAGGCCGGTCCGTACGGACTGGGCACGGCCGCTGCAGGGGTGGTGAGAACGACTGATCCGCCAGGGGTCTCGTAGGGTGGCGGTGGTCCCCCGCAGGGGGCGGGCTGCTCAAGGGCAGGAAGGGGACCACCGCCGACCAGTGAGGGGGCAGGATTGGGTCATGTCCCCTGTAGTGGTGTAACCGCGTCGGGGGGATCTTCGGTCGTGGGGTAGATCGAGTCCATGCCGCCTTTGGGGAGGTAGCTGCGGG
>NZ_JBSFXG010000072.1:0-17211 GCF_053595235.1 Streptomyces sp. NPDC002520 | reverse complement strand
CCCGCAGCTACCTCCCCAAAGGCGGCATGGACTCGATCTACCCCACGACCGAAGATCCCCCCGACGCGGTTACACCACTACAGGGGACATGACCCGGACTCCGCTGCTCAGGCCCGCTTCGAGGCGCTGGTGTCTCCCGGACGGAAGAGCACGCGGCCGGCAGACCACGAAACGTGGACCGAGGACATCGACCGCGCTGTCGTCTGTGTCAGCCGCCAGAACTTCCCTTTCGCCTCGTCCCTGTTGAACCGCTGGCTGAGCCGCTACGACCCGCACGACCTCGACGACAAGGGGCTCTACCTCTACGGACGTTCCCTCGTCCTCCTCGGCGACCTCCAGCGCGATCAAGGCGCCATCCTGGGGCCGCTCTCCGCCCGGCACTCTTACCTGACCGCCCGTGGCATGTTCACCGAGCTGAACATCCCGCGTCGCGTCGCGCAGATCGAGCTGTCCCTCGCCGTCGTACAGGAAATGTCCGGCCAGCTCGATGCCTCTGCCCGCCAGTACGAACTCCTCTCGTTAGACGAGCGATTGAGCCCCCGCGACCGAGCCAGAGCTGGACTCTGGGTGGGTACGGCGCTGAGCAAGGAGGGCAACAACGAGTACGCCACCCGCGTGATGACTGCTGCCACCCGCGCCTTCGAGGATCTGGGTGAGCCGGAGGACTGGTCGGTCGCCCACCAGAAGCTGGCCCTGGCCCACCGCGGCGCCGGCGACCTGAAGCAGGCCCTGCACTGCATCGACATCGCACGCAGCACCGGGACGGTCGACTCCCCGATGCAGCGGGTGCGGTTGGACACCGCCCACGGGCACATCCTTCTGTCGGACGCGGCGACCCGGAATGATGGGCTGTCCGTCCTCGACCAAGCGGCACAGGTGGCTCGCCAGTATGGGCTGAGCCACCAGTTCCGCAGCATCGAGGGCATCCGAAAGGGTCAGCAGGGATGAGCCAGGGAGTGCCAGTGCCGGAGCACGAGCAGCGCCAGATCACCGACGAGCAGTTCCACGACGCGACACTGATCTGGAACTACCACCAGATGGGCCACGAGCAGCGGCCCTGCTCGGCGGCGATCGGTCTCGGCAGCCACGACCTCGGTGTGGCCACCGCGGCCGCCGATCTGTACCGTGCTGGTCTCTTCTCCGTCCTGGTTTTCAGCGGCGGCAACAGCCCCACCACCCGTGCCCGCTTCCCTCGCGGCGAGGCCGTCCACTATCGCGAGCACGCCCTGGGCCTGGGCGTGCCGGACGAGGCGATCCTGGTCGAGTCGAAGGCGGCCAACACCGGCCAGAACATCACCTTCTCCCGCGAGCTGCTCGCCGAGGCCGGGGTGGAGATCGAGTCGCTGCTCCTCATCTCCAAGCCGTACATGGAGCGCCGCTCCTATGCGACCTGCCGCAAACTGTGGCCCGAGGCCGAGGTCGTCTGCGCCTCCGAACCGCTGGAGCTGGACGACTACATCAAGTCCATCGGCGACGAGAAGCTCGTCGTCGACATGCTCGTCGGCGACCTGCAACGGGTGATCGAGTACCCAAAGCTTGGTTTTGCCATCGAGCAGGAAGTACCGGGGGATGTCTATGACGCTTACGAGCGACTCCTGGGCGCCGGCTTCGACAGCCGCCTCATCAGCACCTGAGCCACCCCGCGTCAGCCCGCCGAGCGGGATGTGCGCGATCCATCAACCGAACCTGTTCCCACGGCTGTCCACTCTGGCGAAGCTCTTCGCCGCCGACCGCTGGATCGTCCTCGACGACGTGCAGTTCGCCCGGCGCGACTACCAGCACCGAGCACGTCTCGCCGCCTTGGGCGATCCCGGTCGGCAGCAGTGGCTCACACTGCCGACACATCTTCCCCATGGACGTCCGACACTGATCAACCAGGCTCGGCTCGTTGATCCCGGCCACTCGCGCCGCACGGTCGAGCTGCTTGTGCGCCAGTACTACGGGCGCAGCTCCCACTGGGGTGCCGTGTCCGAGGTCCTGGACGCGGTTGTGTACGCGCTTGCCACCACAGACTGTGTGGCCAGCATCGCGAGAGCATCGACGGTTGCCATGCTCGGCGTCCTTGGCTGGGCAGGGGAAGTGTTGGACAGCAGTGGGATCCCGGCTCGCCAAAGCCGGTCCGAGCGTCTTGCCGACCTTGCCATGGCCACCGGCAGTACCCACTATCTGTGCGGCACCGGCGGTCTGCGCTACCTCGACCCCGATCCCTTCAATACCCACGGCATCCCCGTACTGCCCTTCCACACCCCTGCGGATACCGGCGACCCGCTCTGGCAGTGGGCCCGGCGGTCCAGCAGCCTCTGGGTCCTGAGCGAGATCGGCCCCGGGGCACTGGCGAACCACTTGGCTGCCCAGCGAGAAAATCACCGCCTTGGATTCGCGTCGTGACCGTGCCAGATACTTCGGACGCGGCACAAGAAGCGTTGGAACTGGTCACTCCCGAGCTGTCCGCCCCGGCCTGATCAGCGCCGCCGAGCTTGGGTCGGTTGCAGGGTGGCTGGGGAAGCCGCCGTTGTCGCATGCAGTGGTGGCACGCCGGGGCGCCACGCTGCACTGCGGGCCTGCGCTGCACGGGCGCGTGCGCTGGGCGCCGGCCTTGCGCTGAGACGCTGGACACGCCAGGTCAGGACCCGTGCTGGGTGGCGAGCATCGTCCAGAGCTCGCTGATCGGCGGCTTGCTGGAGGAGTTGCTCGGGGTCGTGTCCTGCGGCCTCGGCCTCGGCGAGTGTGGCAGCGAGGGCGTCGAAGGCCCCGTCCTCCATCACCTGCGCCGCGTGTTCGGGCACGGACCGTCGGATGACGTGGATGTGCCGCTCGACCATCTGCTGCGGCGGTCGGCGCTGGGCCAGGGCGGTCAGGGGCGCGGCAGCCACCTGGGCGTAAGCCGCCTGGAGGTAGATCACGGCCTGATGGGCGGCAGCGACTTGCTGGTCGTGGTGGCGGAGCTCGTGCCAGCGAGCGGCGGCGATGATGGCGAGGATCGCGGCGTCGAGGAACATCGCCAGGGCAGCTCCGTCCCTGGGGGCAGTCTCGCGGAGCATGGCCCGCACGGCACCGCGCAGGGCACGGGCATGGTGGTGATCGGCTCGGATGCGGGACCGGGTGGCGCGCTCGAACGTGGTCGCTGCCTCACGGAGTTGGGATCGAACGGGCTGGGGCGCGATGAGAGGTAGGGCGTCGAGGGCTTCGCCGAATGCGGCGAGGTGACCTTGGGCGGCTTCATCGTCGGCATGGTCGAGGCGGTGGGGGATGCGTTCGGCGGCTGCGGTGGCCTGGTGCCAGGGGTTGGGCCTGCGTCGGCCCGGCTGCTCGGCGGGCTGTGGGTCGATGGCTTCGAGTCGCTCGCGGATCTTGGGGAAGGACAGGTCCGGGGCGAGTTCGGAGCCCGAGAACCAGACGGGCTCGTTGCTGGCGGTGGTTGTGTCTTCGCAGGCGACCTTGTAGCCGCGTACGTCTCCGGAGGGGAAGTACACGACTTCGGCGAGTACTCCGTCGACGTGGCTGAGCAGGTGTACGAACTCCTCGGCGCTGGTGGCGGCGGCTACTGCGGTGCGGACGGTGGAGCGCAGGCGTTCGCGAGCGGGCTTGTGCTGGCCTTGGCGGTGGGCCTTTTCCTGCTCGGCGCGGGTCGGGCGCTTCGCGGCGGTGCGGTCACCGCGTACGACTTGCCGCAGGCCGTATTCCTCCTCGATCGCGGCGAGTTCGCGGTCGGCGGTGAGGTAGTCGTTCCAGTGGCGCGCGATGCGCAGGTCGCCGCGGACTTTGGTGGCCGCGATGTGGATGTGGTCGGGGGCGTGGCGGACGGCGACCCAGCGGCAGCCGTCTGGGTCGCCGTCCGGCGCGATGCCGGTGGCGGCGACGACCCGGCGGGCGATGTCGGCCCACTCCTCGTCGCTGAGGATGCGGTCTTCGGGCGCGGCGCGTACCGAGCAGTGCCACACGTGCCGCTCGGGGGCGCGGCCGAGCCGTGTGGCCTGCTTGACGTGCAGGTCCAGGTCCGCCACCAAGAGGTTCCTCGTGGCGTCGACGTCCTCGGAACGGCCTGGGTCGGGTGCGAAGCCATCCCAGGAGGCGACCAGATGTGGGTCTGTGTGGTCCTTGGCCCTCTTCGTGTCGAACAGGTACCGGATGAGGCCGGCGGTTTCCTTGCCGCTACGGATATTCGCGATCATCAGGCTGCCTTCTTGGCGGCTGCCTGGTTTGTGGTTGCCGCGATGTGGCGGACGGTGGTGCCGACCACGTCCAGGGTGCGTTCGGCCTGGCTCAGGAGGGCGGTGTCCCCAGGGTGTGAATGGCCACCGGAGTTGAGCTTCTTGGCGATCTGGTTGATGTTGTGGCCGATCTTGGCGACCTGGCTGCGGAGGGCGGTCAGCTCGTCGATGTAGTCGTCGAGCGGGGTGCGCTGGCCGGGCACGGTGAGGTCGCCGTGGAGGTGGGCCATGACGACGGCGCCGACGTAGTGGGCGCCGGCGATGTTCAGCGACCTGGCCATGCGGAGGATGTCGGCCTTCTCGTCGACGCTGTAGCGCACGTCGACACGCTCCTTGCGCTGGGTGTCTTTGCGCTGGCGGCGTCGGGCGACGCGGTGCAGCGCGGCGGCGTCGGCGGCTCGCGGCAGCGGAACTGTGGCGGTGTCGACGGGCTGTTCCTCCTCGGGCACCCCCTGGTCCCCGAGGGCCTCCGCCACCCCTGGGGCGGAGGCTGCTTCGTTGGACCGGCCCTTGGACGGTCCAGCGGCATACCTTGCTGGCTGGGTGGCGGTGGTCGTCATCGCCTTTTGGGTGGTGGGGAGTCCGTCGTGCGGGTCGTGCATGAGGAGGTTCTCCGTAGAGCGTTCGTGATGCGGGGCGATGTCGGGTGGACTCGTTGCGGGCCGATCACCCGTCCCCGCGCTGACCTGTGCGGGGACGGGTGGTGCGAGTCGAGAGGGGGGCGACGTGAGCGGGCGTAGGACTCAGAAAGCGCCAGCGGCAGCCTGGTCGAGTTCGGTCTGCCTCTGAGTGATGGCCTCGTCGAGTTCGGCCTGCAGGGCGTCCTTGACCGTTTCCGCGTCAGCCCGGCTGATGGAAAGGCCCTCGCCACGGATTGCCTCCTCGATGTGGCGGCGGGAGGCGCGGCCACCGCGTCCTAGTGGCGCGGTGCGGGCTATGGCGAGGAGGTCGCCGGACACAGCGCGAGGCTTCTGGGCTTCCGGCTCGGCAGAAGGCTGTGGGAGCTCCGGCGCGTTGGCGGCACCCTGCGCCGCGTCGGCGGAAACCCGAGCCACGTCGATGTGACCGTCTGCCACTTCAAGAGCGAGTGGGTCCGGGCGATCGGGGTCCTCTTCGGCGGGGGCGGCGAGCTGGGCGCCATCGGTGCCGTTGTGGCTGTGGGTGGCAGGGGTGTGGCGTACGGCGGCGCCCACTTCCTGGGCGCCAGGCGTGGGATGGCGGCGGATCACGATGTAGAGGTGGACGGCGCCGGCCAGAGCGAGCGGGGCGATGGCGGACAGGACGCCGACGGTGATGTCGTCCAGGTGCAGTCCGTCCGGGCGGGTTTGTTGGTTGAGACGGACGGCGTGCAGGGCGTTGGCCCAGATACTCGTGGCGGTGGCCAGTCCGACGAGCGCCCATACGTACAGGCGTGAGCGCAGCGGGGCGGTGCGCAGGATGAGCAGGGTGCCGACGCCGATGGCGATGAACCCGTCGATCACGAGCGGGAAGACATAGGTGAGCATTCCGCGGATGTGGATGGCGACGGCCATCTGACGCAGGGCGTCGTAGGAGAGGGCGAAACCGATGGCACCGAGCAGGACGATGCCGAAGCGGATCGCGGCGCTGCCCGGTAGGGCGGAGGGTGCGGTGACGGTGGTGCGAGGAGTCAAGAGGAAGCACTCCAGTTGGTGTTGGGCGGCGCTCACTGGCGCAGGAGGAAGGGGCCGCTGTGAGGTGCGGTGACTCGTACCACCCGTTGCGTGCCTGGTCAGGGCAGGTACGAGAGACATGACGATGTCGGGTTGACCCGTTGCGGGCCGATCACCCGTCCCTGCGCTGACCTGCGCGGGGACGGGTGTGACGGGTCGAGCCGGGTCAGGCTGCGGTGCCGGTGCCGGTGCCGGTGCCGGTGCCGGTGCCTGCGCCCTCGCCGGGCTCGGCTGGATTCGCCGTTTCGGCCGTTGGTGCGGGGCAGTAGCGAGCCCATGCGTCGAGGAACTGGTTTCGGGCGTAGCCCTTGGCCTGGCCGCCGCCGGGGAAACGGCGATTGCCCGGGCGGATGCCGTAGTCCTCCAGCAGAATCCCGAGTCGGCGCGAGGTCAGCCCGGTAGAGCCGTACTCGGCCCATGGCGCTTCCTCGTCGTTGTTGAGCTCTTCGAGCAGACGGCTCGTGCGCAGCGCGGCGGGGTTGCGCTCGGCGGTGAAGACCCGGCGGATGTCGATCAGGATGCGGGTGCGTAGCCCTGTGTCCGCGTCCTTGCCCGACTCGTGGGCGGTCATCACCCGGCAGGCCGTTCGGGCCAGCGGGGGCCAGTCGCCTCCCGCGAGGTCGGCGACGATCACCAGGGGCTCCCAGGTGTCGGCGGCGCGGTCCTCGACCGGCATGCCCGGCTCGGCGTCCATCGCCTCGGTGCGCCGGGGCTGGAGCCAGGCGGTAAGGCGGTCGCGTACGGCGTGCAGGGCGGGGGTGTCCCGCCCTGTGCGGAACGCCGCGACGGTCTCGCCCGGTGCCCGGCGGCGCATCCGGATGACCACCGACCGGTCCATGATCGTGTCGGGGAGGTCACCGATGCCCGCCAGGGCGGCCATGGCGAAGGTCGGGAAGGCGACCGGTGTGTGTTCAGGGCCGGTGACACGCAAGGTGGGCCGGTTGCGCTGGTGGCCGGCGTTCAGCAGGCCGCGCAGGTCCTCGTTGCGCTCAGCCGACTTGGCGGTGCCGAACAGCGTGTCGGCCTCGTCGACCAGGAGCGTGGGCGGATCCTCGGCGGTGATCGAGCGGAAGATCGCCGCAGGGCTGGCGTTGACCGTGATCAGCGGTGCGTGCACGGTCTCGGTCACCACGTCGAGCAGCCGCGACTTGCCGCACCGCTTGGCCGGACCGACCACTGCCAGGCGCGGCGCGTGCTGCCACGCGGGCTGCAGATGGGTGGCCGCCACCCACAGGGTTACTGCGGTGAGGGCCTCGTCGCTCGGCATCACGACGAACTGCTTGATCCGGGCCCGCAGGTCATCCAGTATCTGAGCCCCCTCGAACGCAGGCACGACTTTGGGTTCGTCGTGGCGGGCTGCGTCTGCGGGTGGCGCGGTGTGAGTCGGCTGGCCGGTTGCGTCGGCCGGTGTGCCGTCGGCCTGGAGGGATGGCGTATTCGGCTGGGGTTCGGTCATACTGGGCATCAGCTCCTCTGCTCGCGGGCCATATGGGACGGCAATCCCGGCCACGCGGGTCGATCGCTAGGGATGGCGGTTGAGAGGTTTGCGCTTGGCCCCCGGTGACAGCCGGGGGCTTTTTGCATGTGGCGCTACATGGGGTGGGGCGCGGGGACTCCTCGGGCTGGAGGGGGCGGGGCTACCAGCATGCCACATGAATTGCCGATTGCAGAAGTGCTCTGCATCTCGCAGAAGGATGTTACTGTGTATGGGTCGCTGCATACGGCAGTGACTTGCTACGAATGGAAGGAGGTGGCCGTGGCGGACGAAGACGCCCCGCAGGGCGTGCTGCTCAGCGGCGAGGCGAACGTCGCGGTGCGCATCAAGCTCGAGCGCGAGGCGCGCGGCTGGAGCACCAACGCTCTGTCCGACCGCCTGAACGACGCCGGCTTCGACATGAACCCGTCGGCGGTCTGGCGCATCGAGAACGGCAAGCGCCGCATCAACCTCGACGAGGCCATCGGCTTCGCCGAGGTCTTCGGCATCGACCTGCGCAACCTCGTCGGCCCCCCGCAGCTCGCCGCTCAGGCCCGCGCGATGGAACTCATCGACGCCGTCGTGGACGCGTACCGCGAGACCCAGCGCGCCAACGCCGCCTTCACCCAGGCACGTGACGCCCTGGACGTGTACCTCGCCGAACACCCCGACATCCGCGAGGAAGCGGACGTGATGGTCTCCAACGCCATGGCCGAGGCAGCTGCCAAGCACCTGCTGGAGTCGTACGGACCGTCGTCCGCCGAGCAGCACGAGGACACCAGCTCCTCAGGCGAGGCGTAGCCACCGGCCTTCATTCACTCCCGTCCTGGGCCCGCAAACCCCCAGCACGGACACCTCACCTCATCCCTAGCGATCGACCGGCGGGCCGGTGTTGCCGCACCCACGCCCGCCAGAAGAGGACTCACCCCTTGCGCCAATCCGCGATACTCCCTGCCCCCGCGCCGACTCCGCACTCGGAGGCCACTCCCCCGCGCCTGTACGTCCCGGAGGAGGTCGCCGCCGTCCTCGGCTGCTCTGCCTGGTGGGTCAAGGACCGCGCCCGGCGACGCCTCATCCCGTTCACCCGCGTCGGCCGCGCCTACCGCTTCACCGGCGAGCACCTCGCGGAGATCATCCGCATGCACGAGGCCCGACCTACCTCCCCGCGGCAGCATCCAGCCCCTGCTCCCGCCCGCAAGCCGCCAACTCTCAAGCCCTCCCAGCCGTCTGCCGTGCCCACGGCCCGCCTGCGCGCCCGGCCACCACGCCGAGCACGCCAGAGCCAGTTCGGTACCGCCGCTTAGGTCGACGACGAGGAAGGGGAGGAACACATGGGTTTCGCGGAGAAGCGCGGAAACTACTGGCGCGGCCGATACAAGACCGCGCCCGGCAAGCACCTCACGGTCGTCGACGAGACCGGCAAGGCGATCAGGTTCGCCACCAAGGGCGAGGCCCAGCGCGCCGCGAGCGAGGCCGAGAACAAGTACCGGCGCGGCGACTGGCGCGACCCGGCGCTCGGCCAGGAGACCTTCGGCGAGTACGCCAACCGCTGGTACGAGGGCCAGGACCTGGCCGCCTCGACCATGCAGAACTACAAGCGCCACATCGAGGAGCACCTGCTCCCCGAGTTCGAGGACAAGGCGCTCGCCGGCATCCTGCGCACGGACGTCGACCTCTGGGAGAAGAAGGAGAAGAGCGCCTACGCGGCCTCCAGCGTCAAGACCTGGCGCTCGACGCTCCACCTGATCTTCGAGGACGCGATTGACGAGGGCCTGATCACGTCAAACCCGGCCGCCAGGCGGCGCGGACGCGGCAAGCGCGCCGGCCGCTCCCGCGACCGTGGTCCGGAGAAGGTCGTCACCGACGCGCTCGGCATCCTGCTGACCGCCGAGAGGGCCGCCCTGCTCTCTGGCCGCGACGACGAGTTCGTCGCCGTGGTGCTGAAGGGGTACACCGGCATGCGCTGGGGCGAAATCGTCGGCCTTGAGACCGAGTTCGCCCGACCCGGGGTCGTCCGTGTCGAATGGCAGCTGTACGAACTCGACACGGGCGAGCTGGTGCGCTGTCCGCCCAAGGACGACAGCTACCGCACCCTCGACGCCCCGAACTGGCTGTCGGCGCTCCTGACCGACCACGTCGCCCGCACGAAGCCGACCCCGTGCCCGTGTCATGGCCGGATCTACGTCTTCCGCGGACAGGGCGCGGCTCGTACCGGTGGCCACCAGGGCGCGAAGCTCATCGACGTCACCCGTCGCGCCGACGTATCGGCGGGCACTGTCTCCAACGTCCTGAACCACCCTGACCGCGTCACCGAATCCACCCGCACCAAGGTGGAGCGGGCCATCGCGGACCTCGGATTCGTGCGAGGCGGCGCGGTGTCGGGCCACGCCGCCCACTGGCGCAGGAACGGCTTCGCCACCTGGCTGTTCACGCCGGCGGTCTCCGGCTGGTACCCGAAGAAGGCGCCGCAGGAGGCCCGGCCGGTGCCCTTGCTCGGCGATCCTTGGCCCGGTGTCCCGGCACGGGGGCGGGGTGCCAGCGTACGGGCCGATGCCTGCTGGCTTCCGATAGCCAAGGGACTCACACCCCACGGCCTTCGCCACACCCACCGGACGATGATGGAGGACCTCGGCACCGAGAAGGTCCTCATGGACGAACGCATGGGCCACATCGACGGCTCGGTCTCGGCGCGCTACGCCCACGTCACCCCCGGCATGCGCAACCGGCTCGTGATCGGGCTGACCGAGCAGTGGGAGACGGCGCTCGAAGCCCGCCTGGCGATGAGTCCCACGTCATCAGTGCGCGTACTCAGCCATCTCCTGCGCGCATTCAGCGAGTCGCGTCTGCCTGTATAGCCCCAGCGATGAGTGCTGGTGTGTCCCTGGCGGTCACCGCCAGGGACACACCCGTCTTTCCTGCCGCCTTGCCGGGCAGCGTCAACCCGGTGCGGTCAGCTCACCCGTGCGGTTACGGCGATTGCCGGCGGTTACTCGAGCTGCCGCTCTGGTTGTTCCTCGTCCTCGTCGGGCAAATGCACATCGCCGACCGCGATGTTGAGATGGCAGCGATCACGTTCTCTCTGACATCGCCCGCGACATCGATGATGGAGACGCCGTACTCGACGACGATCTCCAGATCGACCGCGGTCTGCACCTCGCCGACCTCGACCTTCACCCCGCTGGTGACGGACTTCCCACTGGCACCGGGCATACGTTCACGCATCGCCCCCATGCCACGGGCGAACCCACCGCCCATCGAATGGACTCCGGCACGTCCCGGGCGGCCATCCCGGCAATCTTCGCCACCACACCGTCGGCGATCGTGGTACGGCCACGCCACCCTGGATCGCTTCCGTGCGGCGCCCCCACCCTCTTCCCGCTGCGCTCGCCCAATGACACCGCGCGAGGGGTCTCACGCCGGTTCGGCAGTCCGATATCCGCCATCTTCGGGCACCTCTTTTCCGAGGCGCAGGTGGTCTGTTGGGTCCCTTCCCCCACGCTAACGGCGAGCGCCCGACGTCGCTCAGGCGAGGGCATGTGAGCGCTGTCGGGCACTGCGCCAGGAGCCGGTGGTACCCCATGCAGAGGGTAGGTCGGGTGGCCGGTCGGACCGCCCTACCGGACGCGGGGCCCGCGGCTGCGCTCCATCCGCGTTCTCAGGAGGACAAGGTCGACGCCGAGCACAACCGCCACGATGAGCAGCAGAAGATAGAGCACCACGTCAGCCCCCGGCATCAGCGGCGGGTCAGTCGCTGTCCGTTGTCCACGTAGACGGCGCGCTGATCTCCCGGCCCTTCGGGTCAACGACGTCGCAGTTGCGTCACTCGCGGGGATCGGCCCAGCGGATCACGCCTTCTCCCCCGTGGCATGTGCCAGTGACGCAACGGCCCCGGCGTATACACACCGGGGCCGCCCTTCCGGGTCGTTGCACGTGAGAGTGCACCGGCCCACTCATCAGGGTATGCCCGGGAGGCCGTTTCAGTCATATGGGAGGATATGGCCGTCATGTGACCGGCTGGCGCCCTGAGGGCGGCCTGGGCCGTGTCAGTCACTGTCCTTCTCCTCGGTCTCCATGAGCTGGATCCCCTTGTGCAGCAGTGTGACCATCGCGGGTGTGTTTCCTCGCGCCCAGTCGACCTGGATCAGTCCCTCGGCCGCCAGGTACGTGCAGGCGGCGGCCAGGTCTTCCTCGGGCATGACGAGGCCCTCGCGCAGCTGCGCCCCAGTGAGGCCGAGAAGACGATTGCCTTCGATGGCCTCGTACAGGGTCTTCATGATCGCCTCGCGGTAGTGCTGCCGCTCGTGCAACGTCGCCATGGTCGCCTGCCTCTCGTGCCGGCGCTGACGGAAACCCGTACGTCTGGGGCGGTGTCCTCCTTCCCCGCTGAGGGGCATCCTCCTCAGATTTCGTCCGGCTGTGTGTGATCGTCCCGGGAGGACTGGCTGGTCAACAGCCAGGAGCGCACCGGCTCCGCCATGCACGTGGTGTCCACGGTGAGGTGGAGTCGTGTTCCGCCGTCGGTGCCTGCGGGGTAGCTGCGCGCTTCGGTGGCGGCGAAACAACGGCGGAGAGTCTCCGCGACATGGCGAGCCGTCTCCGGGTCCGCGGCGACGATACGAACCTCCGCGTGCCCGGCCGACGGCAGTTCCGGTGACTTCATGGTGACCCCTTACTCACTAAGGACGACGTGCATCAGGGGCGGCGCGCCGGTGGGTGTGACGGCCGTCGCCCCACCCCCACCCTGGCTGGAAGCAGGTCGGCGTCATCAGCGGCTCCCCTCTCGATGCTCACGGCGTGTGGCGTCGGCGGGAGGACCCTTCGGCACGGTGGCACGTGGGCTCTTACGGGGCCGCCGGCCGATTCCCGGGAGGGCGTCGCTGTAGCGGAACGCCCCGATTCCTCCGTCATGCTGCGCGTTGAGCCGGTGGATCAGGAACATTCCCGCGATGATCGCGAAGATGATCACGGCGACGGTGACGGCGGTCTCCACGTCCTCACCTCCTCGGGGCGGAACTCGAGATCCCGATCGCGGCTCCGGCCGCCGAAGCGGCTCCGCCGTCGGTCTCCCATTCCTCTTCCAGGATCCGAGCCTCTGTCGCGTCGTGGCTGATGGCCTCGTCGGCCATCAGACCGCTGGCGGTGCGGATACGTCCCGGATCGGTTGCTGCTGCCATCAGCCGGGCGGCGGCGGCCGGCTCCGTCTCCGGAGGGATCACCAGCAGGTCCAGGCGGCCCACCGTGTAGGAGAAGAGCATCACTTTGTTCGGGTCCTGCTCGTCGGCGAACCAGCCGACATGCACCGTGTGCCCCGTGACGGGGACCTTGCGCGGGATGACGGGCCAGTGGGCCGGGTTCACGGTGACGTGGGTGATCCGGCCCCAGCACGCGTCCAGCGCGTCCGTCAGAGTGGGGATCTCCCGGAAGAGATCATGGGAGCGGGGCCACCAGGCACCGTCCAGAAGACCTGGAACCGAGCCGGTCGGGGTCAGGGACAGCCGGGCCGGCGCCGAAGGCAGGCGCTCTTTGATGATCGTAGGTTCGATGGTCGCGGTCATGACGCGGACCTGTCCCCGAGCCTCCTCTCGGAGGCCGGTGTTGCTGCTCGCCGGGAACGACACCGACATGGCGGCCGTTGTGCGAAATACTCCCGGTGCTTTCACTCTACGCCGCTCCGAGGCTCCGGAGCGTGCGCATGAGCAGGCATTTCACCGAGAGACAACGAGTCCGGAACCGTCGGCGAGCGCAGCCGGTGCGGCGGCGCACGACTTACGGTGAGAGGACGAGGTTCCGTGTTCGGCGGCGACTCCGAATCCCGCAGACAGGCGATCAAGGCGGTGCCGCCCGTCGGGGTGGATGTCCGGTAGTGGTGTCCGCTGATGTTCCGCTGGTGCGGGGTGCGCGACATGGCCCGTACTCGGCTGTACCGCGACGGCTCCCTGGTCGAGGAGGACTTCCCGGTCCGGGACATCTCCCGGCATCTGGTGGACCGGTCTTCGACCGTTTGGTTGGACCTGTACCGCCCGGACCGCGCCGAGTTCACGGCGGTCGGCAAGGAACTCGGTCTCCACGAGCTAGCTCTCGAGAACGCGCTGCACGAGAGACAGCGGGCGAAACTCGACAACTACCGCACCCATCACTTCCTCAGTGTCTACGCGGTCGCCGTCGATCCGGACGGCGCAGGACTGACGATGAGCGAGCTCGCGGTCATCCTCACGCCGCGGGCGCTGCTCACCGTCTGCAAGGACCCCACGTTCGCCGTCGACGATCTGGTCGCCCGCTGGGACTGTACCCCGGCTCTGGCAGCACACGGGGTCGCCTTTCTGCTCCACGGCCTGCTCGACCATGTCGTCGACGGGCACTTCGCCGCGGTGCAGCAACTCGACGAACGTATCGAGGAACTGGACGCTCTGCTCTTCGTCGAAGGCGGCCGACAGATCCAGACCGTACAGCGCCAGTCCTACGCCCTGGGGAAATCACTGGTCCGGCTCCGTCGCGTGGTACTGCCCATGCGAGAGGTCGTCAACGCCCTCATGCGCCCCGACCTCGACGTCGTCGACGGCCCCTTGCTGCCGTACTACCGAGATGTGTACGACCACGTGCTGCGTGCCGGCGAGTGGACGGAATCGCTGCGCGACCTGGTGGCCTCGGTGATGGAGACCAACTTGTCGGTGCAGGCGAACCGGATGAACCTGATCATGAAGAAGGTGACGAGCTGGGCTGCGATCATCGCCGTGCCCACGGCGATCACTGGCTTCTACGGACAGAACCTTCCCTACCCCGGCTTCGGACACCAGTCGGGATTCATCGTTTCCAGCGCCGTCATCGTCGTCTCTCTGACGCTGTACTTCGCCTTCAAGCATGGGGACTGGATCTGACCACACGCTCCCGCGTGCTCGTCGACAGACGGGCCCTGGGAGCCGGTTTCTTGAAGGCGGCTCCCAAATGGCTCCCAAAACGGGGCCGTACAGCAAATCAGGCCCGGCGCTGATCTCTCAGCACCGGGCCTGACCTGGTGTTTCTCTGTCGGGGTGGCGGGATTTGAACCCACGACCTCTTCGTCCCGAACGAAGCGCGCTGCCAAGCTGCGCTACACCCCGATGTCGCTGCTTGTCGCGGCGACGACGTTTACTTTAGCCCACTGGGGGCTGGAGACGAAATCCGATTCAGACGCGGCGGCGGGTCGGGGTCGGGCGGGTGTGGTCCAGAGCTGTCAGGAGGAGTCCCACGCCGTAGAACGCGAGGCCCAGGAGGAGAGCGTTCGCGAGGGTGTGGCGGTAGCCGTGGGCGGCGACGTCGAGGAAGGGGTAGAGGTAGCGGCCCGGTGCGGAGGCGGGGAGGACGGTGGCCCGCACGAGGTAGAAGACCAGGTAGGCCAGGGGGTAGAGGAGCCAGGAAGCGGCCATGCGCAGACGCAGGCGGGCCGCGGGGGTCAGGAGGAGCCAGTCCAGGAGGGCCGCCGTGGGAACCACCACGTGGAGGACCTGGAGGGCTGTCCACTGGCCGTGCCAGCGCACGGGCGGCGCGGTCGCGCCCGTCATGGAGAACGGGGGTGTCGTGTGGGCCAGGAGCAGGTGGTAGACCAGCGCCGCGATCACGACGTAGAGGAGTGCGGCTCCTGTCACGGCGGGGGGTAGCGTGCGGCGGGCCCGCCAGGCCCTGGAGGCCGAGAGGAGCATGACGACGGCCAGGATCAGGGTGGCCTGGACGCCGAAGTAGCTCAGGGTGCGGGCGGGGCTTCCGAGGAGGAGTTCCAGGGCGACGCCCGCGAACGCCGCCATCGCGGTCAGGAGGCGGAACACCGCGACCGCGGGGCGGTGGATCGGCGCCACCACCGCCGTGACCGGGACGTCGGAGGGCATCAGCACGGGCGGGGCCGGGACCGCGGGCAGGTCCGGGATGTCCCTGGGTATCGGTGCCGTCATGCCCTCACGCTAAGCAGAGGGGACGTATGGGGCCATGTGGGGCACTCCAGGTGGGTGAATGTCCCACGTCGGGTGTTCACGGGGCGCCCCGTTGCCTCGGCCCGCTACCTCGTCGCGCTGCCTGGGCCCGCTACCTCGGCTCTGCTCCCGCTCCGGCAATACACGTACCCGTACCCGTGCAATACCCGCACCCGACCCTTAGGAGGGCTCCGTCCGCCGGCTCCGCCGCCCGAGTGCCCGCTCCCTACTCCCGCCCCACCAGCGTCAGCAGCGTCGCCTCCGGCGGGCACGCGAAGCGAACCGGGGTGTAGCGGTTGGTCCCGCAGCCGGCCGAGACGTGGAGGTAGGCGGTGCGGCCCTCGGCGGTGTGCGTGGAGAGGCCCTTCACGCGGTCCGTGTCGAGGTCGCAGTTGGTGACCAGGGCGCCGTAGAAGGGGATGCAGAGCTGGCCGCCGTGGGTGTGGCCGGCGAGGACCAGGGGGTAGTCGTCGGCCGTGAAGGCGTCGAGGACGCGCAGGTAGGGGGCGTGGACGACGCCCATCGAGAAGTCGTAGGTGCCGGACGGGCCCCCGGCGACCCGGGCGTAGCGGTCGCGCTTGATGTGAGGGTCGTCCAGGCCGGTGAGCTCGATGGAGACGCCCTCGACCTTCAGGACGCCCCGGGTGTTCGTCAGGTTCAGCCAGCCCGCCGAGTCGAAGCCGTCCCTGAGGTCCTCCCAGGGGTTGTGGATCGCGCCGACCACCGGCGCGTTGCCGTTCAGGCCGTGGCGGCCGCTGACCTTCTCCAGCAAGTAGCGGGCGGGGTTGCGGGGTTTGGGGCCGTAGTAGTCGTTGGAGCCGAAGACGTAGGCGCCCGGGAACTCCATCAGCGGGCCGAGCGAGTCGAGGACCTCGGGGACGCCCTCGGGGTCCGACAGGTTGTCGCCGGTGTTGATCACGAAGTCGGGGCGCAGGCCCGCCAGCGACTGCAGCCAGCGCTGCTTCTTGCGCTGGCCGCCGACCATGTGGATGTCGGAGACCTGGAGCACGCGCAGCGGGCGCATGCCCGGCGGAAGGACCGGGACCGTCACTCGGCGGAGGCGGAACGAGCGGGCTTCGAAGCCCGCCGCGTACGCCACTCCGGCGGCGCCTGCCGCCATGATCCCCAGGGGTACTCCGTATCGCGCGCGCATACGACCATCGTGTCAGACCCCGCGACGTGTCAGACCCCGCGACCGTCCCAGAGACCGGCCGCCCGTAAATCAGCGGGCGTTCGGGCTCGGACACCTGCGACAATCGACGGCATGACCACCACGCTCAAGTCGAAGCTGCAGCACGACCTCAACGCCGCCATCAAGGAGCGCGACGAGCTGCGCTCGTCGACGCTCCGGCTGACGCTCGCCGCGATCACCAAGGAAGAGGTCGCGGGCAAGGAGAAGCGGGAGCTCTCCGACGACGAGGTGCAGAAGGTGATCACTCGCGAGGCGAAGAAGCGCCGCGAGGCTGCCGACGCCTTCGCGCAGGGTGGTCGTGCCGAGTCGGCCGAGCGGGAGAAGGCGGAGGGTGAGGTTCTCGCCGCGTACCTGCCCAAGCAGCTGTCCGACGACGAGCTGAACGCGATCGTCGCCCAGGCCGTCGGGGAGGCGAAGGCGACCGGTGCGGAGGGTCCGCGGGCCATGGGCGCCGTGATGAAGATCGTGAACCCGAAGGTGGCAGGCCTGGCCGAGGGCGGCCGTGTCGCCGCCGCCGTGAAGAAACTCCTCCAGGGCTGAGCGGGAACGGCGGCGCAGCGGAACGGCGGCGCAGCGGAACGGCGGCGCAGCGGAACGGCGGCGGGGCCGCACCCTGGTGAGGGGACGCGCTGCGTCCGCTCTTCACGTACCTGCGGGCCGTGGTCGTCCCCACCGCGGTGTACGCCGCCTCGGAGGACTGGGG
>NZ_JBSFXG010000071.1:0-19708 GCF_053595235.1 Streptomyces sp. NPDC002520 | reverse complement strand
ACACCCCGCGTCGCAGGATCCAATGACTCCGCGAGCGCCACCATCTGAGAAGCGTTCTCATGCCACACATCCGCGAAATCGCGAAGCCTGTCCTCGTCACCGTCAGGCCACGCCTGACCCACCGTCAGCCTCGCCACCCAGTCGAACTCCGGCGGCAACTTGATGGTCACCCGAGACACTCCCGCCCGCTCATCGCACGACCTTGTGTGGTCACTTGTGCGGGGCCGGCCGGCCCGGCGACGTGTCGCCGCCGCCCGACCGACCATGCAGCTTCTGCGCAGCGGCCGTGGAGTCTTCCTCGACCTTCTCGAGCCCCCTGGCCGTCGTGTGCACGCCGGTCTTCACATTGTCGAGGAGTTCGGCAAACTGACCCAATCCCTCGACGAGGGAAGGGCCTGCGGCCAGGTACTGGGCGCGCATCGACTGCCCGGTGCCGTCGGTGCCGAAGAATTCGGGGTAATGGCCGTTCGCGTGCTCGAGGGTCTCGACAACCTTCCTGATGGCGCTCACCAGGTTCTCCATGTACGGCAGATTGGCCCTGACCGCGTCGGTGTCGACGTAAAGTGCGTTGTCACCCATGACCCGCTCCTTCGGCTGAGGTAAAGCCAATTCGCTCACTGACTCCACCCGACCGGGTGGGCGGCACGGGCATGGAACCGTCCGGGAATCGGTCCGCCACGAAGCCGCTGAAACTCCATCGAACATAACCCGCCAATGGCCGGTTCGACGCTGCCACCCGCATGTCTCCTCGAACTCGGCCCGTCCGTACGCGAGGGTCTTCCCGAACGGCTCGACTCGGCACCCGCCTCCCGAGCGAAGCCTGGCACAACCGGCTCGCTTCGCCGCCAGACGCCGAGTCCCTGCCTGCGCCAACGCACCCGGACTCCATAGGCGGCAGTCGACGACAAGGGTCCGTCAGCCAGTCGCCGGACCGTCATGCAAGACCGAGACCGGGTTGTTCGATAGGGCAACTGAATCGTCCGCCGGGACAGTCTTCGCCGGGTTGGCCTTGCCGCTCGATGCCGGCCGCTGAAAGGCTCGTGGGCCGATCCAATAGCAGTTCCCTGCCCTCATGGGCGGTGAACCCCGAGCACACCTTGATGACTGATGACGATTTCCAATCCCCTTGGCACCTCAGACGAAGACGAACAGGAACACAGGAGCAGGGTTCTCGCCGTACGTGAGACGAGTGCCGTGCGCGATCGCCTGAAGTCGACGACATGTCGCTGGTGTGGCGTGCCGATCGAGTACACGGGCGTGGGGCGACCGCGGCAGTACTGCCGGGACTCACACCGCAGTCGGGCCAGCGAATTGCGCACCGTGCAGCGCCTTGCGGGGCTCCCCGTCGACAAGGGCGGACAAACCACCGACCCTGTCCGCGAGGTTATCGAGCGTACCGAGACCCAGACCCGCACAACGGTACGCACTGGTCCGGCGAAGGTACGCATGCCGCAGTCGCTTCAAGAGTGGACCGTGGCGCTGCACCATCTGCGCAAGGCCGTGCGCGGTGGTCGTTTCCCCGGCTTTGACTACCTCCTGCTGCGTGACCTGGAGGAGACGATCCGTGTTGTGCGCGAGCGCCAGACGGGGGCGCTGGGCACCACCAGCGGTGAGGGATCGTCTTCCGCGGAAATCTCATCACCCGCGAGGGAACCGAGTCGCCCCCGGCCATTGCCCTGAGCGTCGCTGCCGATTTGCTGCGCACCCTCGAAACCGCGAAGAGCTGACGCTGCCAGAGGAGAACGGGACGTCCGCTCCGAGGGGGGGAAGAGCGCAGAAATTGCCTGCGTCGACGTCGACGAGAACACGGGGAGCGGATCGTCGCCAGGACGGACAGCCCAGCAAGGATGTGTCCCGAAAGACCACCACGGTTCCTGTTCGTCCCCCGCTCGCCCACAGACCGGCCAACCCGTTGCGCGGCCGCGCTAGCCTGCGCATGCGCTGACAATCGCGCGATTCTCCCGGACAGGACGTGTCGTTTCTGATGCTGGGTCGGGACGACCTGACGAGCCGGGCCGGGCACATGGTGATGTGAAGTGGACAACATGAATGTCAGTCAGGTGCCGCAGCCTGGGGACTCCGCGCTGAATCGCGGTACCGGGGACGGTCCGAAGGCTCACGCCCGCGCCGACGGTGAGGCCGTGCTGTGGAGCGAGAATCTGCCATGGGTGGACGACGTGTCCGGTGCCGTGGGTGCCTCCCCCGCGGCACCATACGGCCCGCTCGACCAGCCAGTGGACGTTTCCGGCACGAGTTCGCAGCGACCGCGCCCCACAACCGAGGCAGGGCGCGGCGATCAAGCTTCGGCCCACGCGTCCCCTGCGACCCAGTCGCGGCGGAGGCGGAGGCGTCCGATAGCGGTCGGCGCCACCGTCACCGGCATCGGCGCGATCGCTGTGGCCGTGGCCCTGGCCACCCAGCACAGCGGAGGGAGCCGGGCCGAAGCAACCCCGGCCGGCCGCGCCGAAGTCCACGCGGACGTCTCCGGCGCGGCCTCGGGCGCGCACGGCGTTCCCGCACCGGGCACGCCACCGTCCCAGGGGCACGACTCGTCCTCGGCCTCCGCCAGCACCGCGCCTGACGGCGGCGAGTCCGCGCTGTCCACGAGCCCGTCCCCCGGGACGACATCAGCCCCCGCCACCACGGGGCGCGACGCCCGCTCCGTCGAACCGCACACGCCCCAGTCGACGCACCCCATGCCCCAGGAACCGAGCGCCACTGCCACCACCGCGGCGGCACCGTACGTGATCCAGGCCACGGCCGTGCTGAACCCCGGCCAGTCCGTGGCGTGGGGCAAAGCGCGGTTGGCCATGACATCGGACGGGAACCTGGTGGTCACCGATGAGCGGGGTGTCACCCGCTGGGCCTCCCACACCTCTGGGGCCGACCTGCAGACGGTCTTCCAGGACGACGGCTTGCTGGCGATCTACGACTCGCAGGGCACCGTCCACTGGTCGTCGAACACCAATGGCCACCCGGGCGCGGTCCTGGAGATCACGCCGGACGGCAACGTGCGGATCCGGCTCGGCGACACCGTGCTCTGGCAGACGGGCACCGGGCATTGAGCAAGGGGCCGGGCGGCGGCTCCGCGAACCTCGCGGGCACTGGATCCGATGCCCCCGTGGGCGCTCGGCCTCGCGTGCGCATGGCCGCCCGGCGGGCCGGGGACGCCTGGCTCCTCCACCCCGCAGGAGCGCTCGACCAGCGGTCCTGGATGTACGCGGCGGGGCTGGCCCGCGACCCCGAGTACACCCTGGCCATCGTTGACGTTCCGCAGGACGCCTCCGTCGGCTTCCTGCACGACCTGGCACAGGTACTGCCCGCCGGTGAGACGGGTCTGCGGCTGGTGTTCGGCCGCACACCTCCGGGCGGCACCGCACAGGCCGGGCAGTGGCTGGCAACCCGATCCGGCCGAACCGTGGTGACCGCGCTCGGCCGGCCCCGGCCCACCGCGGAGGGTGCCCTCTTCGTCGGTTCGGAACGGGGACAGGGCTGGATCCGGTACGACCCTGCCGGAGGCGCGTCATTGGAGGGCCACCGCTTCCCCCGCCCCGGGTGGGAGCACGACCTGCCCCCAAAGCCGTTCGCGGTGGCCAAGCGGACGGTGGCTGAGCCGGTCCCCGCGGGGCTGTGGCTGCGCCCGGCTCGGACAACACCTCTGTCGGAACGCCACAGGGCCTTCTTGACGAGCCGCCTGAGCGGCAGGCCCGATGCGGTCACCGTGGTCGTCGGCGAACCCGGTGCCGACCCCGTACCACTCGCCGATGTCGCCCGGTTCTACTGGTCGCTCCCCGAGCACGTCAGGCTCTCCGCGCGGTTCACCCGCTTCGGCTCCGTCGCGCTACCAGCGGACATGTCGTTCGGCGCGGCGCTGGCCGTGGAGGTCGGAGCGGCGGTACACGCGTACAACGGGCTGCCCGTCAGCTACGGTTCCCCGGCAGCGACCGGAGGGACCGTCGTGGCAGTCGGACCGGACGGCGCCCTCGGGCGTCCGATGATGGCCCGGGAGTCCGTTCAGTTCTCCCCCCTCGCAACCGGAGAGCACAGGGGGCCGATGGTGACTGACCATCATTGGCCTTTGCACGGGCTGCCGTTACTTGGTCCCAGCGTCTACCAGCACGGGCCGGACGCGGTGATCGAGGTTGTGCTCGGCGGCCTGTGGGTACGTAGCCCGCAGGAGCGGACCGTCACGGCCCCACGGTTTGCTCCTGCGGACGAACAACACGAACTGGTGATGTACAGCAGCGGTGACGCCCGCACACCCGGGGAATTCCGCCGGATCGCGAAATCACTCGCTCACAGGATCCTGGCGGAGCTTGGTGTCACCGCTCAGGTGCGAGCTGTCGGCCCGTGGAGCCACGCGGAGCGACCGCCGGTGCGGTTCATCGGGGCGCCTGTGCCGGAACCGGTGCCGGCCGCCGCGGCACCGGCGTCCAGCACTGGGGAATCGGGGCTCTCGACACCCGTGGCCTCGGCACCGGCACGACGACCGGTGTCCGGACCAAGGCCGGACGGCGTCACGGCGCGCATGGCCGGAACAGTGCGAGGCTCATCCACCGACGACGGCCAGGTCACCGCGCCAGACGGCCCGCTACGCGCCGCGTTCGGTCACCGGTACGAGGAAGCGGTCGTCTTCGCCTCGGCACTGCTGCGCCGTCAGCCGGCCCTTCTCGGCACGGGGGAGTTCGCCGACGTCGTCGGTGAACTGGCCATGCTGCGGCTGTACATGTTGGCCGACGGGGACCTCGCCTTCCCAGCGGATCCGCATGACGGCCGGTCTGCGCACGAGGCGCTGGGACAACGACTCGCCGCGGGGCTGAACAGGCTCCCCGCCTTCGCTGGACCGGTATCCCTGCGGGCGTCCCTCACCGATGCCGGCCTGTCCTGGTACGCGGAGCGCAGAAGGGTGGTGGCCCAGCAGTGTTGCGCCACCGCCTTCTCCGGAACTCCCGGCCAGCCGGGAAACACGGACTTCGTCGTCTGGTCGGTCAAGGGGCGTCGCACGGCCGTGCTGGAGGCAGGCGATCCGGATGTGGTGCTCTTCCCGCCCGGAACGTCGTTCACCGTGCTGCGCGTGGAGCGGGCGGCGCCGGGAGAACGTAATGTCATATTTTTGCGAGAGCTGGACACTCCGGACGGGCAGCCCGACCCGGACGCGGACCGGGCGGCACTGCGTCGGCTGGAACCGGCCCTCGCCGACTGGCGGCGCGACGAGAGCGCCGGCCCCCGCCGGCCCGGCAGGCCGGGCCGCCTTTTCCAGCCGCCTGGTCTGGGCGCCGCTGGTCAACTCCCACTCTGACCGATCCGGGGTGGCTGGTGCCCGGCCAGCGTCGTCGGCGCCCGACTGGACCACGGATCGGCGGTGTGCCCTTGACCAGCGGGATGAGGGCGTGGCTGTCGTACAGCAACTGCCTGCGCGGTTTACTCGCGCCGCTGGAGCGCGAGAACGGCCTGACGTCGGCCGAGCAGGCCGGCGAGGCGCCCAGGACGGCACGCGGCGCCTGCTGAACCAGGCCGGGCCCTGGAAGCGGTGCGAGACGAGATCCGCGGCTCGGTCGCAGTCCTCATCGCCCGTAAGCCCGCCAGGACTCGGCCTGTTCGTACACGGCCGTCCTCCCGAACGGCTCGACTTCGCGCCCGGCTCCGGGGCGCGGCAGAGCGCCGACGCCGACCCTCGTCCGCGGACACCTGCTGGTCCCGGCGGTTCGGGCTCCGCCGGATGCCCTTTCGACCGCACCGGAGGGTATCGAGGGGAATCAATGGGCGACCCGCGAGGCGGTACCAACTGCATTACCTTTCCGCAGGTGATGGAGGTTCCAGTGTTGCAGTGGCCCGTGTGCACGGCTCCGACCGATGCGTCGGCGGGCTCAACCACCCGCGCCCCGCGGCAGGTTCGCGCATGCCGTCGGCCGCGTCTGGTCCTGACGGGCGATGCCCGGTGACCGCCGGACGTTCGGGGCGCCGCGAGTCCGTCCGGCGGCGCGGCGGCGGGCGCGGTTCCGCGGCCGTCGAAGTCACTACAGTCGAGACGGCCCCGGCCGAGGGGACTCCGGCCGGGGCTCCGGGGCCGTTCGCGATCCATCTCGTGCACGGCGCGGGCCGCCCGCCGGAACTGTTGCGGGAGGCCGCCGCCCAGTTGGGCGGTCACGTCCTCCAGGGCGAGGTGGGCATCGTCGTCGGTGCCGGTTTCGAGGACGCCGCGGCGCTCCGCGACCGGCTCGTCCCCCTCCTGCGCGAGGCCGCCGAGGCGGGCGTCACCACCGCGCGGCTGGTGATGACCGGCGGCGCGGCGGACAGGCCCGACGGTCCCGCCCCCGCGCAGTCGCTCAGCGACGCCGCGCGGATCGATGTGGCGGCCCCCCGCGGTCTGGTCCTCATCGGGCCGGACGGCACCCTCTTCGCCCCCGACCGGCCCGCCGGAGCCGGCGGCTGGTGGCACTTCTCCCCGGACCGCCCCCCGCGCCGGATCGGCACCCGCCATCCGGCCCCGCCGTGGCAGGCGGCCGCGGAACACGTCGAGCCGGCCCTCGTCGACGGCGTAGCCGTCGAGCAGATACCCGCGGGGCTGCTGGTGCTGCCCGCCGGCACCCCGTCGCTGAGCACGGCCGCACTGCGGTACGCCGTACCGCCCCTCCCGGGCGGGCCCGTGGTGCTGGTCGGCGCTTCCCGGGATGTCCGTGTCCCGGCGGACGCTCTGGTCGCGGTGTTGGCCGCCCTGCCGGCCCCGGTACGCGAGACGGCGCGCCTGGTGCCCTGCGACGGAAGCGACCTGCTGCCCCTGGCGCAGGACACCGCCGATCTGCTGGACGCGCCCCTTCAGGTGTCTACCGGGGTTCCGCTGCTGGTGGACGTCTCCGGTGGAGCCGCGGACGCTGGTGCCGAGGCACGGGTGTTCGTCACGGACACGCTCGGCGATCCCACCTGGCGCCCCTACGTCGATGCCGTCACCTGCGTGCCCTCGGCGTCCGGGCCGGCTCAGGCGCCGCGCCTCGGTGTGTGGCACCCGCCGGCCGACGGTCTGCGCGCGGCGTTGGCCCCGGGCACGATGCTGCTGGACCGCAAATGGCAGGTGGTCGTCACGCGCTCCGGATTGTGGATCGGCCCCACCGGCTCCACGGTGCCCGCCGAGGCGGCGACCCGTCCGGTGGATCCCGAGGTGATGGCCGTGGAGATCGGGCTTGCGGACGCCCCGTTCGACGCCTCCCTGACCGAGCCGATGGAGCGTCTGTTCGCGGGGCTCGACGAGGACATGCGTGGCCGCACCCTGGTCCGGGTACACGGCTTCGGGCCCTCCGGTGAGGGCGCGGAGGAGCTACGCCGAATCGCCGACCGGCACGGCGTCGCGTTGGCCCCCTCGGGGTGGCTGACCGGCTTCACGGACGGCAGTCCGGGCGCGGCCTCGCCCCACACGGCGGAATCCGGCACGACGGAATCCGGCACGGCGGACTACGCCGACTCCGGGGCCCGGACCCCTGAGCACAACGCGGGGGCGAGCCCCGGTACCGGGCACCCCGCGTCGGACGAACCCGCGTCGGACGAACCCGCGCCCGACGACCCCGTATCCGACGACCCCGCACCGGCGCCCGGGGGTCCGGAGGAGCGGGACGGCGGGGACGGACCCGGCGAGCCGCCCATCACCGCGCGCCCGCAAGCCGTCGCGGTCACCTTCACCCCGCCCGTCCTGGCGCCCCACCCCGATCCCGTGGTGCCCACGTTCTCCGCCGAAGGGGCCACGGTCGGCTCCCCCTCCCCCTCCGGCTCCAACCGTTCGGCACTGGACGGACCTTCCGGCCCTTCCGGTCCTTCCAGTCCTTCCGGCCCTCCGGAATGACGAGGACGGTCCCGGCGGGCCCCGTCCGGGCCCCGGTGACCGGGTCGTCCCCTTGCAGCCGACCAGCCCACGCACTCTGACGAGAACACCGACGAGGAGAAGGACAGATGCCACCAACACAGCGGCACGGAGGTCCGCGGGTTCTTCGGGCCCTGGCCATGCCGATGCACGACACCGACCACGACGGGTCCGCCGCGTCCGCCGCTCTGGCACAGGCGCCGGCTGCCACGACCGCCCGGGTACCGGCAGGGGCCGCGCACAGGAACCCCGTGTCCGAGCCGTCCGGGGCGGCCCCGGACGGGGCTGCCGCGCAGCCCCGCGGGTCCCGGCCGGACACCCGCGAAGCGGGCGGCGGCAGGCGCCCGGCCGGCCTCACCACACGGATGCGGCACTGGCCCCTGGCCGCTGCCGCCGCCGCTGTGGTCGCCGGAGCGGTGCTGGTCGCCGTTCCGCTGGCGCACAGCGACAGGACGCAGACGACGAGCGCCGAGGAACCCGACCAGCCCGTGGCGATCGCGGATCCCGGTACCGACGACGACACGGTCCCGCCCCCGCCCCAGCCCGGCACGGAGCCGCCGGCCCGTTCCGCCACGAAGCCCCCGGCCAAGCCTGCCGCCCACCCCAAGGACCATCACCCCAAGGACCCTCACCCCAAGAGCCATCACCCCAAGGCCCATCAGGCGGGGCGTGCCTCCTCCCACGCGGCGGTTCCGGCGGCCGCGTCGCAGCCCCGGAAATCCGGGACAACCGTCCATGCGAAGCCCGCGGCTCTCTCCGCTGCCGCCGCTCCGCGCTCGAAGCCCGCCGCGAAGCCGGCGGCGGCGCACAAGTGGTCCACCAAAGTCGTCCAGGCGACGACGGTGCTGCATGCGGGCGACTCCGTCGCCTCCAACCGCATGCGCATCACCATGCTGCGGAGCGGCGCTCTGGTGATCTCGGACGAGAACGGCGTCATCCGCTGGTCGTCCAGGACCACCGGGAGCGGCAACCGTGCGGTCTTCCAGGACGACGGGAACCTCGTCGTCTACGCCTCCGACGGCCGCAGTCTGTGGACGTCGGGCACCGCCGGCCACAGCGGCGCCCGACTCGTCATCCAGAACGACGGCAACGTGACGATCCAGACGTCCACCGGCGCCCTGCTGTGGGCCGCCGGCACCGATCACTGACCCCGGCGCCCTTCCGGCGCCTGCCTCGGTCCCCCTGCCGTCCGCGGCAGGGGGACCGTTCGCTTCGGCGGAGGGCCCCGGGCGACAGCGCAGGCGGCGCGGGCCGGGGCGACAGCCGGCTCAATCGGCTCAAACCGGAACGACAGCCGGCTCAGGCGGCTCCGGCCGAGCGCACCGGTTCCGCGGGCGCGGCAGGCGCCGGGTGGTACTCCTCCCACGGGAGACCCACCACGTACTGCCTCAGCAGGCGCGCCGCCTGGGCATGGTCCCCCGCGGTGCGGAACGCACGGACCAGGTCCGGCTCGTCGCCCGCGCTGCGCAGCCCCGTGCGAGCGGCGAAGCCGAAGCCGTCCCCGCCGGGCGTCGCCCCGGGGACCATCTCGTCCACGTTGACCAGCCGCACCCCATGGAGCAGCGCCAAATCGTAGAGCTGCCGTTCCTCCGGTGCCGCCGGGCCGCCGGAACGGACCGCCTCGATGCGCTCCCTCGGGACGTCCGTCCACAGCACGGCCTCGGCCGACCCCCGGTCGGCGCCCAAGAGCGCCGCGAACTCCCCTTCTCCGCCATCTCCGCCTGCTGCGCCGATCAGTTCCGTGGGCACCCCGCCCAGGCGGACCACATGGACGTACTGCGCGGGCGCGTGGAGGTCCCCGGTACCGTCGCCCCGGCCGGCCGGGAGGGCCATCATGTCGGCCTCGACCAGCTGCCGTCGCAGAGCGTCCGGCGGCAGCTCGGTAAGGTCCGCCGGCGCGCGGCCCGCCGGGTCCGCCATGCCCGGCGCGGCGAGCGGGTCAGGGGTGGCGGGGGCCGCCGGGGCCTCGTCGAACGTCACTTCGACGGTCACGTACCGGCCGCCCGGCGACGCGGCCGTGCCGTCGGCGGAACCGGCACCGAGCGGCGCCGGTCCGACGACCGGGGTGTAGCCGGAAGGCAGCGCCGCCGCCTCCTCCGCGCCGCCGATCCTGCGTTCGAAGACGGCCCGCACCGCCTGCGCGAAGGTGGGGCCCGTGCGCTCGGCCCGCCGCGGGCCGGGCGCGGCGTCCCCGTGGTCGGTGAAGCGGACCTCGGCCCTGGTGGAAAGGCCGGTGGCGGCGCGCCGCCGGGTCTCGGCGAGGTAGTGGTCGGCGACGCGCTCGAGCCACCACGACTCCTCGCGGGACACCCGCGTCGAACCGCGCTCGGCGGACACACTGTGCCGCAACGGTACCGGGGAACGAGGCGCGTCCGCGCCGACGGTGGCGGTGGCGGTGGCAGTGCCGACGGCGGTCTCACCGGCGGGGGCAGGGGCAGGAGCGGGCCGGGGGTCCTCCGGTACGGCCGGCAGGGCGAGGCGCGCGGCTCCGGCCGGGGCGGTGGGGCCCGCCTGCGCGGCGGCGCGCATCGGCCGAAGGGCGAAGGCGGCGTCCGGGCGGGCCCGCAGCACGCCGGACACCAGCCGGCTGACGTACGACGTTCCGCCGCTCCCGGCCGCCCGGCGCACCGTGGCCAGCCACGCGTCGGCGTTGTTGCGCCGCGCCACGCCCGTGCGGTCCGCGAGGGGGGCGGGCCGGAAGACGGAGTCGCCGCGAGGTCCGCCCGTGGTCCCGGCAGTGCCGGTGGGGGCGGCGGCCGGGCTGGGGACCTCGCTCCTGTTGCGCCAGGGGACGTCCGTGCGGATCCGCCCGTCGGGTCCGATCCACTGGTCGGTCGCGGAGTCGGCGCTCGCCCGTCCGGCAGGCGTGGACAACCGGACGTGCGCGTCGAGGTTGTGGGCGATGTCGCGGGCGAGCAGGAGCGGGTCGAGGGAGCCGAAGGCGAGGGCGGGCGGCGTCGGGGCGACGGTTTCCGCCGTGGTGTCCGGGCGGCCCCGGTGGTACGCCTGCACCGTGGCCACGATGTCGGCGTTGCTGTCCGCGAGCAGCGCGCGGGCGCCGGGGCGGGAGCGCTCCGGAAGGCCGGCGTGCTCCCGCTCGAAGCGGGCCAGGGCCTGTGGCGGCGCCGCCGCGGGATCCTGGCGCAGATACGCCTGGTGGTCCTCGCGCAGGGTGCGCACGGCCCAGGCGAGGGTGGCCCGGTGGACGCCCAGGGCGAGCCGGTCCGGGTCGAGGGTGAGGGCGAGTCCGCGCGGGCCGGTACCGACCCGGTCGCCCAGCGCCCTGCTGACCGCCAGGTCCGCGCGGGCCGCGTCGGCGCCCGGTGCCCCGGCCGCGTCGAGCAGCAGCGGAGCGAGTTCGACCGGTGCCAGGGACTGCGCGCGCAGCCACGCCGAGATCCGTGCCGGGCGGCTGCGTGCCTCCGCGCCCGTCTGGGCACGGAGGGCGTCCACGTCACCCTGCGCGAGTTCCACGTACATCTCCCCGTTGATGGGTTCGCTCGTCCAGGTCCGCAGCCGCGTGGGGGGCACGAAGAGGTGGTTGCGGTGCTCCTCCGCGTCCAGGTGCACCTGGACGCGGAGGCGGACGAGGTAGGTCGGCGCCTGCTGCTTGACGTGCTGTTCGCGCCGGTAGTTGGCGGCGGTGGCGGCGCCGTGTGTGGCGCCTGTCGCCCGGTTCTGGCTCGTCGATCCGGAGCCGGTGTCGGCGGCGGTGTGCGGCAGGAGGCCGCCCGCGTTCCCGTTGCCGCCGCCGGTCGCCCGCCAGTGGTCGGTGGACGCGGTGACGCTGGTACCGCTCTGGTGTTTGGCGTACCGGCCGGTGCCGGTGCCCTGGACCTCGCCGAGCACCTGGAGGTCGTAGGCGACGCTGCGCAGGTAGAGCTCCACGCCGTGCGACGATCTGCCGGGCTGGAAGAGGTGAGCGGCCAGCCGCACGCGCTCGTTCGGCCCCACCCGGCCGAGCACGTTGGTGAGATGGCTGCGCATCATCAGCGTCGGGAGGGCCAGGCTGCCGCGGTAGCGTGCCGGGTTCTCACCGTGCCCGAAGACCCGCGCCATCAGCCGCCGGGCGGCGGGCAGTGCGTCGTCGAGCACCACGCCCTGCACGGCCGCGTCGCCCGGCAGCCGGGGCAGCGCGCCGAAGTCCCGGGGGGCGGAGGGCGAGGACGGACCGGACTGCGTGGGGTCCGGTGCGAACCGGGCGATGCCGGCGGGCAGGTGCAGCAGTGTGGTGCCCTCGGACTGCACGGTATGGGCGCCACCGAGGCCGCGCATCGTCCGGAAGGCACCCACCGCGAGTTCGTTCAGGGGCCGGTTCGGCAGGTGCAGCCGTGTGGCGGTGACGGTGAAGCGGTGCGGCACCCGCGCCTCGTACAGGCCGTTCCAGGAGTAGACGGTCTGCCCGGAGACGCCGGACTCGGCGTGGGTGATGCCGCTGTGCCGGGTCGTGCCGAAAGCCGCCGAGGCACCGCCGCCTCCGTGCTCGCGGCCGGAGCCGAGCTTGGCGACGGTGAATCCCTGACCGGCGTCGCGGGAGGCGCTCGTCGAGGAGTTCACATAGTGGTGGCCGTAGAGCTCCAGGCCCGCCTCGGCGCGCTCGCCGAGCACCTCCAGCCCGGGAAGCAGCTCCGCCCGAACGGTCACCTTCACCGCGTCGGTGAGGAACCAGCCGATCTGGTTGGTGAAGAAGAACTCGACGCCGTTGCCGGACAGCAGGTCTTCCAGCGCGGCATCGCCCCGGCCGCGGGAGAACAGTGCCTGGACGGCGTCGATTCCGCCCTGCAGCCGGCCGAGGTGCCGGCCGGTGCCGTTCCACAGGTCGGGCCGGCGGGTCAGCAGTCCGGGAGCGGCCCGGTCCAGGGCGTCGCGGATCATGTCGGCGGTGGAGTGGCCGCCCTGGTGGTCGATGCTGACGACGTTCGCGTGCCCGAGGACGTTGCCTCCCGGGTCCTGCCGGGTGAGGTACTCCGGAAGGCGGAGCGAGGCCAGGGGGTTGGCACGCGCGTCGAGGGGGAAGCGGTCGCCGAACGCCTGTTGGAACGTCTCGCGCGTCTGCCTGTCCCACACTGTGAGTTGGCCGGTGCCGGAGCTGTCGGGCCCGTTGTGCCGCTCGCTCAGGACCCGCGCGAAGTGTTCCGGTTGCTTCCCGTCGGCGGCCTCCACGTCGCCGGCCGTCGCGGTGTCACCGTGCCACCGGGCGAGCACAGCCGCCACCGTGTTCCCCTGCAGCGGCAGCGAGCCTTCCTCCCAGCGGCTCATGGCGTCCCGCAACTGCTCGTCGGAGACCGGGAGTTCGCCCTTGCCATAGAGCGCGAGCGCTTCGGGCTCGGGCAGCAGGTACATCATTTCCCGGTCCTCGACGGCGGCTCTGCGGATGTCCCGCGAGCTCCACATCAACTTGCCGTGCTTCTCGGACAGGGCGGTCAGCTCGAGGTCGACCCGGGTCCGGTAGAGGTACACGTGTGAGAAGCTGAGCTGGACTATCTCCCGGGCACCCTGCAGCCCGTAGCTCTCCGACACGCTGTGCTGCCAATGGTGGTTCATGTCGACGCCGCCGTTGGTGTTGACCGTACCGGAGGCGTTCGGCCCGCCCGCGGTCACGTCGGCCTGGATCCAGGTGAGACCGCGTGACGTCGTGGTGGAGGTGGTGGCCTGGGCGAGGAACAGCTTGATCATGCCCTGGACGAACGGCCGCGTCGAGGCACCGACGAAGTCCGACCGCTTGAGCTTCGCGCCGAGGCCGATGGCCGCGTGGCTGTCCCGCAGCCAGCCCGGGTCGAACGGCTGGTCGGTGAGGATCGGCGCGCCGATGCCACTGCCGGGCGCCTCCCGCCCGGGCACGTGGGTGTCCTGCGCCGCTTCCTTCAGGTGGGCCCGCAGCGAGGCGACCATCGAGTCCATCACCCGCGCCCCCCGGCCCTGCGGTCCGTCCAGGTGGGGCAGCAGCCGGTGCAGTGCCTGCCGGGTGCCGGTGGTGTCGAAGTGGAAGATCACCGCCTGGTCGAGCACCGTCCCCGCCGTGGTGTCCCTGGTCCCCTGCGCGAACCCCTGCTTGCCGTCGCCGAGCGGCAGCACCCGGACGATCGCCGGCTGGTCCGGCAGAACCACGGGGGCGGGATCGCGGCGTCCGGCTCGCACCTGCCCACGCAGCCCGCTGTGCTGGAACTCGATCCGCACGGTGTAGGTGCTCGTCACCTCGGCCCGGAGGATGTCGCCCGAGCCGTGCTCCATCAGCTCGGGCCGGTTGCTGAGGTAGAAGACGGAGTCGGATGCGCTGCGTCCGGCGCTGAGCGCGATCCCACCCGCGCCGCCGAGCAGTTGCCGGAAGATGCTCTTGACCCGGAAGTTCACCGACACGGTGTGGCTGCCCGAGACCGCGGCGGACGCGGTGTCCATGCCTATGGCCAGGTTCACGATGTGGTGGTCGTCGGCGCTGTTGAGGAACCGCGTCGGCCGCGACCGCTCGGCGGTGATGGTGATCCGCGCCGCGTCCACGTCGAACTCCATGCCGGCCGCACCGCGCCGTCGGTGCAGCACCAGCGTCAGGCCGTCCTGGTGCATCCGGTCGTGGTGCACGGCCAGGCCGTCTTCCAGGAACTTGCGCAGCAGGTCCTCGTTGTCGACCCGGCTGTCCAGCCCTGAGCCCAGCTCCCACCGCGAGCGTCCGCCGAGCCGGTTGCGCGGGGCGTCGGGCAGCAGGAAGCCGTGCGGCCGCAACTGCTCGGCGATCCGGTCGTACAGCTGCCGGGAGGACGACTCGGGCACCTCTACCAGACCCATGCCGACGCCGGTGTACCGCTCGGCGGTCAACTGCTGCGGCAATGGGCGCGGCGCGAGCTGTTCCGCTGTCGGCGCGCTGGTCAGTGCGTCCTCTCGGTAGGTGACGAAACCCCGGTCGGGCGTCACGTCCTCGCGCAGCGACGTCCGGTCCACCGGAAAGCCGTGCCGGAAAGCCTCCGGCTCCGGCAGCCGCAGCAGGCCGTGCCCGACGACGCTCCCGGTATAGCGCGCCCGGTCCACGGGGTCGCTGCGCAGCGAGACGACCGCACGGTGGGCGAAGGTGGCCCAGTAACCGGCCGTGGGTCCTGTGTAGCGGGGCACCATGACCCACAGCCCGGTCCGCCCGGCTCCGCTCGTGTCCCCGTTGGTCCAGGTCTGCGAGACGCTCGTCGACAGGCCGATGCCGAGGTCCGGGTCCTTGAACGGGAATGGGGTGACATCGAGTTCGGCGGAGACCGGGGTGAGCGTCGTCGACTGGGTGAGGGAGTGGTCGCCCGACGTGCCGTCGATGGCGGTACGCGAGTTCTCGATGTGCGCGAGGTCGCTCGTGGCGCCGACCCGGGGCTCCCGGCCCGGGAACACCCGTTGAGTGTGCACGGCCACCGAGGCGACCGGAACGCCGTGCTGGTCGTGCAGACGGAAGACGTAGCCGTCCTCCGAGTTGACCGCCGTGTCGAGGAAGGACTGCAGTTTCCACAGCCGGTGCAGCAGCTCGTTGCGGAGCCACGGGTCGGAGGACACCGGGGTGCCGCCCTCCTCCATCCGCTGCACGATGTGGTCGAAGAGCGTGGGCAGTCCGGTCAGGCCCGACACGAAGTGGTGCGCGGGCAGTTTGTCGCGGAGCACCTGCGGCCCGGTAGCCACCACCTGCTCCGACGGCGCCTGGTCGAGGTACGACTTCGCCACCCAGATCTGGGCTCGGTCGTCCGGGCTCGCCTGCGCCACCCTGGTCTCCGCCACCTCCTCCCACGGACGGCCACCCTGCACCGGGCGCAGCCGCACGGTCCAGCGCGGCTCCCAGGAGATCAGCGTGGCGCCGTCCCGGTCGTCCTCCACACGGCCGCGCTCGGCGTCGGCGGTGTGCGAGGTGGACCGGCCCGCGGCGTTCGCGGCGCCGGAGACCCCGGCGCCGACGGAGAGCAGATGTGCCTGGGTGGAGGGCAGACCGATACCGAAGTTGGCCGACAGCCCGGCGCGGGTCACGCTCGTCGCCCCCGCCTCGCGTTGGACGTGCGCGCCGGTCGCCAAAGCGGCGTTCACGGTCGCGGTGGCCCGCACGCCGTCCTCCCCGGGACGTACGACGGCACCGCCCGGCTGCGCCACGATCTCGGGCCGCGTGAGATCGAGGGTGACCAGCGCCTCGACCTTGCCCAGCGGAACCAGCAACCCGTCCCGGTCGCCGTCCGAACTCCGCAGCAGGAACGGGTAGTTGGCCAGCAGTCGTTGCGGCAGCCGTTCCCAGAGGGGCTCGGGCACGGTGTGACCGCTGCCGGCGGCGAGCCCGCGCAATGTCCGCACGACCTCAGGCAGTTGCGGCAGCCCGGCTTTGGGCACGCCGATCGAACGGAGGCGGTCGGGGTGCGGCCCCACGTCCGTGCCTTTGCCCGATGGCTCGGGTCCTGGCGAAGGAACGGGCACGGCGGCGGGTTGAACCGGCGCGTGGTGGAGGGGCGCCTCAGCATGCTCCGACCTCACGGGGACGCCGACACTCGCGGCGGCACTCACGGCGGCCGGGGCGGTGTGAGCCGGGAGGGTCGGACCGGCCGTGAGGGTCGAGGAAGCCACCTCCGCCGGCGCCGCGGCCGCCACCTCTGCCCGGACCGCGGCCGGGACCTCCGTCCGGACCGCAGCCGGGACCTCCGCCCGGACCGCAGCCGGAACCTCCGCCCGGACCGCGGCCGGGACCTCCGTCCGGACCGCAGCCGGAACCTCCGCCCGGACGTCCTGCGGCGCGTCGATGCGGATCCGGTAGCCGGTGGTGTCGGTGGAGTCGCGGGGTGCGGCGTAGAGGTACCTGCCGTCGGCCCGCAGGTCGTATGCGGGGGCGGCCGCCTGTTCCGTGGCGGATCCCGTCGCTGCCTGCTGGAGCCGGGGCACCCGCAGGAGCTGTCCGTCGCTTGCGCGCAGGACGTAGCCGCTCTCCTGGTGGACGAAGTCCTGCCCCTGACGTGTCCAGCCGTCCGGCGCGAGGGTCTCGTTCCCGGGCGTGCTGATCCGGCCGGCGGTGCTGACCTCGTAGGTCCGCGGCTCGCTTCCGTCGTGGGAGGCGGCGCGGGTCACCGTGTACCACTGCTCCCTGGCCTTGCCCTTGCCTTCGAACACCGCGGCGATCTCGTTGCGTGACACCGGCTGTGCGCCGTTCGGCTGCCGGTAGGACGCGCCACTGCTGCTCGCCCCTTGCGTGTGCGGGGGCAGGTGCGGGGATGCGCCACCCGGCAGGCCGTTGACCGGCCTCGTACCGAGGTCGGCGCCGAGCCGGTCGGACAGGGCGCGTGCCGGGTGGGTGGGGTCGGTGGGGGCAAGGCCGGGGCGCGGTTTCGTGAGCAGCTCGGCCGCGACGGCGTGGACGATGTTGTCGTGCAGCCGTGCGTACTGCTCGGCGGGCGAACCGGCGGCCATGCTGTGCCGGTCGATCGCGGGGGGTCTGTGGCCGGTGGTCACGACGGTGGCGGCCTGCGCGAGCAGCTCCTGCCGGTCCGGCGCGTCGAGCTCGTTCACCGTGGCCCGTGAGGCGGTGAACACCTCCGCCCAGCGATCCGATACGTCCCGCCCCGCGGGGTCGACGGGCCGGGAGGGTTCCGGCATTGCCCTCGGCTCGGTCGTGGCGCCGAGGCGGAGGCCGTCGGGAGTGCCGGTGGGGGTGACGGTAGGGGTGCCGGTCGAGGTGTCCGTGAACCTGTCCGTGAAGCTGTCGTCGGTGGAGGTGTCCGTGAAGCTGTCGATGGACGTGTTGTCGAACTCGGGCAGCTTCGGGAGGTCGAAGTGCGTGTCGATGTCGGGAGTGTGCCCGCGAGATGCCCTCCAGCCCTTCCAGCCCCGCCCCTGGAGATTGCCGATCGCACCCGATGCCGTGCCCAGCCCGACCGTCATGCCGTCGTTGGCGCCACCCTCGGCGAAATCGGTCAGCACGGTCGACCCCACGCCCGCCGCAGCACCGATCGCCAACTGCCCCAGCAGACCGGACGCGAACTTGGGCGCCGCCATGTGACCGATCTCCGACAACGCACCGCCCAGAGCGCCGCCGACTGCACCGCCCACGACGTCCTGCAGAAAGTTCTCCAAAGACCAGTGCGAACGGTCCTTCATGATGTACATCTGGACGAACTGGATCGCAAAGTCCGATATGACCATGAAACCCACACCGGTCAGAGCACCAACCAGCAACGACCTCAGAATCCGCTGGCACACCACCTGAACACCCTTGACGAGCGCCCCGACCGCCTCCGGCATCCCGAAGAACAGAAGCTCGCCGATGGCCCACACCGTCCACGCCATCTGCACCAGCAGCATGAACTTCGCATACTCGAGCTGAACGGAGTTCTCCCGTACCAGCTCCGCCAGTTCCCTCGACGACCCCGCCAGACCCGGCAACGCCTCAGCCATCTGCCGGGCGAACGCCTCGTACTGCTCACCGACCCTGCCACCGACGGCATTGAGCACACCCCGCGTCGCAGGATCCAATGACTCCGCGAGCGCCACCATCTGAGAAGCGTTCTCATGCCACACATCCGCGAAATCGCGAAGCCTGTCCTCATCACCGTCAGGCCACGCCTGACCCACCGTCAACCTCGCCACCCAGTCGAACTCCGACGGCAACTTGATGGTCATAGCCGCCCCCGTTCCCCGCGTCCGGCACTCTTGCACCGGTGCGGGGCCAGGGCGCTGCCGTCGGGCTGCGCGCCGTCGCCAGGGCATGCGTCGGTGGGACTCGCCATCCGGAACTCCATCGTTCGCAGGGCGCACGGACGACTGCGGGAAGACGCCTCCGCAGGTCGGGGCGGGCACGAGCGGCGCCGGGCGGGCCGACATCGCAGGAGCGATGGGCGCACCGACGCGGGCACGGGCGGCTGTCACACCGGTTGCAGCGGCTCGCCCGGGTGATGCAGAACGGCACGGCGGTCGCAGCGAGGGGCGTCCCGGCCCCTCCCCACTGGACCGTGCGAGTCGTTCTCAGGGTCAGTCGCGGCGGTCGCCGCCGCGGTCCGGCACCCCGTTGTTCAGGTACTCCCGCACCTCGTCAGCGGGTTCCGGCTCGGCCGGCAGGAGTTCGCCGAGGTCCGCGCTGCCGGTGAGCACCGCGGACGGCTTGAGCTGGAACGGCAGGTCGCCGAAGACCAGTTCGTCCACCTGCTCCAGCGCCTGCGCACGAGCGTCCGCGATGGCGGTCCGCAGGATCTCGCCGAGTTCCTTGGGGGTCATGCGGCGGAAGGCGCCGGTCGGAAAGTCGATCTCAGTGACCTCACCGCGCGCGGTGACCGTGACCGAGACCACCTTTCGTGGCGCGGTGACCGTGGCGGACATCGCGTTGATACGCCGACGGTTTTCGTCGATCCGGCCGCGCTGCGTGCGGTAGTCGGCCAGCAGCCGTTCGATCTCCTGCTCATATCCGGACACTGCCGAACCCCATTCTCCACCGAAAGCCGGGTGAGGACGCCTGGTCCGGGCATCCCACCGCGGGAAGCCCATAAAAAGGTAACGTCACTGTTAACTCGTCCTCTACCGCGCGTTGACAACCAGGGACGCATGGACATCTCGGCTGCCCGTAGAGACACGACTTATTCTCGGGGGTTCCCCGCGCGTCCTACTTTCGCCATGAGTGCCAAATCCGGCTCTATCCCGCAACCTTGATCAGGTTCTTGGGGCCCACAAGGGAATCTTCGCGAGAATCGAGCCGAGTGGGCGTGAAGTCGTGTCATGGGATTCGCGCACTACCGGATCACGGACGGGAAGATCTCTGAAGTCTGGGTGGAAGCTGGCATCCCGGGAATCATCCAGCAGATCTCCTGACCCGCGACGTCCGGGGTCCGGTAGTGCGCGAATCCCATGACACGACTTCACGCCCACTCGGCTCGATTCTCG
>NZ_JBSFXG010000070.1:0-22534 GCF_053595235.1 Streptomyces sp. NPDC002520 | reverse complement strand
TCAAAACCCGCACCCACTACAACGAAGCGACCGCCTGGTCGCACCACGCCCAGCCACATGCCGCTTGACACCAAACGACATGGGGTGTCTGACCATACGTCAGGCCCGAATGCCTCCGTGCGCCGGACGCGTCGGTGGGGCCGCGCAGGACAGACCCCACCGATCGAGCCGCCATCGCGCCACCGCGCGTCGACCCGGCAGCAGGCCACAGAGTGCCCACCTGAGCGTCAGTGGGGGCGCTGGAGAGGGTGAGCTGCAACGTCAACGGATGCGGTGGGTCGTCCAGAAAGAGGTCAGGTCCTTGTCGGTCATGGACTGAGCGGCCTTCTTGAAGTCGGCGGTGGTGGAGACGCCGTACCAGTGGTCGCGGGCATAGTGCTTGAGGAGGCGTGCCATGGTGCCGGCGCCGAGGGTGCGTTCCAGGTCTGCCAGGGCGCAGGGGCCGGCGGTGTAGATGAGGTGGTAGGTGCCGGGGTGGTTGGCCCAGTAGGCCATCGAGCTGGTGAGCGCGGCGTTCTGGTCGGGCCATTCGTCCGGGTTCCAGCAGTCGCTGGTGTCCCAGCCGTAGAAGCGGGCGTTGGCGTACTGGGCGAAGCTCTCGTCCAGCCAGGGCGCACGGTACTGGTCGTTCCCGACGATACCGTACCACCACTGGTGGGCCACTTCGTGGACGACGGCGCTGCCGTCCGCGGCGGTGCCGAGCAGGACCAGGCCGGGGTATTCCATGCCGCCGCCGAACTGCGGCGTCATCACCAGGTCGAGCTCGCCGTAGGGGTAACCGCCGTACTCCGTGCCGAACCGGTCGACGGCGGCGGCGCCGTCCTGGCGGGTGAGGCGCACGCCCTCGGCGGGCGTGTCGGGTGCCCAGTACGATCTGACGCGCACGCCGCCGGGCGTGGTCCGGGCCGCGGTGCGGAACGGGCCCGCCGCCCACGCGAAGTCCCGTACCCGGTGCGCGACGCTGTGCGTGAGGGTCCGCCCCGGCGTGCCGGGGCTGGTGCGGGTGCGGCCGGTCGCCGGGACCTTGAGGGCCGACGGGTGGTCGAGCGTGACCTGGAAGTCGCCGATCAGGGTGTAGAAGCTCTCGCCGGTCGCCACGTACGGATCGAGGTGCCATCCCGTCGCGTCGTGCACGGCGAGCACGGGCAGCGCGTTGCCGAGGAATCGGAACGCGCCCTCGCGGCCGAAGCGGTCGTTGCGGTCGGGCACGGTGAGGGATACGTCGAAGGAGACGGCCGTGCGCCGGCCGTGTCCGAGAGGTGCGGGCAGGTTGATGCGCAGTGCGGTGCAGTCCACGCTGAGCCCGCCCGCCGTGCCGCCGCGCACCCGGGAGACGGTGACGGGGGAGGGGCTGCCGGGAGTGCCGCAGGCGTCCTTGCCGTTGCCCCACAGCCGCAGGTACACCTCGCGCAGTGGCCGGTCGGAGGCGTTGCGGAACGACACACGCTGCCGGCCCGTCCAGTGGGTGCCGTCGGCGTTGGCACGCAGGGTCACGTCGTAACGCAGGTGATCGGGTGTCGCGGCCTGGGCACTCCTCGCCGCGGCCGTGGGTCCGGGAACCGCGTCGGCGACGCCGGCGCCGGCTCCGACGAGCAGCGCGAGCAGCGCGAGCAGGACAACGAGTAGACGGCGAAGGGTTGTTGACGGCCACGCGGGCAGGGATGGCATGGCAGCTGATCTTGCCACAGCGCTTCGGGCGTGCGGCCCTGTCTGCGGAAAGTGAGCCGGCCGGCTCCGTTTGCCGCGGCCGGGCACACCTCATCCCCGAGGAATGAGACCCCTCTTGCGTGGCCATCGCCGCAGGTGGTCGTAGCCATAGTCGCAGCCGTTGTCGGCATGTGGCGGGCGCTCGGCATCCGGGCCCGCAAAAGGCAAAGGCAAGGAGAACTCTCTCCTCGCCACTCTCAACGTATAGCGCACCGGGGGGCTTGCCACAAGCCCCGGGGCACGGCGCAGAATCATCGTCCGACGCCACGACCTGCGGAAATGGGGGGCACGACAGGCGTGGGCTGTCGTCGACGTTCGAGGAACGCGGTGACGTCGAACCAGTGGTGGGACCAGCAGTGCAATTGAGGGTGCTCGGCGCGGAGGTGAGGGGGTGCGCGCCGCCCGACCGGGCGGAGCGGCCGGCCGACCCGTCAGAAGGAAAGCGACCAGGGATGAGGATGTGCTCGACAAGGGATTCGGCAGAGTCGGAGGCGCCGGTGATTCGGTCGGCGACCGAAGCGCTACGGAGCACGGCTGCCTCGGAGGTGTCGCAGTGATCGAGCAGTACGTGCTGGATCTTCAAGAGGTTGACGAGACGCAGGTCGCCGTCGTCGGCGGCAAGGGCGCGCACCTGGGCGGGCTGTCGCGGATCGATGGCATCCGTGTGCCGGGTGGCTTCTGCGTGACGACGGACGCCTTCCGGCGGATCATGGCGGAAGCGCCGTCGATCGACGACCGGCTCGATCAGCTGTCGCGATCGAACCCGGACGACCGGGAGGCGATCCGCACGCTCAGCGCGCAGATTCGCCGGACCATCGAAGAGATCGAAATTCCGGGCGATCTCGCGGCGGCGGTCACCGGCGCGCTCGCCCGGCTCGGCGAGCACGCCGCCTACGCCGTCCGGTCCAGCGCGACGGCGGAGGACCTGCCGACGGCCTCCTTCGCCGGCCAGCAGGACACGTACCTGAACGTCGTGGGGCCGACGGCGATCCTCCGGCACGTCAGCCGGTGCTGGGCCTCGCTGTTCACCGAGCGGGCCGTGACCTACCGCCAGCGGAACGGCATCGACCACCGTACGGTCCACATGGCCGTGGCCGTGCAGCGGATGGTCTTCCCGCACGCTGCCGGAGTCCTGTTCACGGCCGACCCCGTCACGGGCAACAGGAACGTCGCCACGGTGGACGCCGGCTTCGGCCTCGGCGAGGCACTGGTCTCCGGCCTGGTGAACCCGGACGTCTTCACGGTGCGACACGGCGAAGTCGTCGCCAAGGCGATCGCCGCCAAGCAGCGTGCCGTTCACGCCCTGCCGGCCGGCGGTACGCAGGAAGTGGCGATCGACTCGCAGCGGCAGGAGCAGCCGTCGCTGACGGATGCGCAGGTCGTGCGGCTCGTGCAGATCGGGCGGCGGATCGAAGCGCACTTCGGCCGTCCGCAGGACATCGAATGGTGCCTGGTCGACGATGGCTTCCAGATCGTTCAGAGCCGGCCGATCACGACGCTGTTCCCCATCCCCGAGACCGGCGACCAGGAGAATCACGTCTACGTCTCCGTCGGGCATGGGCAGATGATGACCGACCCCATGAAGCCCCTGGGGCTCTCGATGTGGCAACTGACCGCCATGGTGCCGATGCACGAGGCCGGCGGGAGGCTGTTCGTCGACGTCACCCGGCGCCTGGCCACGCCCGCCGGCCGGGCCGGCCTCCTGGACGCCCTGGGGAAGGGCGATCCACTGATCAGGGACGCGCTGGAGACCGTCCTCGACCGCGACGATTTCGTCCCGTCGCTCCCGGACGCGGGTCCCGTCGGGCCGCCGGCCGGCGGTGCGCCCGCCCCGATCGACACCGATCCGGCCATCGTCACCGAGCTGATCGAGCGCAGCCAGGCATCCATCGCCGCCCTGGAGCGCGACATCCGGACGAAGACCGGACCGGCACTGTTCGACTTCCTGATGGAGGCCTTCGCCGAGCACAAGCGAGTCCTCGGTGATCCGCTGAACCATCGGACGATCATGGCGGGGATGGAGGCCACGTGGTGGCTCAACGACAAGCTGCAGGAATGGCTGGGCGAGAAGAACGCGGCTGACACGCTCACGCTGTCCGCCCCCGGCAACGTCACGTCGGAGATGGGACTGGCGCTGCTCGACGTCGCGGACGTGATCCGCCCGCACTCGGAGGTGGTGGCGTTCCTGGAGGGCGTCGAGTACGTCGAGGACGACGCCTTCCTCGACGAGCTGGCGAAGCTCGCGGGCGGGACCGAAGCGCGCGACGCCATAGAGGCCTATCTCGACCGGTACGGCATGCGCTGCGTCGGCGAGATCGACATCACGAGGCCGCGTTGGCGCGAGCGCCCCACCACACTCGTGCCCATGATCCTGGACAACGTCAGGAACTTCGAGCCGGGCGCCGCCGAGCGGCGCTTCGAGCAAGGGCGGCAGAAGGCGCGGCAGAAGGAACAGGACGTACTGGCACGCTTGCGGCCCCTGCCGGACGGGGACCGGAAAGCCGACGAGGTCAAGCGGATGATCGACCGGGTCCGAACCTTCATCGGGTACCGGGAGTACCCGAAGTACGACATCGTCAGCCGCTACTTCGTCTACAAGCAGGCCCTGCTGGCGGAGGCCGAGTGCCTCGTGCAGGCAGGCCTGCTCCGTGAGAAGGAGGACATCTTCTACGTCACGTTCCAGGAGTTCCACGACGTCGTGCGCTCGAACCAGGTGGATGACCAGCTCATCCAGCGGCGCAAGGACGCGTTCCGGTCGTACCACGCGCTCACACCGCCCCGGGTGCTCACATCGGACGGTGAGGCCGTCACCGGGGCGTACCGGCGCGACGACGCGCCGGCCGGCGCCCTGATCGGCCTACCCGTTTCCGCCGGGACCATCGAGGGAAGAGCTCGCGTCGTCATTGACGTGGGGGAGGCCGAGCTCGAAGCGGGCGACATCCTGGTCACGACCTTCACGGACCCCAGCTGGTCGCCGCTGTTCGTCGCAGTCGCGGGCCTGGTGACGGAGGTGGGCGGCCTGATGTCCCATGGCGCGGTGATCGCCCGGGAGTACGGGCTGCCGGCAGTCGTGGGCGTGGAGCAGGCCACCCGGCTGATCCGGGACGGGCAGCGGATCCGTGTGCACGGCACCGACGGGTACGTCGAGATCCTGCCGTGACCGACCACACCGAGAAGCCTCATCCGTAGCCTCCGGCCGAACAACGCCAAGTATTGGGTTCAGCGATCAGTAGGACCGTGAGTCACGATCCCGCAGGGCACTGACGCCGTTGCCGTCTGCGAAGCGGTGGTAGGCATGCGCCTGGCGGCGGGCATCGCGAAGCCCTCGGGCAGCCGCCGCTTCGATGCGATGCGCGTCGGGACTGAGCGGTATACGGCGTCGCTCCCGGCGTACAAGCACGGTCAAAGCGACGCCCAGAACCGACGCCACGGCCGCCAGCGCCGCAACCACGTAACCCATGGCCCCCCGTAATCGCTCGAACCGTCATCACGATCGGCGGAGCCGGCTTCGACTGAAGACGGCCCGACCGACCGTACTCATCTGGTCGATCGACGGGAACGGCGACTTCCGGCAGCAAGACTCGGCTGAACTCTGCCGCCTTCCGGCAATGCTCCCGCCACCCCGGCCTTTTCCCCGCCCCGCAGGTTGCGTCCCGCCACTGTGGGAACAACCCTGCGCGGCTGACGTTCCAGCTGGCTCATCCCGTCGTAGCCAGGCTGTACTTGGGACGAGTGGAGCAATCCCCGGGATTGACCGGGGTACCGGGGTACCGGGTGCCAGAAGATCGATGTGGGGCCCAGGCGGCAACCCATCCGGTGCCTTCGTACGGATCCGTACCGGCGAAGGCGCTGTGCGGGTGTCGACCAACCCGTTGTCGAAGGGACACGGAAACCGTGCGCGGCGCCGCGCTGCGCGTCTACGCGGAGTCGGGCGAACAGGGCCTCACCGTCAGCGCCGTCACCAAGGACAGCGGGGTCAGCCTGGGCAGCCTCTATCACCACTTCGGCAGCATCGACGGCCTGGTCATCGCGGCGGAGCGGCGCTGGGTGGGGAGGCTGCTCGACGAGCTGCTCACCGCGCTGCAGGCCGCTCCGACCTCGCGTGACGGCAGCGAGGCCGTCGTACGGGCCTATTTCGCGTTCGTCCGGGAACACCCGGACGCCGCATGGCTCGTGCACTCCCCATACGGCGACGGCCAGCCGATGCGGAGCGGCGAGGAGTGGCGCGACGCCCAGCGAGCGAGGGTGTCGGCCCTCGCCCGATGTGCGGCGGTGGCAGCCGCACGTCGCCTGATCAGGCAACGCCGGCCGTTCCGTACGTCTCCGGCGTACTCCAGGTTGTGCCTCCTGCTGCGGAAGACGTTCATCCTGGTGTCATACGGCCCTCACGGCACCGCCCAGAAGGTCACGTATTCCTAACGGGTCTGGACCGAACACTCGGTGCGACAGCAAGCGCCCGGTTGACGCCGAGGCGCCTGCACTCCGCTCATCCCGAAAGGATCTACCCGTGGATCGCAGGTCACTCCTGACCACCGCTGCCGGTGCGGTTGCCCTCGGCGCGGTATCCCAGGTACCCGCCCACGCCTCGTCGGCCCGCATGCCCCAGCCCAAACTCGTCACCAAGTTCAACGTCATCAGCGACATTCAGGGCGATCTCGCCGACCTGAACGCGGCGCTGACCGACCTGAGCGGCAGCAACCCGGACAGCACCGGGATCGCGATCGCCGGTGACATCACTCCCCGCGGCTACGACTTCGAATACGCGGCAGTGAAGGAGGCCTTCGGCCGGCACACCCTGCCGAAGGCGGCCTGGGCGATCGGCAACCACGAGTTCTACGTGCCCAAGTGGGCCACCCCGGACCAGCTGTCGCAGTCGACCTGGCCGAACGGCACCACCGAGGACTCGCTCTTCCGCAGCTTCTACAACTTCGCCGGCCGCAACACCGTCTACTCCGAGCAGTCCTTCGGCGGGATCCCGGTGCTGATGATCGGCACGGAGAAGTACATGCACTACCACGACTTGACCCTCTGGGACGAGGTGTGGATGAGCGACGCCCAGTTCACCTGGCTGGAGGAGCGGCTCAGGTACTGGGAGGCGAAGCGCAAGCCGGTCATGGTCATCACGCATCACCCGCTGCCGAACACGGTCTCGGGCAGCCACAACAAGCTGTACATGAGTGACTACCTCCAGTCCGAGCGGCTGCTGGGCATCCTCGGCCGCCACCGCGACGTGTTCCTCTTCTGCGGACACACCCACTGGGACCTCAACCTGTCCGACTGGCACGTGCGGCGCGTCGTCCCCGGTACGGCGAACCTCGACGGTTTCTCCGTGATCAACACCGGTGCCATCCAGACCGGTTGGACCGACGACGGCAAGGGCGGCGAGGTGGTCGTCCCCGGCCAGTTCAACCAGGGCCTCCAGGTCGAGGTGTATCGCGACCAGATCACGGTGAAGGCCCGCGACTTCGCCAAGGGTGAGTGGCTGAAGCAGATCACGATCCCACTGCACACGGCGATCTGACGTACGCGCCGACGTGATCTGACAACACCGAGAGGCCGGCTTCGCACGCACCTCCGAAGCCGGCCTCCCCCTGGTCCACTCCCCGCCGGGCGGGACACCCTACGCCGGCCGATGTACGAGCAGCCGGGCCGGTCGGCCCCGATCAGGCGCCCGAGCGGCGGCTCGACGCGTCGCGGTCACACCCCGATGAAGCTCACGGTTTCCGTCATGTCCGCCCGACCGGTGCGCAGCCGTGGCACGCCCTCCTTCTCGAATCCCACGGCGACACCGCAGAACAGCACGAGACCGTCGTCGGCTCCGACGATCTCACTGACGGTCTTGCGATACATCGTCCACATCACCTGCGGGCAGCTGTGCAGCCCTTCCGCTCTCAGCAACAACATGACCGTCTGCAAGTACATCCCGGCGTCTCCCCATTGTCCGGGCCCCATCGCGCGGTCGAGGTAGCAGAACAGTACGACCGGTGCTCCGAACGCCTCCGAGTTCAGGGAGGCGATCTTCATGGGTCTGTCGGGATCGTCGCGTTCGATTCCGAGCGCCCGGTACCGCTGGGCGGCGGCGCCGGAAAAGCGGTCCAGATACGGTGAGTTCAGTTCGGCCGGGTACATCGGATACTCCCGCTCATCGCCCGTGTCTCCCGTCCGCGCCCGGGCCGTCGCACGCCTCTTCAATTCGGCCAGGGGTTCACCGGTCACGACGTACACATGCCACGGCTGGAGGTTCCCACTCGACGGAGCCCGTGTCGCCGCGGCCAGCACTCGTTCGAGCACGTCTTTGGGCACCGGCTGATCGCTGAACGCCCGCACCGCCCGGCGACTGTCCACGGCTTCATACACGTCCACGGCTTCTCGTCCTCTCCCTCAACGACAACACCTCTCTATCGGCAAAGCTCCTCGACCACGAAGCGGTCGACCGGTTGCTGACGTGTGACGCCAACACGGTGCTCGTCGCTCGGACGTCCGGAACGATCGTCGGAACCCTGACTCTGGTGCTGATGCCCTTGCCGTCCGGTTTGCGGGCCCGTATCGAAGACGTGGTCGTCGACAGTGTGGCGCGAGGCCAGGGAGTTGCCGGCCTTCTCACCGAGGAGGCCGTGCGGATCGCCCGGGAGGCGGGCGCCCGTACAGTGGATCTCACCTCCCGGCCGGATCGTGCGGCGGCGAACCGTCTCTATGAGCGCCTCGGTTTCCGGACCAGGCGGTCGACCGTCTATCGCTTCCCGCTTGATGAATAGAGGGCGTCACCGCACCAGGGCCGTGGGCGTCTGCCGTAATTCGGTTGACCTGGCCGCGGGGCAACGCTGCACTGGACGGCGAGCTCGTCCTCGACGTCGACGACCCGTTCGTCGGCGAGCACGGCCGCTACCTGCTGACCGTCCAGGACGGCAAGGCCGACTGCGTCCCGACGGACCGGGCGCCCGACCTGTCCCTGGACGTGAGCGACCTGGGCTCGATCTACCGCGGCGGTACCGCCCCGAGCATCCTTGTACGCGCCGGACACATCCGGGCCCGCAGTCCGGGCGCGGTCACTCTCGCTGATGCCCTCTTCCGAGCCGAACGCCCCCCGCACTGCCTGCACTGGTTCTGACCGCGCTCGCTCGCCGGCCCCGCACACGTCTCGCCAGGCGCTGTTGTCCTTGGCCGGCCGCCGTGTTGGGCTTGCTGTCGCGACAGGGGTCTCGGCCAGGTCCGTCGCGGAGAGTCGACGGTCAGCGGCGATGTGCGGCATGTGACGTGCGTATTCACGGCGTTGAGGCCCGGTTGCGAGAACAGCCGCTTCACGGGGGCCGGTTCACGCCGCCCCCGGGGCCGCCGGGCAGCGTCCGGGCCGTCTCGAAGCCTGGCAGCTCAGCGAACAAATAATCGGTTGCCTGATGGTGATGAGGGCGGATGCAATGGCCCGCATGATCACCGAGGTGTGCCCGCCGCGGCCAGGTGAGATGAACGCGTACTGCCCGGCCTTGCCGCTCCGCGTTCCGGACGAACCGCGCCCGAATTGGTGCACAGGAGGCATCGAGGAATGAGTACGCCACCATCGCCACGTGGAGTGGAGCGGACGGACGAACCAGCCGTCCGGATCGGTGCTCTCGCTCCGCTGTCTCGGCCTGGCTGGGCCGAGGCGGGCCGGCACTTGCTCGCCGGACTCGAGCTCGCGGTTCGCGAAGTCAATGACGCCGGCGGGATCGTCGGTAGACCGCTCGAACTGGTCGTCCGGGACACCGCGGCCGATCCTCAGAGGGCCGCGGCGGCCGTGGACGAGTTGGCTCGCCTCGGCGTGGCCGCGTTGGCGGGGGAGTACCACAGCGTCGTCGCTCGCGCCGCTGCTGCAAGGGCCGACGCGCTCGGCCTGCCGTTCCTCTGCTCGTCAGCGGTTCTCGACGCGCTCACCGACCAGCCGACGGAATGGGTCGCGCGCCTTGCCCCGGCGCAGTCGCGCGGCTGGCAGATCTACGCGGACTTCCTGCTCGCCGCGGGCCACCGTCGCATCGCCGTAGCGGCCGATGCGAGCGTCTACTGGGCATCTGGGGCCCGTATCCTGCGGAACTACCTCGCCCCACGCGGTGGAACCGTCATCGAACTCGACATGCGCGGGCTCACCCCCACGGCCGTGTGCGACGAACTCGTCGGCAATCGCGCGACGGCCCTCCTCCTCCTGGTCGGCCACCCGGAGCCGGCAGTGTCGATCGTCAAGTCCGTCCGCCGCGACCAGCGCCTCGCCGAAATCATGATCGGCGCTCCGGCCGGGCAACCGGAGTTCGCCGAATGGGCGAGGTCGCTGGGCGCCGACAGCGCCGCGATCCCGTTCTTGCGCTACCTCCCTGAGCACCTCACCCCGCTCGGTGCGCGCGTCGAGGCGGCCCTCCACGAGAGGCTGGGCGAAGCGCCCTCCTTCGTCGCCTTCGAGGGCTACGACACGGTCGCTGTCCTCGCCGACGTGCTGCGTACTCACGGCACGGACCGGACGCGCATTGCCGCATCCTGGCCGCGCATTTCCGTCGAAGGGACCCGCGGCCGGATCCGGTTCTCCCGCACGCCAGGCATCAGCGTGTGGCAATGGGCTTGGACGAGCGTCCAAGTCGTCGATCGGGATCCGGCGCAACCCGCTCGCTTCCGGATTCTTCGCTCCGGCTGAGGGAGCCCGGAGGTCCGGGCGGGGAGAACCGTCCGCTGCGAGAAGACACTCGTCGCTCCACAGCGGTCGAAAGGCCGGAGAACGAGTTCAGACCAGGTTGAGCTCATCCAGGAAGCTCGCCGCGACGGTGTCGTCACCGGTCACTCGGGACGGGTACCGGAGCCCGCGCCGAACACGCGGGCCCTGCGCGCCGTTCCCGGCACCCGCGTCGGAGACCGAGACGGGCGGCGTACCCGTCTCACCGCACGGGAAGGGCGTCGGCCAGGAGAGGACCGATGTCCTCCGGCGTGTCATGGAGGGTCTGTTCGGTCCAGATGATCTTGCCGGCATGGGTGTAGCGGGTTCCCCAGCGCTGGGCGAACTGAGCCACGAGGAACAAGCCGCGTCCGCCCTCGTCGGTGGCCGCGGCCCTGCGCAGGTGGGGGGAGGTGTTGCCGGCGTCGCTGACCTCGCAGATCAGGGAGCGATCATGCAGCAGGCGCAGGCCGATGGGCTCGGCTCCGTAGCGGATCGCGTTGGTGATCAGTTCGCTGACGATCAGCTCGGTGGTGAAGCCGATGTCACCCAGGCCCCAGGCCTCGAGCTGGCGGCCGGCACCGGCGCGGATGCGCGGGACGGCCGCGGGGTCTCGGGGTACGTCCCAGGTGGCGACCCGGGCCGGGTCGAGCAGGCGGGTACGGGCCACCAGCAGGGCGATGTCATCGAGGGGGCGGGCCGGGCGCAGGGCGTCGAAGACTGCCTGGCAGATGTGCTCCGGATCGCCGGCCGGGGCGGGCCGGGGTGTGGCGAGGACCTGGCGCAGCAGGGCGAGGCCGGTGTCGATGTCCCGGTCACGGGTCTCGATCAAGCCGTCGGTGAACAGCACCAGGCTGGATCCTTCCGGCAGGCGCAGTTCGGCGGTCTCGACGGGCAGACTGCCGCCCAGGCCCAGGGGAGGGGCGCCGGGGACGTCGGGGAGGAGGACAGTGCCGTCCGGACGGACCAGGGCGGGACCCAGATGCCCGGCCCTGGCCACGGAGACCTGTCCGGCCACCGGGTCGTAGATGGCGTAGAGGCACGTAGCACCGGTGACGTCCTGCTCCCCCTCGGCCACGTCCTGGTCGAGCCGGGTGACCAGCTCGTCGAGATACCCGAGCAGTTCGTCGGGGGCCAGGTCGAGGGCCGAGAAGTTGTGCACCGCGGTACGCAGGCGTCCCATGGTGGCGGCGGCGTGCAGGCCATGCCCGACGACGTCGCCGACCACCAGGGCCACGCGCGCTCCGGGCAGCGGGATGACGTCGAACCAGTCGCCGCCCACCCCGGCCTGCGCGGGCAGGTAGCGGTGGGCGATCTCGAGCGCGTTCTGCTGCGGCAGGGTGCGGGGGAGCAGGCTGCGCTGCAGGGTGACGGCCATGGTGTGCTCGCGGGTGTAGCGCCGGGCGTTGTCGATGCACACCGCGGCGCGGGCCGCCAGCTCCTCGGTGACGGGGAGATCCTCTTCGTCGAACGGGCCGCTGCGCTCCGAGCGCCAGAAGGTGACCAGGCCGAGCACCACGCCGCGGGCCCGGAGCGGCACGCTGATCAGCGAACCGATCCCCCCGTCGGGCACCGGACGGGCGGTCTCCGGGACCCGCGCAAGCCAGCCGGGGGAGTCGGTCAGATCCCGTGCCAGCACCGCGCGCCCACCGGTCAGGGCCATCGCCATCGGGGTGGCCGGGTCCCAGACGACGCGCTCGCCGACAGGAGTCGACCGACCGTCTCGCGGTACGCCGCAGTAGGCGATGCGGAGCAGTCCAGCCGTGTCCTGCGGCTCGGTGCCGTGCAGCACGGGCTCCAGCAGTTCGACGGTGGCGTAGTCGGCGAAGTGGGACGTCGCGACCTCGGCGAGTTCCTCCGCGGTGCGCGTCACGTCCAACGTGGTGCCCACCCGCATGCCCGCTTCGTACAGCAGCCGCAGCCGCCGCTGGGCCCGCTCGGCCCTGCCCGCGAGCGCCCGCAGTTCGGTGGAGTCCCGCAGCGTCACCGCATAGGCCGCTTGCTCCCCGTGGGGAGCGGTGTGCCGTACGTTGACGGCCACCAGCCGCTCTCCCACGTAGTGCACCTGGTCGGTGACCGGACGGTCCGCCGTCAGCAGATCGACCATCTCAGGGTCCAGCCCCAGGGCGGTGATGTGGCGCTGCTCCGCGGCCGGCGGGAGATCCAGCAGCCGCCGGGCCTCGTCGTTGGCCAGCATGAGCCGCCCGTCTCCGGCGATGATCAGCACGCCTTCCCGGACGGAGTGCAGCACGGCGTCGTGGTGCTCGTACATGCGGGTCATCTGGGCCGGGCCGAGTCCATGGGTCTGCTGGCGCAGCCGTCGGCTGACCAGCGCCGATCCGCCCGTGCCCAGGGCGAGCGCGATGGCGGCAGCCCCCAGCACCACCGGCACCTGCCGGTTCACCGCCGCGTTCACGTGCTGAACGGTGATCGCGACGGACACGGCGCCGACGATCTTCCCGTCCGGCTGGATGACGGGCACGCCCGTGTCGACGGCCAGGCCGCGGGAGGTGATGAAGGTTCGCGTGACGGTGCGCCCCTCGACCGTCTGCTGCTGATAGGGGCCGATGACGAGCTTCCCGATCAGGGAGGGGTTGGGGTGTGTGACACGGATTCCGTCGCGGTTGAAGACGACGACGAACGCGACGCCGGTCTGTTTGCGGATCTGCTCGGCACGCGGCTGCAGGGTGGCGGTGGGATGGGGGCCGGTCAGCGCCTGCGCCGTCCCGGGGGCGTTCGCGAAGGTCTGGGCCACCATGAGGGTGCGATCGCGGGCGTCCCGCTGGCTGTTGCCTCGGGCCTGCAGCACCAGGGCCGCGACCGCGGCGACGACCAGGACGGCCACGACAGCCGCCTGCAGGACGAACACCTGCCCGGCGACGCTGTGCCAAAGCTGCCGGACACGTCCCCACCGGGACGGTGTGCGGCCGGGTTGGTCCAGGGGGCGCTCGTGAAGGGTGAGCCTGTGGCCGACCGCCGAGGCACCTGCGCGCCGCCGGCGGAGTGACCAAGACCATGAGGCCGACAATCGCCTCGAAAGCCCCATCATGCTTCCTTTCTAGCATTGCGCGGCTTCTGGGTTGATTTCTGGCCGGCGCGGAGGAAGCTGTATGCGGAGGAAGCTGTATTGCTCCGGGTCGTGGTGCTCTGCGCCCATCGGGCCGGAGGTCGGGCCGGCGTGGGGCCGAGGAAACTAAGCCGTACGCTTCGGGCTCGACGACCGGCGATGTCGGTGCTTGCGGTTGCTACCGGTTCCTTGCGGTTGCTTGCGGTCAGGCTGTGGCTGGGCGCAGGCCGAACATCAGCCAGGCCTGGTGGCTGGCCCAGTCGGGGTAGAGGTCGGTCATCGCGTCGTACAGTTCGCGCTCGCTGGTGGTGGATTCCTTCAGTCGGCCGAAGTCGATGAGGTACTGCTTGCTGGCTTCGATGGCTGCCGGGGTGTCCGGGGTGCCGGGCTTCTTGTGTCCGGCCACCACGATCTTCGGGGTCAGGGCGGCCAGGCGATCGAGTGCGGCGATCCAGTTCGCGCGGCTCTCGGGTGTGGTGTCGGCGACGTACATGTGGCACTGGTTGTAGATGACGTCGCCGCCGACGACGAGGTCGATCGAGGGCACGTGCAGGGAGGTGCTGTCGACCGCGTCGGTGCGGCCCTGTTCGATGATGTGCAGTTCGTGGCCTTCGAGGGTGATGGTGTCCTTGTCGTACGGCTCCGGCAGGGTGATCGAGGCGGGCACTTGGCCGGGGAAGAGCTTGCGGTAGGGCGCGAGGTGCTGCGGCTGCGTGGACATCAGTTCCACCGACTTCGGGGTGGCGATGGCGTGGGCGTCGGGGAAGTGGCGGAGCAGCACGCTGAGCCCGGCGTAGTGGTCGAAGTGCCCGTGCGTGATGTAGATCGTGGTGAGGTTGCGGCGGTGCAACTCGATCCAGCGGGCCAGCGCTTCGGCTTCGTCGACGGTGGTGAGGGCGTCGACCAGGACGGCGTCGTTCTCACCGAAGATCAGGGTCGAGGTCATCGGGTCCCAGGCGGGCAGCGGTCCGAACGGCAGGGACCGTTCGCCGACCATGGCCTTCTCCGGTGCGGTGAAGACGGCGACGTTCAGGGGCGAGGTCATGACGACCACTGGTTCCTCTCCATGACGACAGGACGCGGTGAGCGCTCGCGCATCGGCGTGGCGGCGCCGGGGCATTCGTCACCGGCGCCGCCATCGCCACTGTCACCGCGGGAGTCTGTGCCTTCCGGTTCGGAAAGTCACTTGCCGGCGATGTTCTGCGAGCTGCGCAGTGATCTGAAAGCGGCCCGGAGTTCGTCGGTGAAGATGCCGGGGACCTCCCAGGCGGCGAAGTGACCTCCGCTGCGGACCCGGTTGTAATAGAAAAGCTTGTGGTAGCTGCGCGATGCCCAGCTTCGTGGCGCCTGGTAGATCTCGCCGGGGAACACGGTGATGGCGGCGGGGACGGACACCGACACGGCGTTGAAGTTGTTGGCGTTGTTCTCCCAGTACAGACGGGAGGAGGAAGTCGCGGTGTCGGTGACCCAGTAGAGCGTGATGTCGTCGAGCATCTCGTCCTTGGTGAGGACGCGCTCGGGATGGCCGCCGCTGTAGGTCCAGGCTGCGAACTTGTCGTACATCCAGGCGGCCAGACCGACGGGGGAGTCCGTCAGTCCGTAACCCTCGGTCTGCGGACGGGTGACCATCATGGCCGAATAGCCGGATCCGGTCTTGTAGAGGTTGGCCAACTGGTTGTACGCGGTCTTCTCGTCCGGGCTCAGGCCGGCCGGTACGGGGTCACCGCAGGCGAGACTCCGGGCGACGTCCGGCGGGACGGTCGCCGGGAAGTTCACGTGGATTCCCAGCAGTCCCGCGGGTTTCTGCATGGCCATCTTGTCCGTGATCACGGCACCCCAGTCGCCACCCTGGGAAACGAAGTGCTTGTACCCCAGTCGCGCCATCAGCACGGTCCAGGCGCGCGCGATGCGGTCGGGGTTCCACCCGGTGGTCGTCGGCCGTTCCGAGAAGCCGTAACCGGGCATGGACGGTATGACGAGATGGAAGGCGTCCTCGGCGCGTCCCCCGTGGGCGGTCGGGTTGCTGAGCGGCTCGATGACCTTCAGGAACTCCAGGACGGATCCGGGCCAGCCATGGGTCAGGATCATCGGGAGCGCGTTCGCGTGCCGGGAACGGACGTGGATGAAGTGGATGTCCAGCCCGTCGATCTCCGTTTTGTACTGCGGCAGGGAGTTGAGCTTCTCCTCGACATGCCGCCAGTTGTAGCCCGTGCCCCAGTATTGGGCGAGTTCCTTCATGGTGGCCAACTGGACACCCTGGGACTGGTCGTGGACCGTTTCCCGGTCGGGCCACCGTGTCGCCTTGATGCGCCGGCGAAGATCGCTGAGATCCTGCTCCGGTATGTTCACGCGGAAGGGGCGGATGCTCTGCCGCTCGCTTTCCGTGACCGGCTTCCCGAAGTGGTTCCAGGAAGTCAGGCCCAGAGCCCCGGTCGTTGCCGCGGTCACAGCCGTCGCCGAGGCGCAGATGAAATTCCGGCGAGAACGCAGACGGAGAAATTCAGGCATGGCGGATCTCCTTGAGGCATCCCAACTGCTCCCGGGGCTCTGGCTGCGCGGAAGAGGGCGATTCCCGGGTGATCGTTCGCCCGTCGACGGGGGAGGAATCCGGCGCGCGTGGGAGGTTCTGTACCGCGTGGAGTTCCTGTGCCGGTAGGGGGCCGTATGGGCTGTGCCAGGCTGTGCCGTTTTCGGAGTCCCGGTTCCGAAGTCCCGTATCGATGGCGTACCCACACGACAGCCTCGTTACTTAATGTGACGATACCTATCTCTCTGTGAGTTCACAACTCGGGATCGTGAGCCGCGCTCGGTGCTGGAACCGGGGCGACGTCCGTGATACTGGTTTAAGCTCGATTCTTCAGCGGGGTCCGGCCGTTGATTGGGTCGGCGGTTCGCCCGTAATGTCCTCGTGCCGTTCGAGGTGGGCCGTCGCGTGACGCCGCGGGTGCGCCGGGTTCCACGGGCCCGGAGTGCTGCCGGACTTCTCCTTCCTGGTCCTTGTCGGGGCAGTGCCCGGCCGTCAGGTGAGGGCCGGGAAGGCGGTGAGCCGCTGCCAGCAGGTGGTGAACGCTTCTGCCCAAGGCCAGGTCGCGTCGATCCGCAGCCAGCGGCGGCGGGCGTGGTCCGCCAGGCGGGCGGGCAGGTGGTAGAGGCGGAAACGCATGGTGTCCGGCTCGGCGTCGGCCAGGCCCTCGATGTCGTGCAGGGCCAGCAGCCTGACTCAGGCGTCGAGGTCGGCGGAGATGTTCGCGGCGAGCATCCAGCCGCGGTTGATCTCCCACGAGGCGGACGGCAGATTGTCCAGCCCCATGGCCTTGTTGGTGCGCACCCGGTCTTCCACCCCGGCGTGCGAGCGGTGCAGTACGTCCAGGAACTGGCTGTGGCCCGAGCCGGAGACGCCCCACATGTGTCGGATGTTGGTGGCGGTTATCGCGTAGCGCCAGCCGGTCCTGGTCTCGAACGCGGTCAGCTTCTTCAGGTGCCGCCGGGACGGCCGGACGCGGCGGACGATCAGCCGCATGCCCTGCGGCCAGTCCTCACGGGTGTTCAGTCCGGTCAGCTTGGCGACGAAGTAGCCGTCCTGGAGGCTGCCGTCCTGGGTCAGGGAGGTCTCCCATGCAGCCTCGGGCAGTCGGGCGATGGCCTGCTCGTCGGCGCCGGTGATCTTCCAGCCTACCGTGTAACGGACCGTGCGCCGCGTGGTGTTCAACGCTTCGAGGTGTTCCAGCAGTCCATGGGTGGCTACGGCCCCGTCCACCCGGATGAGGATCTTCGCGGCCGAGGAGCCCGGGATCTGCGCGAGGGCGTCGGTGAGTACCGTGATGTGGTCGGCCACCGTGTTGTCGGGTAGCCCCAGCGCATTACTGCGCCGGGGCCCCCTCAGAACCGTGCGTGCCCGCTTTCCAGGCACACGGCTCAAGCAAGCCCCAAGGGCTCGCAGGCAGGCAGAACTGCTGGTCCCGGTGCGTGGGCGGCGATGTGCCGTCGCGCGCAGTGGGCGTGCATGAGGCAGCGTGCGGTGTCGTCCGGCGGGTGGCCGTCCTCGGTGGCGAGCGCCGTGCGGCGGATCGCCTTGCGGACGGCGGTGAGCCACTGCTCCCACTCGGTGGGACTTTGCGGCTCTTGATCGGCGTGCAGCAGCAGAGTGCCGCAGCCGGGACAGCGGCCGTGCTGCGCGTGTAGCAGCCGCATCACGAACGGCCCCAGCGGAGGCTTTCGCCGCCATCGCCGATCAGCCCAGTAACCGGTCAGAGCCGGATCGTCCGGAGACGCCCTGCCTTTGACCAGCCGATGCCGGACAATCTTCGTCCAGGAGAACTTCACCAGGTAGCGGCCGGTGTCCCGGTCGCCGAACACCCAGCGGTCCCGCCTGGTCGGGTGGAACGCGCCGAAGTACCGGGCCACGACCCAGCGTTTCGACTTGTTCGGGTGCGCCCGCAGTCCCCACCGGTAGGTGAGCCGCCACACGTAGTGGTCCAAGGAGGAGAAGATCTCCTTGGACACCCCTGTGCGGTAGTAGGCCGCCCAGCCCCGGATCACGGGGTTGAGCTTGTTGATCACCGCTTGGGCGTTGGCCCCGTGTAGAGCCTTGACCTCGGCGGCGAGCCTGCTGCGAATGCGCCGCACCGCTGCCTTGCTGGGCTTGGTCAGCAGCTTGTCGTTGCGATATCGGCGGACGTTGAACCCGAGGAAGTCGAATCCCTCTTCAAGGCGGACGACGCGCGTCTTGTCCTCGTTGAAGGCCAGTCCCCTCGGAGCCAGCCACACCGCGAGCTGCTGCTTGACCTGCCGGGTCTGTTCCTCGCTGACGCACAAGGCCACGAGATCGTCGGCATAGCGGATCACCACGGGGGTGCCCGACTCCGACTTACCCGCGTGCCTCATCCCGTCAGGGAAGTACCGGACCCCGGCGGCTTGTTCCAGCCCGTGCAGGGCGACATTCAGTAGCGTCGGGCTGATCACCCCGCCTTGTGGAGTCCCCTCCTCGGTCGGGGTGAGCTGTTCACGCTCGACCACGCCCGTCTTCAGCCACTGCCTGATCTGCTCCCGCGCGGGGAACGTGCCGAGCTGGCGGAGAAGATGGTCGTGGTCGATGCGGTCGAACGCCGCTGCCAGGTCCGCGTCGAGAATCCACCGGCGGTGTGGGTTCTTTCCCCCGACCGCGTTGAAGATCGCCTCGATGGCGTCATGGCAGCCACGGCCGGGCCTGAAGCCGTACGACTTCGGCTCGAACCGTGCCTCCCACTCGGGTTCCAGCGCGTTGAGGGCCCGCGCCTGGAGAGCGCGATCAACGATCACCGGGATGCCGAGCGGGCGCTGTTTCTTCCCTCCTGCCTTGGGGATATACACCCGCCTGACCGGCCGGACCCTCCACGTGTCGGCGGATCGCTGCATCCAGTCGGCCAGTTCGGCCTTGCCCTGGGGCAGCAGCACCACCTTCCCGTCGATCCCGGCGGTCGTGCGGCCAGCGTTGATCTCCGTGACCCGGCGCACGCTGAGCAGCGTGTTAGCGCGGGAGCGGAGCATCAGCTTCTGCAGATTCCGGACCCTTTTCAGGTCCCCTGCCTGCGATGCCGTGAAGATGCGTTGCCGAAGTCGCCGTACGTCGTCTTCGACCTGCTGCCAGTCGACGGCCAGCCAGTCGGTGATCTCGTCCTCAGGTCCGTTCACCGCAGCCTCAGCTGGGGCGTCCAACTTGTCCCTCGGTTCGGGGTGTTCGCGCATCTGGTCTCCACAGACTCACCTGACCCACGTCGGCACCCTTTCGAGTTCGGGCACGTGCCCGTATCCGGCCGGTTATGCAGGGCGATCGGCGGAGGGCCGAATGCGTTGCCCGGTCTTCCCGCTGCCTTTCAGCTGCCGGCGTTCGCTTCTTGGGTCATCCTGTTCCCGCCCGGGGGCTGGGCCTTCCTCGCAGTCGGCTCACCGCTCAGTCGCCTGAGCGGACCCCGTCGGGGTTTCCACGTTCCACACAGTTGAGATACGACCGGGGTGGGCGCCCCTTATACCCCGGGGACGGTGGTGTCCACCCGGTCGGCGGTTCGCTGTCCGACCGGCACCCGCCGCTTCTCAGCAGCCAGTCCCTGCACTCCGCTGAAGACTTCCGTCTGGCGAAGCCCAAACGTGACGAGGCATCATCAGGGGTTCACTCGCGTTCACCCGTCCGGTCTTCCCCTTGCCTGTGGCCCCCGGACGGATCGGGAACCCTTGGGCGTCTTCTTCGAGCTCCGCACCCCACCGTTGCCAGTGACGCACGTCGAAGCGGGGACGGGCCTTGGACACTGGCCCGGATCTACACCTTCGACATCAGTCGAACCTCCAATCGGTGCAACCACTCAAACTGTGCGACCTCGTGTCGCACCGCCCCTGCGTTGCCCGGGCGGAGTTCCATCGCAAGGCTCTCGCCGGTGTTCGCGCACCAACTGCCCAGCGGGTGGAAGCCGAACGAGCCCTTGAACGTGGCCGCGGCCCCTTCCTTCCTGGACGCGCTCGTGATGACCGTGGCGTCCAGGTCGACGACGATCCAGCCCGTCAGCTCCCGTCCGGCCACCGTGAGCCACGGGAAACCGCCGGGCCGCAAGTGGAGCAGCATCCACACCTGCCGGCGCACCCGCCGCCGCACCTTCGCGATCTTCCTCAGGGTCTTGTCGTCCAGCTCGGCCAGCAGGCGACGCATCGTCGAGTCCGAGGCCGCAGGACCGAACAGGCCCTGGTGGTGGAGCTGGAGCTGCTCGGCCTCCAACAGGCTCCGCGCCCCGAGCGCCATCGCGACGGCCAACTGGACGAGCACCCCGGCCCGCTCCCGCCACCCGGCACTCGTGCTGGAGGGAAGCACCCCGGCCAGCCCTCGCGTCAGTCCCACCCGGTCCGCCAGCCGGCGCAGCAGCACCGCCCCCGCATGCCCGACCAGCCTCTTCCCGTCAGCCACCACCGACAGCCGACGATCCCACCCTGTACGCTCAACCACCAGAAAGGTGCCTTGCTCTCTGCAGCGGATATGACTTCGACACTCACATCCTTGCAGGTCAACGGCACCTTTCTGCTATCCGGGCGTCAGACAGCCCAATTTCGCTGAATACCCAGGGTTAATGGTGAAACCAGAATGGAGGATGATGACGATCTCCACCGTCCGGATTCACGCCGACCAGAACCTGTGACCTTTTCTCGCTTCCTATATCTCCGCACTCTCGGGAGTCGTCATGAGCTTCACCTACGCGTCGATCCGGACCCGGCTGGAGGACGGCGTCCTGTTCGCCACACTCGACGCCGGTTCCCTCAATCTCCTCGGTGTCGATCTGGTCCGTGACCTGGTGTCCCTCGTCGACGCGCTCTACGCCGACCCCGGTGACGTGCGTGTCGTCGTCATCGACAGTGCCTCGCCGGAGTACTTCTCGGCGCACGTGGACCTTGAGGCCGTCCCGCAGTACACCGCTGAGGCCGCGCAGGCCGGTGGCCCTGGTGATGCCTCGCTGGGGATGTTCCTGTACAAGCTGGCGCGGGTGCCGGTGATCACCATCGCCAAGGTGCGGGGCCGTGCCCGCGGCGGTGGCGACGAACTCGCCCTGGCCTGCGACATGATCTTCGCGGCGCGTGAGAACGCCGTCTTCGGGCAGTTCGAGTCCGGCACCGGTGCGCTGCCCGGCGCGGGCGGTGTGCAGCACCTGACCCGGCGGCTCGGCAGGCCGCGTGCCATCGAGGCCATCGCGGGCGCCGATGACTTCGACGCGGACCTCGCCGAGCGCTACGGCTGGATCAACAGTGCCCTCCCCGATGCCGAACTGGACGGATTCGTCGAGCGTCTGGCGAAGCGGATCGCCGGGTTCCCGCCGGAGGGGGTCAGGGCGGCCAAGCGCGCCGTCAACGACCTCACCCTGGCCGATCCCGCGCAGGTCCGTTCCGACGCCGTCACGTTCCAGGGGCTGATCGCCCTGCCCGAGACCCGTGAGCGCCTGGAGCATCTTGCGGGCCGGGGGCTGCAGACTCCGGGTGACGTCGAACGCGACCTCGGCCGGGCCGTGGCGGAGTTCCGCCGCTGAAAAGTTGCCCCTTCTGCGTAAGCGCGCCTGACGGAGGAGGGTGCGCGCGGCGCGCTCGTCGGACCCGACCGGGTCGGGCACAGGATGTCGGGTCCGGGAGGGTGGTTCCTTCCTCACGTGAGTGACCGGAAGGGAAGGGGACCGGGATGCTGGAGCGACTGAACCAGGCCATGGAGCACATCGAGTCGCATCTCGATCAGCCGATCGATGTGGCCGATCTCGCGCGCATCGCCGTGATGTCGGAGTATCACTTCCGCCGGCTGTTCTCCGCGCTGGCAGGCATCCCGCTGTCGGAGTACGTCCGCCGCAGACGGCTGACCGTGGCGGGCGCCGACGTGCTCGCCGGCGAACGGACGCTGCTGGACGTCGCGGTGCGCTACGGCTACGGCTCCGGTGAAGCCTTTGCCCGTGCGTTTCGGGCTGTTCACGGCGTGGGTCCGGGCGACGCCCGGCGGACCGGTGCCGCTCTGCGCTCCCAGCCCCGGATGTCCTTCCGGCTCGTCGTCGAAGGGAGCAGCAGTATGCGATACAGGATCGTGGACAAGCAGGAGTTCCGTGTGGTCGGCAAGAAGGCCCGTGTCCCGCTCGTCCACGAGGGGGTCAACGCGGCGATCGCCGAGTTCATCAGGGGCATCGGGCCCGAGATGCTGGGGCGGATCACGGCGCTGTCCGACCAGGAGCCGGCGGGGATCGTCGGGGTCAGCGATCAGCTCGATCCGAGGCGCGCGGAGGGGACCGAACTCGACTACTACCACGGCGTGGTGACGTGCGCCGAAGCGCCTGAGGACATGGACGTCCTTGCCGTCCCGGCCGGGATGTGGGCCGTCTTCGAGAACTCCGGACCGTTCCCGCAGGCACTCCAGCACCTGTGGCGGGATGTGTTCACCGGGTTCCTCCGAGGATGCCCCGGCCTTCAGGCCGGTGAGGAATCGGACTCCTGCGGAGCAGGACAGGAAATAGGGGTTTCGTCCCCAGGGCGAAAGACCGTCCACCCGCGACGAGGTGAGCGAGCCCGTGGTGATCAAGAGGACTCAACTGTCAGTCCCTCCGGGTAGG
>NZ_JBSFXG010000069.1:0-25314 GCF_053595235.1 Streptomyces sp. NPDC002520 | reverse complement strand
AGCTACCTCGCCGGCCTCCACCTGCGCGCCTCGATGATCTGGATCAAAGACCTCACCCGAACCGCAGATTGATCACGACTCGATACGCGCCCTAGTGCGCCGTGGGGCGTCAGATGGCGGGGCGGAGCTGGTTCGGGCTCTCGCGTCCGCCGGGGGCTCGGATGACGACGAGGCACGGTTCGGCCTGCTCCTCGCGAGCCGCGGCGCATACCAGGTAGCCGACAATGGGGCCGTAGGTGAAGTGGTCGACATCGGCGACTGACCTGATCCAGGTCCCCGAGGTCCGCAAGGGTAGGGCCCTGGCGTTGCTGGTTGGAAGGGGTCGCCCTGGCCCAGGCGGTGATCCGTTCGTCAATCGTCTGCACGCGCGCCTATAGCTCTTCCGCTTCTTCTCCCTGGCTCGGCTTGTATGACACCCACGTGCCTGGGCGCTCAGTCTGACCACGTTCTCCCAAAGGGCCATGGCGGAGCCAGTCGACGAGAACCTTCAGGTCCACCCGCGAGCAGGTGCTGGACTGGCGCAACCGCGCCGCCGCCGACCACCAGATCGTCCACGACCACATCGCCCGGTACGGCGAGCACTCCGCACAGCGCCTGTTCACCCGGGCGTTCGTCGCGACCGTACAGCGCCTCGCATGCCTCGGTCATCTGGACCTCGGCTACACGCCGTGGGGGCAGGCGTGAGCGGCAGTGAGATGTCCGGCATCGACATGGCCCGGGCCGCGCTGCGGGCCGCGATGGAGGCGGCGCGCAAGAACGGCGGCGGCCAGAAGGCGAAGTCGAAGCCGCGAGTCGTCCGTACGGTGCGCCGCGACGGGCGCAAGCCGATGGGCCTCGGGGCGGCGATCGGCGCGCTGGTCACCGAGCGCGCATGGGAGCTCCCGGCTGCCGGCGCGACGCTGCGGGAGCGGTGGGCGGCCATCGCCCCGGAGCTCGCCGGGCACGTCGCCGCCGTGTCGTACGACGCCGACTCGGGCCGACTGACCGTGTGCCCGGAGTCGTCGGCCTGGGCGACGAAGGCACGCCTGGAGCAGACCCGGATCATCGCGGCCGCCAACGAGTCGGCCGGCCGCATGGTCGTCCGCGCCCTGCGGATCCTCGCGCCCGGCTCAGTGTCCGCGCCCGACCTGGGCGACGTTGCCCCGCAGTCTGCGGCCGCGCCGCCGAGGCCGGTGAAGACCAGGGAGTTGGCGTCCGCGGGATACCGCCAAGCGCTCGCTGCGCACCAGGCCGTCGCGCCCGCGCGGCGGGTGGACTCTGGCATCGCGGAGGCAGTCGAGCGGCAGACCAGGGCGATGCGCGCGCTGAACCGCCGCGCGTTCCCGGGGCCGGAGGTGTCCTCGGAGGAGCGGCTGGCCCCGCTCGATACGGTCCGCGTCCAGCGCCGCCGAGAAGCCGAGGCCACCCGCGCCCTGGCACTGCGGCGGGCCCGTGCCGAGCGAGCGGCCCGGCAGGACAGCACCGCGGCGGGACAACTCGAGAGCGCGGTGGAGCTGGAGCGCACAGCCTGACCAGAAGGCTGCCCGGGCTGTTGCTGCTGGGTCAGGCGACCAGGGCCTGAGGGCTGCTGCCGAATGCAAGGATCGAGGCCAGGTGGCCGCGAAGGTCAAGGAGACTGACGACGATGGCGAAGAAGCGCAAGAAGGACCGCAAGGCGCCCCGGAAACGAGCGTCCGTTCCAGCCCAGCCCGCAGCCCTGGAGCTGGTGGACTGGGACGGCGCCCCGGGGGAGGACACCGACCTGCTCGATGCCCTTTCCGGGACGGCTGCACGAAGGTCGTCGTCAGCGGCAAGAGCGGCGACCTGGGCGCGGACGTCGTGGGTTACCTGGCCGACGGCCGCAAGCTGGTCGTCCAATGCAAAAAAGTATGCGCCGCACCGGAGCGTGTCCTCGCAGGACATGCAGAAGTTCGTCGGCACCGCCCGTCTCGAATACGCCGCGGACGTCGCGTTGTTCGTCACCATCTGCCGCACGTTCACGAAGGCCGCACTGCGTCTGGCGCTGCGCCAGGACATAGTGGCCCTGCACCGCGACCTGCTGGGCTCCTGGGGCAAAGGCACTCATCTGGAAACCCTGATTCCGCTGAACGGCAGCGGCAGCGCCCCTCCGCCTGACCGTGACACCCGGTGCGGAGAGGACGCGCCGGCGTCGTGCGGGACCACCTTCAGATTCGGCTCACCTCCGCCTGTGTCGGTAACGGCTGAATTTCACCCGTTACCGACAGCCTGCGCGGAGAGGACGGCTGCGTCGGAGTGGTCGAGGAGGGTGGCGACGGCTCACCTCCGCCTGCGCGGAGAGGACCTCCTTCCACGTCGAAGTCGCCCCTCATCAGGCGGCTCACCTCCGCCTGCACGGAGAGGACCTGCAAGCAACCGAGCCGGTGTACTGGAACGCCGGCTCACCTCCGCCTGCGCGGAGAGGACGTGGTGGAGCTGCGAACTCCCTGCCGGGCCGTCGGCTCACCTCCGCCTGCGCGGAGAGGACACGATGACCAGGGCGCCCGCCGGGATGCGGTACGGCTCACCTCCGCCTGCGCGGAGAGGACTTGCACGGGGTGTCCCTCACCGTGGCGTACCGCGGCTCACCTCCGCCTGCGCGGAGAGGACTTGCACGGGGTGTCCCTCACCGTGGCGTACCGCGGCTCACCTCCGCCTGCGCGGAGAGAACTTGACGAACTCCAGCGGAAGATACGTGTTGAACGGCTCACCTCCGCTTGCGCGGAGAGGACTCGCGGACCAGCCGGTGCCCGTTCGCCTGGTACGGCTCACCTCCGCCTGCGCGGAGAGGACGTCCGCAGTTGGCACGGCTTGTGCGCCGCGGCCGGCTCACCTCCGCCTGCGCGGAGAGGACTGTCGGCAACGGCTGAATTTGGGTTCTGGATCACTTTTGGTGCAGGACTGACGGACGGTCACCGTCACGGGGTGTCCGGCACGGTCAGCGGCTGAGGAGGACGCGCTTGCGCAGGAGGTCCACGCCGGCCCGGCCGAACATCTGCCGCTTCAGCATCTTGATCCGGTTCACCTGCCCCTCCACCGCGCCCGAACTGAACGGCAGCGTCAACCCCGCCGTCACCGCCTCAAGATCAGACCTGATCCCCACCACAAACGACTGCAACTCGGGCAGGTCGGTCGCGTGGGCCTCGGTGAGCCACTTGGGGAGGTGGTGACCGGTGCGGTCGCGCATCATCTCGGCGAAGGAGCGGACATGTTCGGCGGCGGTGCTGAGCGGGGGACAGCGGGCGAGGATGCTCTTGATCTTGACGGTTTCCTCGGAGGTGAGGCTGTCGGGGTGCTTGGTGATCCAGCCCGTCACGTCCCGAACCGAGGGCGGCTTGGGTGCGCGGCCTGCTGGGTTCAGTCCCGATCGAAGCGGGCGCAGGTACTCGCGGACGATCGTGCACTGGCCCCGGAATCCGGCGGACCTGATCTCCTCGAACAGTGTCCGGGCGTTGGTGCAGCCTTCCTGCCAGCGCTGATGCAGGTAGGGCTTGAAGGGGTCCAGGATGCTGGGGAGGTTCTGCCACTTTCCTGTGCTGAGTTCTTCGTGGGTGGCGGCGCGGGCGAACCTGCGCACGGTGTTGCGAGCCAAGCCCAGTTCCTGGGCGATAGCACGCTGGCTGTGTCCCTGGTCGAGCAGGTCGTGGACTGCTCGGTGGCGCTCGCGGGTGCGGTCCGCGTAACGGTGAGCGGACCCTGCCACCTTGCCCGCCCGGGCGGCGCTCTCCAGTTCGGCGACCACGGCTGATGTGGCGGCCTCGGTCGGGACCTGGACGGGTTCGCGCAGGTCGGAGGAGTGGCGGGTGACGCATTTATCGACGGCTTCGCAGAGGTTGATGGGTCGGACCGGGGCGCCCTGCCGGGATTGCTCCCGGTGGGTTTCCCCGGCCCGCCCGCCGAACCCGGCGTGCCCGTCTCCGAGCACCGGGCTCTCCACGAGATCATGCCGTTGAGGTCGGGCCGGTCACGGTGTCCGGCCAAGGGGTGGGGATGCTGTTGCCCCGGTAGCGATACCGAGTGATCGGCACTTTGCCGAGGTGGAACAGTCTGATCCCCTCCAACTTGAGGTCTTTCCAGTGTCCTTGCGGAGTTCGGAACCATCGCCGGATGGACTTCCAGTTCGTGCGGTGCCTGTGCATTACCCAGCGGATGACCCGCCACCATACAAAGGTGTGCAGGGTCTGCATGGTGTGCTTGGCGACCGCGTGTCGGAAGTAGTTGGCCCAGCCGCGCAGGATCCGGTTGATCTGGATCAGCGCGATCTTGTAGTCGAGATGTGACAGCTTCTGGGTCAGTTGCTTGATCTTCCGTTTCAACGAAGCGACCGGCTTGTCGGCGATGAACGTGTAGACGTGCCACTTGTCCGTTCCGCGCTTGCGCATCCAGACGATGCGAAAGCCCAGGAAGTCGAACCCGTCAGCAAGGTGGACGATCCGGGTCTTGGCCGGTGACAGCACGAGACCCATCGGCGCCAGAACCGAACTCACCTGTTCGCGAAGGTCTTCGACGTGCTCCCTGGTGCCGTGGACCATGATGACGAAGTCGTCCGCGTAGCGGACCAGTCGCCAGGTCGGCAGGCCCCGGTGCCGTCGGCGTTCGCGATCCCTCCGGCTTGCCATCGCGGTTGCCCACTGCTCGGCGGCGAAGTCGTCGAGCACGGACAGTGCGATGTTGGCCAGCAGGGGTGAGAGGATGCCTCCTTGCGGAGTCCCGGAGGTGGTCTCGTTCCGTTCGCCGAACTCACTCATGATCCCGGCTTTCAGGAACGCCTTCACCAACGCCAGCACCCGCTTGTCCTTCACCCGCACCCGCACTCGGTCCATCAGGGCCGCGTGGTCGATGCGGTCGAAGCACGCCTCGATATCCGCGTCCAGCACCCAGCGATAACCCTGGGAGCCGAACAGATGAATCTCGGCGATCGCGTCGTGCGCACGCCGGTTGGGCCGGAAACCGTACGAGCACGGACGGAAGTCCGCCTCGAAGATCGGCTCCAGGACCAGCTTCAGCGCCGCCTGCACCACCCGGTCCGCAATGGTCGGAATCCCCAGCCGGCGCAGTTTCCCGCCCGACTTGGGGATCATCCGCTCACGCACCGGCACGGGCCGAAAGGCCCCTGCTCTCAGCCGCGTGCGGATGTGGTCCAGATACGCTTCCACCCCGGCCGCGCGTACATGGTCAGCGCGCACGCCGTCCACGCCCGGCGTCCGGGCTCCGGTGTTGCCCGCGACCCGTTCGAATGCCATCACCAGGACGGCCGGGTCGCAGACGAAGTTGAACACATCGTCGAACCGGAAGCCGTGATCGGCTACCGCCCAACGGTGCAGCTTGATCTGCATTCTCCGTACCCGTAGCTCAGCGACATCGGCCACCGGCCACACGACCGGGGTATCCACCCCGGATTCTCCGGACATTGCAGTACCTCCCTTGCGATCTCGCTGCCGCCCTTCCCCATGTGCCGGGCTCTCCCCGGCTCGGAGTACTACGGCGGCTCCGCCCCTCCCACGGTCTGTTCGGCAGACGGTGTGCCCAGCCCAACTCATCCGAACTGGTGGCCCGGACGACGGGCGGGACCGAGGAGGTTCCCGTGTTCACTGATTGATCGATCGTCGGAGTAGGCACCCGGCTATACCCCCGCGGCCTCGCCACGGTTACCCCGCAGCACTTCACCGTGGCCTCCCGGGCCGACTGGCAGATACAGCCCGGGAGTTGCCGCCTTCTGCAAAGAGGCGAGCATGCACCGCAACCAGCCCAGATCCGCCAGGTTCGAGCTGATGTCACCTTAGGAGGCTTCAAACACCGGTTCCTCACGTATACCTCTCCGTCTCGCTTGCCGGACCCGCACCATCTGACGGTTCTGACACGTCCCGGCTTCGTCGGGGCCGCTTGCCACCCTCCCCAGCACCTCCCGGATCAGGCTGCCCCCAGCTTCACCGCCCTGCTGCGCCAGGACGGCGGCGAAGGTCTCCCACCTCCACTCGATCAATCAGCGCCTCACGGCGCACGTGCCACAGGTGCCACCTGTCGGCGACCTGGACCGCGGCGGGTGCGCCGAGTCGGGAGCCTTCGGCGTAGGCGCTGGCTCGGTCGCGGCAGATGACCTCCACGCCGGGATGGTTGACCAGCCACCGGGTCAAGGTGGCTGCTTCCCGATCCGGGAGTATGTCCACGGGTCGGCGCGTCTCGACGTCGATCAGGATGGTTCCGTAGACATGCCCCTTGCGCAGGGCGAAGTCGTCGACCCCCAGCACCCGGGGTGTGGATATCTGTGGGTCGGGCAGCGCCCGGAGCAGTCGCAGCAGGGTGGAGCGGCTGACTGGGGTGTCGAGTGCTTCGGCCAGCCGGGCCCCGGCTCTGCCCGCGAGCATCAGAGCGATGGCCTGCAAGATCGTGTGCAGGCGAGTGCTTCGGCGCCCGTGGCGGAAGGTCAGGCCGGCGATCTGCTCGACGAAGGTGGTGCGTGGGCACCAGGCGGTCGCGCAGCGGAACCGCCGGACCCGCAGCCGCACGACGACACGGCGGCCACCCACCGCCGCGTCCGTGAGCCGGCGTTCGTAGCCGCTGTGGACCCGCAGCGACAGCGCGCCGCAGGTCGAACACCCCGCCCCGGTCGCGCAAGCCCGTGCCACTACCCGCACTTCGTCCCCGACGAGTTGGACGTCTTGCACCAGCAGGCCGTCCAGGTCCGGGAAAAGCACGTCTTCCACGATCACGTCGCTCATGGCCGCTGATCGTCACACCGGCTGGGACCCCCAGTCGGCCAGAGACCGAAAGTGATCACACGAGGTTGCAGTCGTTTGTGGTGGGGATCAGGTCTGATCTTGAGGCGGTGACGGCGGGACTGACGCTGCCGTTCAGTTCGGGCGCGGTGGAGGGGCAGGTGAACCGGATCAAGATGCTGAAGCGGCAGATGTTCGGCCGGGCCGGCGTGGACCTCCTGCGCAAGCGCGTCCTCCTCAGCCGCTGACCGTGCCGGACACCCCGTGACGGTGACCGTCCGTCAGTCCTGCACCAAAAGTGATCCAGAACCTCGTTTCACCCGTTGCCGAAAGTCAGTGCCGCGCGAGTCGAAGACCCTTGTCCGCAGACCGAGGCGCGTGGGTGCCTATTGGTCGGGAATCTGGCAGGCGCGTGCTGCCGCACGATGAGGCTATCCCATGTTGCGGCCGCTTTCGCCCATGTCTCCTGGCTGGAGTGAAGGAGGAAGGGACGGGTAGGGCGGCGCGGGATGCGGCCGGGGAGAGATTGGGGCGCGCTCAGCCGGTTGCGAGTCGGCCAGTGCCACCCGCCCATCGCGCCGCGTTGGCGTGACACGATCCACGGCATGGACGCTTCCCGGAACCCCGAGTACCTCCGTAAGACGGCTGAGGCCGTGACTGAGTTCAAAGACGCTTTCAAGGCATTCATGGAGCTCCACACAGAGACGAAGGACGCCGGCTTCGGGCGTGGCCTGCTCCCTGCTGCAGTCGCCCGGGATGGCGTGTCGCCTGAAGAGCTCCAGGCCGCCACGGACCGGGTGGCACGCGCAGCCGGCCGCGCATCAGCGGCCCCCGGCCTGACTGGGATGTACATAGGCGTCACCGGCTTTCCCAAGCCCGTGGACCCGATCGCAGCCTGGAGGACTGTCACCACGCCGAAGCCGCTGCTCGAACCGGGCGACGTGCTGGACTCGGCGGAGCAGATCCTGGGCCGACTGGAGGCGCTGACGGACAAGGCGGAGGCTGAGCTCCCTCCGACCACTGGAGTCGAGGCGATGCACCCGACGATCTGGGGAGCCGCTCGGAGGCTGTGGCTCGACGGCCACTTCCGTCTCGCCGTCCAAAGCGCCGCAGAAACCCTCGTATCCCAGCTCAAGACCCGCACCCAACTTGCCAACATGGACGCCACCAACGTCTACGAGAGGGTCTTCGCCTCAAAGGACCCAGTACTGAAGTGGCCCGGCGATCCGAGCGACCGTACGGTCAGCTCGATGCAGAACGGCCTGGCCAAGTACGCGCCTGGTCTCAACATGACCGTCCGGAACACGGCCACCCACATGGCTTCCGAGGAGATGACCGCTCAGCAGGCACTGGAACGCCTCGCTGCACTGAGTCTCCTCGCGCACTGGATCGACGAGTGCGAAGGCCCGGTCTGACCGTGGTGCGACGCGGGCCCGGCTGGTGCCGAAGCGGACCTCGACCGACTGCGGGGAGCGGACCCATCCGAGCCACACGATGTGATCCCAGTCGGCACGACCTACTCGGAGCCGGGCGGCGGCCTGCGCCGGTCCGAGCGGGGTGTCGGCGGCGACCAGGTCCTCGCGACAGCAGACCTCCGCCCACACCAGCCCCATGACCAGCGAAATCAGGTTGAACAACGCTCAATGAGGGTGCTGTTGATCAGGCCGTGAGTATGAGCCGGTCGTGGTAGCACGCCTGGTGGTTGCGGGTGAACTCCTGTTGTTCGTGTCAGGCCCAGTAGGCTTCGAAGTCGCCGTTGGCGCGGACGGCGCGCAGTTTGAGTACGGCTTCAGCGCCCGCCAGGCCCCAGCGGGCGCCGGTGATGTCCAGGCGGTCTTTGACCAGGTGACAGCATGCTCCCTTGATGATCCCGGTGGCGATCGGCCAGCCGCGTTCCAGGGCGGTGCCGTAGCGCAGGTGTTCGCCCTTGTCGGTCAGGTAGTTCACGGTCTCGTCGATGCCCTTGCGTTTGGCGCCGCGCAGTCGTGCGGTGCGGGCGACCGCATCGAGCGCGGCGGCGGTCTGCTGCACGCCACCGGCCAGGAGGGTACGGGCCTGGCGGGCGACCCAGGTCTCGGCGGAGGCGTCACCGCTGTCGTGCAGGCACCAAGCCGCTCGCCACAAGTATTCGAGCACGTGGATCAGGTCGACGATGATGTGGATGTCCGCGCCGCGCTTGTCTGCTTCGGCCTTGATGAGGTCGATCTGATGGCGGGCCCCGTCGACCAGGATGACCCAGGGCCAGCGGTGGGCGGGGCCGCGGCGGGTGGCCTGGTCGAACACCGCGGCCACCACCTCGGCGGCGGTGTCGTGCACCGAGCCGCACCCACTTCGATCTGGCCTTCGGCCCGGGGCTGCGCTCGAGTGGCACGGTATGGACGGCGTCATGCCGCTCGGGGCGCGGCGATGACGTCGTCTGGCATTACTGACTTCGGCGTGTTTGGGGCCGTCCCGTCTATCGAGAGCGAGCCCCGTTCCGGTGAGGAATCCGCCGAGGACGCCATGCCGGTACTGCAGTGCCTTGAGCCGACTGCGGAGCAGAGTCTCCAACTCGCCCAGGGTGCGGGCAGCCAGGTTGGCCAGGCTCCGCTTGATGTGCGCCCACAGGCCCTCGACTGGGTTGAGGTCGGGCGCATACCCGGGCAGCAGGACCACTGTCAGCCAGTCCCGCTCGGCAACGAGTGCCTTCATCGTCTTGGAGATGTGGGTGCTCAGCCGGTCCCACACCACGATCAGCGGGGCCTTCAGCAGTTGGTGGGCACGTCCAACAGGCGGATGTAGTCCGTCTCGCCCTGCGAGCGACGCTCGCCCTTGCGGCCGGTGTGTCGGCGTAGCCGGTACCGCATGCCTCCGACGTACCAGCCCCGACGGACCGCGTCACCCGTCCCGACACAGATCCAGACCCCCAAACGCCGAAGTCAGTATGTTACGCAGCCCACTCCCGGTCGAGGTGCGCTACCTGTTTGTTCCGCATGTGGAACGGGGGAGTGGTCATCAGCTCCTCTGCCGTCGGACGATTCTGCCCGCGGCACCGCGTCCACACCCGCCGGTTCTGGCCGGCACCTCACGTTCTACGGGTGTTCGGTGAGCAATTCCGCGAGGCGGTCGGCGAATTCGGTGAGTCGGTGCAGCCGTGGTTCGCTGCGGGCGATACGAAAACCGTGGCGGCGGCCCCAGAAGGCGGCCTGGACGGCGTGGAACTGGGCCCACCGCTGGACGCGTTCACGGTCGAGTTCCGCGGCCTCGGTGAAGACGTCCAGGACGCGGTGGACGGCCTTGTACAGGTCATCGGTTTCGAGCTCTGGGTGACTGTCCGCAGGCATCAGGCTGGTGGATCTGGGCTGAACGGTGCGCGGGTCCTTGACCACCTGTCTGACCGGGACCGAACGGACGAATCCGCCGATGGTCCGCGAGGCCGCCGGTGCGTTCACGGTGTGCCGGGTGTGCGGGTTGGTGGGAAGGGGCCGGGAGACGGCCGGCTTGGGTCGTCTCCCGGCCGGGGGATCAGCCGAGCTTGATGGTCGCGGTGGCCGTCAGTCCACCGGAGGTCACCTTGACGGTAACTGTGCCGGCCCGCACGGCCGTCAGCGTTGCGGACTCCGTGTCCAGGACGGCCTGCGTGTTCGGCTCCCGCCCGGCGGACTTCACCTCGGGCGCCGACCGCACGACGACGCCGTCGCTGCCTTCCCAGGTGACGCTCGCCGGGAAGCGCAGCGGGAAGCGGAGACCGAACTCGCTGGTGATGCCGGTCGCGAACAGCTCGACCGTCTTGCCCAGCGCGATCTGTGGCGGCGCGGACAGCTCGATGCCGTCGATCAGCGGCACGCTCTCGGCCTGCAGCCAGTTGCGTGTCTGCGGGCTGGGCTCGCCGGCCTTGACCCTGGCCGGCTCGGGGTCGACGGCGACGTGCATCCACCCGAAGAAGCCGCCCCGGTCGGGCGAGCTGTACGGAGTCTTGCCCACGGCCGGGGTGTTGACCTCCAGTACACCGTCTGTCCGGGTGACGGCCGCGGTGTGAGCGTGGCCGTTGAACAGCGCGATCGGCTTGCCCGACCGCTCCCGGAAGTCGGCGAGCCAGCGCTGGAGCAGCGCGGCCTCCAACTGGTCCGACAGCTGCGAGGCGCCGGACCCGGAGGGGTCGTGCAACGGGTGGTGGAAGGAGAGCACCACGCCTGTCACCGAGCGGTCGGTCGCCGCCTTCGCCAGCTCGGCCTGCAACAGCGGCACCTGGTCCCAGTCCGAGGTACGCATGTCGCCGGTGTGGGAGTCCAGCAGGATGAAGCGGGTGCCCTTGTGGTCGACGATCTGCTTGTTGGGACGGCCGGTCGCGGCAAGGAAGGCGTCGAGCCCACCGGTCGCGGACAGGCCTGCCTCGTGGTTGCCCGGCATCCAGTACGCCGGCAGGTCCGCCGGTACGTGGTCGCGCAGCAGCCCGTTGGCCAGATCGAAGTCCGCGGGGTTGTTGTTGTCGACGAAGTCGCCGTTGATGAGGATGAAGTCGGGCTTGCTCGCCACTGCTTGCCGCAGCGCGATCCCGGCCTGCCGGCCGGAGAAGGAGTCCAGCCCCGCGGCCGCGCTCACGTGCAGGTCGGACAGGACGGCGAAGGTCCATCGGCGGTCGGGCAGCCCGCCCTGGTCGACCACGTACGGGTCGCGGTGCGGCGGCTCGGAGCTGTCCGGCTGCTGGCCCACCTGCGCGGCGAGTCCGTCGAAGTCCAGCTGCCCCGCGTTCTTGTTGGTCTGCGAGGTCTCGGCGATGTAGAGGCGCGCCAGGGTCAGGGGCTCGGAGTAGCCGGCGGGGATGTCACCGACGACGCGGCGCCAGCCAGTCCAGTCCACGAGGAGGGTGAACGTGAACGGCACGTTCGTGGTGCCCTGCGAGGAGATCATCGCCCGCAGCCAGTGGTTGCGGCCGTCGCCGTTGACCCACAGTGCCAGCCGCCGGGTTCCCGCGGGCAGTGCGATCGGGCCGCCGCCGGCCACGGCGTACGCCGCCGAGGTGCTGGTCTGGCCGGTGAAGTCGTAGGCCAGCCGCAGTGCCTGGTTGTCAGCGGCGGCGCCGGGCCGGTCCGCGGCGGGTACGAACGCGACGGACGCGGTGCCTCTGGCGGCCAGGGCCGTCCACTTTTCCTTCGGCTCGAACTCGGCCAGGGGTACGTCGATCAGGCCGACCGTCACCGGGAGCTTCGCCGTCACCCCCTGCACGGTGGCCGTGATGCTCGCGGCCCGGCCGCCGGCGTCCGCACTGCCGGTGATCTGGAGACTGCCGTCGGAGCCGGCCGTCACCGTGAGCACGGTCTTGTCGTAGTCCAGCTTCACGTCGCGCGGCGCGACCGGGGCGTCGAACCCGTCGGCGTCGTAGCCGGTCAGGTGGACACGCGCGGTCGCTCCGGGGTCGATGGTGACCGCGCGCTGGGTGAACGCCAGCCGGTGCAGGTCGCCCAGCACCCGTATGTCGCGCTCGCCCTCGGTGGCACCGCTACGGGCGCGCAGCTTGCCCGTGCCGGGGCGGCCGGCGCGGAAGACGCTGTCGCGCACCTTGCCCAGAGAGCTGGGAAGGGCGCTCCACTTGACCGCGTCGTCGTGCAGCGCGACCGGTGCCCACGTCTCGTCGTAGCCGGCGGCCGCGAGGTCCAGCGTCAGGCCGGTGATCACGCGCTCGGCCCGCGGACGCACGTCGATGCCGCGCAGCTGGCCCGATCCCTTGGGACCGAACAGGCCGACGCCGTTGGGCACGGGCCGCTCGTTGCCGTCCGAGGGGGTGTTGACGACCTTGACGGCGGCGTCACCGGGGTGGCGCGCGACGATCTCGGTGGAGCCGCCGCCGTCGAGCATGAACGCCTCGGTGGCGCCCAGGCGCACCAGCAGCGTGGCCATGTGGTCGAAGCTTAGGCCGGCGGAGAAGTTGGCCGACCCGTCGACGGCGACCAGCAGCAGGCGGTGTCCGCCGTCCAGCCACGCGATGGCTGTCCGCGGCTTGGGCACGTCGTTGCCGCTGCTGGGCGGGAAGTCGATGGCGGTGCCGTTTTTGACCAGCACCGAGCCGCTGCCGAGCGCCATTGTCAATGTGGCAGGCGCGTCGGACTGCGGGGCGAACGCCACGTCGACGGCGTCGCCGGGCTTGGCGGCGGCGACCTGGGCCGCGGCGGCGCCCCGGCCCAGGACGATCAGGCCGCCCTCCGGTACGGGGGTGGCGGTGATCTGGTTGTTGACCGCGTTCACCGTGCCGCCCTGCACGACGAGTTCGGTGAACGGCCCGGCGTCCTGGATGAGCTTGCGGTCCGCCGTGCCCCACAGCGGGGTGAAGACGGCGATGCCGTCGGCGGGTATGGAGGCCGAGTTGAGGGCGGCCAGCGGCCGCTGAGTTCCGGCGATGGTGACCTTGCCGGTGAGGACGAGGTCGGCGAGTCGGGCGACCCGGTCGGCGCCGATGGCCGCGACCGTCGTGTGCTGATTCGTGCCCTTGCGAACCTGCCCGGCCTGGATCTCCGGGCCCTCGGCCGCGAAGGTCTCGGTGATGTCGAAGTAGTCGCCGTTTACGGCGGCGACGGCGTGCTGGGCGTTCGTCGACTCCGCCAGCGGACGGGCCTCGCTCACCTTGTCGGCGATCAGGTCCACGCCGACGGACTCGTTGCCCAGGTTGGCGTTGAGTACGTGCACCCGGGTCCATCCGGTACGCCCGAAGGTGTCGAAGGAGGTGAGCACGATCTCGGGCGCCACCGGGTAGTCGACCCTGCCGGCGACGACCGACTCGCCGGGCACGGTCAACTGGTACTGGGGCACGTGGAAGGCCGGGAAGTACGAGGGCGAAGCGGTGGGGGCGCCCGGCACGCTGCCGGGCGCACTGCTGGGCAGGGTGGCGGACTCGGTCCCCGGGTTTGCGTGGGCGGTCGCGGTCCCGCCGGTCGCTGCGAGTCCCGCAGCGACAGCACCGACGATGAGCCCGCGACGGGTGAGTCCCGCGACGCCGTTGTTCTGGTGGTCGTTCATGGGGGCCGACGCTAAAGGCTTTGGCCAACGCTTTGATGAACATAGGGGTGAGGGCGGGTTTCTGCGAGTACGTGTGAGTGCCCGGGCTGGACGTCGGTCAGAGAGGCCGGGTGCTCCGCCTCTGACGCAAAGGAGAACGCCCCGCCTTCTCGGCGAGCGCCGGGCTCTCCTCGCCAGGCGGCCGTCGTCACCTTCCTTGCCACTGCCTCCGGTGTGACGCTGCTCGGCATCGGTTCCGCGTTCTGGGGGCTACTCGCGGGAGTGCTCACCAGCGTCAACGCGTCAGTGGGACGGCGGCGCCGAGCGGCCGCATCCGCGCCCGCATCCGCCCCGCAGCCGGTCACGGCAGCCCCGCGCACAGCTGAGCGAACCTCCGCGTGAACATCGACCACGCCGAGACCGCCGCGCTTTCGGCGGCCACGGCCTCGGCGTGCAACCGGTCCCCGTCGAAGCCCTGCCGGGCCAGCTCCTCCCGGTCCCAACCGGCGATCCGCTCGGCCTCCGCCTCCGGGTGAAACTGCACACCCCAGGCCCGCCCCCCGACCCGGAACGCCTGGTAGGGGCAGGCTGCGCTGGACGCCAACCAGGAGGCACCCGGCGGGAGCTCGGTGATCGCGTCGACGTGCCGCTCGATCGCGGGAACCGTCGCGCCGAGCCCGTACAGCAGCGGATCGTCGGCGGCTTCGGGGCGCAGCCGGATCTGTGTGCTGCCGAACTCGGGCTGCCCGTGACGCGCCCGTACGCTGCCGCCCGCGATCTGTGCGAGCAACTGGCCGCCGAGGCAGATACCGAGGACGGGCGTGCTGTCGTCCAGCGCCTGCGCGACGAGGCGGCGGGTGGCCGGGAGCCAGGGCGCGCGCTCGTCGTCGTCCGGCAGGAAGCCACCGCCGAGCACGAGGAGCGGCCTGCCGTCGAGCGCCTGGGGCAGGGCCTCACCCTTGTAGGGACGCAGCATTTCGAGGCCGATTCCCTCCTCGCGCAGCCAGGCCCCGACCCGGCCGGGACCGCCGCTCCGGGTGTTCTGTACGACCACGGCGGTCGGCGGGCCCAGTGCATGCGAGGGCGTCATCGCCTCAGCTCCCCTGCTCGGCAGCTGCGTTCGCTGCGTTCATCTCTATCTTGATCAACGCAGCAGACCAGGGAGCGACGCGGCCGTCGGGGGCAGACGGGTCGGCCTGCGGGTCGTAGATGGTAAGCCAGGCGCCTGAGCTTGTCGCGCACCGGTTCGACCTGCCCGGGCTGGGTGCCTCTGCCGAGTTGGACGCTGACGTCCTTGGCCGGGACCGGCTCCGAGGCCGCGGCCACGATCTTCGTGATCGCCTGATAGTCGGCGGGCAGCGCGCTCTCGTCCATGTCCGGCTCGCGGTGCGGGACCAGCAGCATCCCGCCCGCACCCGGAGTCGTCGTCACCCGTTCCAACTCCTCAGCCACGGCCGGGTCGTCGGTCTGTCCGCTCCGCTCGGCCTCGATGAACTGCCCGATCACCACCTCTGCTGCCTCCAGCCGGGCCACCTCGGCATCGATCTCGGCGAGTTCCTTGCGCAGCCGTTCGGCGCGATCGGCCAGCACGACCCTTCGCTGCATCACCCAGACCAGCACATCCGCCACCAGCAGCCCCTTCCCACCCGGATCTTCTCGGAGCCTACGAGGCACTCCGGACCCGGCATCGCGATTCCGGTGAACCGGCAACGCGCCGGATGATCACCTGCTACCGATCACACCCCCGACCGGCACGAGCACCTCAGCCCCCGCCCACACCAGCCCCATGACCAGCGAAATCAGGTTGAACAACGCTCATTGCTGGGTGTCCTGTCTCAACGAAGTCAGTCGACGCCGAGCTGCTGACCAGGTGCGACTAACTTCGCTGAGACAGCCGCTCACGGGCAGGGCCCGGAACTCCGTCCCGACGACCTGCGTCGACTGGGTTCGTTGAGACGAATCGGCCGCCGACTCGGTTCGTTGAGACGGGACACTGGGCGTGGCCCGGCTACGGCACGGCATTGATCCGGGCCCACCCCGTTTTCCATGGAAACGCCATCACGGCGCGCCAATGCGAAACCTTCCTGGACACCACCGCCCGGCGAGGGCCGCCCGCCGATCGGCACCTTGTGCCCCAGACGGAAGCGCCACGTATTCCGACGGAATACTGCTGCGGCTACCACCCCAGCCCGCATGGGGGGCGTGCGGTGGGAGACGCAGCCACAAAGCGCGCATGGACCTACGAGACCAAGGCCGCAGTGGTCACTTTTCGTTGACGATCCGCAACAAGTGACCCGCGAAGCGTCACAACCTCACCCCCCCTCGTGGGAGTGTGAGAGCTGCTTAGTTGTGAGGCTTGGATAGGGGAGTGGGACGTGGCTGCGGGGAAGGGCGAGATGCCCCAGCTAACCCGAGCGCATCGGGTCCTGATCAGCGTGGTCGTCACTGGCGCCGTCGTCATCGCCGGTGTCGGCTTCGCGGGCTCGTACGCGGCCGTCCGCGAGTTGGCCATCCAGAAGGGCTTCGGGAACTTCTCCTACGTCTTCCCGATCGGCATCGACGCGGGCATCTGTGTCCTGCTCGCGTTGGACCTCCTCCTGACCTGGATCCGCATTCCGTTCCCGCTGCTACGCCAGACGGCCTGGCTGCTGACAGCGGCCACGATCGCCTTCAACGGCGCGGCGGCCTGGCCGGACCCGCTGGGCGTGGGCATGCACGCCGTGATCCCGGTCCTGTTCGTGGTTGCCGTCGAGGCCGCGCGGCACGCGATCGGCCGGATCGCCGACATCACCGCCGACAAGCACATGGAAGGCGTCCGTCTCACCCGCTGGCTCCTCTCGCCCGTGCCCACGTTCCTGCTTTGGCGCCGCATGAAGCTGTGGGAGCTGCGCTCCTACGAACAAGTAATCAAGCTGGAGCAGGAGCGTCTGGTCTACCAGTCCAGCCTCCGCTCCCGCTTCGGCCGAGCCTGGCGGCGCAAGGCCCCCGTCGAGGCGGTGATGCCCTTGCGGCTTGCCCGGTACGGCGTCCCGCTCGCCGAGACCGCGCTCGCCGGTCTCGCCGCAGCCGGCATCGAGGAGCCACCGATCCAGTTCACCGTTGAGCGGGTCACCGCAGCGGCCCAGGAGGAAGACGCCACCCTTGAGATCGTGCCACCGCAGGGGGAGGGTGCGGCCGAGCTGGAGAGCGCAGAGCCGGAGCTGGTCCAGGACCCCGTCCCAACCGCTGTGCCCGGGCAGCCGGACGAGCGGCAGGAATCGACCGAGGAAGCGGCCGATCGGTTCGCCGAGGCCTACCAGGTGTTCCTCGCCCAGTTCCAGGCCGAGCCGACCCCGACGCAGTGGGCCGTCTGGCTTCGGGACACCTATGGCATCTCCACGGGATCCGGCGATCCGCTCTCTGAGGACCAGTTGCAGCCCCTGCTCCAGGTCCTGCAGAAACGCTATGCGCTCGTTAGCCAAGAGCCCGCTGGCACCGACGGAGCGGAGCCAGCCGACCAGTGGTACGACTACTTCCACAGCGCCTGGCGCAACTACGCACAGGAATTCGGCACGTATCCGGATGCCGCCGCTCTTGCTGCGTACGTGTACGAGCGGGACGCCATCACTGGAGACGGCGGCCGGCCCATCACCGGCGAAGACCTGGCAGCCTTCGTTACGAGCTTTGAGGAGCGCGACTTCCGCAGCAGCGGACCGCCCGCCGGATCTGCAGCCGCCGACCCTGACGAGCAGGTTGCCGAAGAGGTCCCCCCGTCTGAAGAGGAACCCGAGGCGGCGCCCGCCGGTGGGGGCGCCCAGGCCGCCAGGGAGCAACGCGCCCCGCGCGTGAGCGCCGCCATCGATGCCCAGTCTCCGGACGAGGATGCCGTCGCGGGGGAGCCCGTCGCCCTCACCACCGTCGACCGCTACTGCCTGGCGTGGATGGAGTACCAGGCCGAGACCGGTGCCGAACCGGAGAAGGCCGAGCAGCTGTCCGAGTTCCTAGCCGGCAAAGGCCTCTACGGCCGTGGCGGGAAGCCGGTGAGCCCCTCCACCTTGCGGCGCTACCTGCTGCCGTTCCGGGTCTACAGCCTCTGGGCCGAGCACCGGGTGCGCAGTGACAAACCGTCCTTCGACGTCGTTGCGCAGGAGTGCGCAGCCCACGGGATCACTGCGCAGTACAACAAGCCCATCACCGCCGACTACATCGCTGAGAACGCCGCCGACTTCGAACGCCGCTGGCAGGCACTCATCCGCCACCACGCCGAAGCGCAGCAGTAAATCCGACACCGTGCACCGGCTGGGCACCCCGTTTTCCCCGTCATGTCCAGCAGGCTGCGCAATCAGAAGAAACACCAGGTCAGCACTGCATTGCGCAGCCGTGGAGTCGACCACCGGCGGGCCGTTCTGCACATTCACGGCAACGGGCTGAAGCTCGGGCTTACCCAGAACCTGGCCGCATGGGCCCTGGCGAGTACCTGGCGCGGCATGCCCCTGTACCCGCTGGCCGGTCCCATGGTCATCACGGGCCGAACCGCGAGCGGGGACATGGCGGCACTCGACAACGACCTTGCGCAGCACGCCAAGGCTGTTGCGTAGACCGTCCGCGACACGCTGTCCGAGTGGCGTGAACGCCCTCCGGCCTCCAACGAGGCAGCCATGAAGGAACTCCTGGCTTACGCAGCCCACGACGTCGCCTCCAGCGGGCAGTGACGCGCTGCACATCTGAGGAGCCAGCGGCTAGAGGGCCTTGCGTGTAGGGTCCGCGACTTTGTTGGCACTGGGTCCTGCGGAAACGCGGGAATCCGGGCGTGGTGAGCAGCGACGGTGTTGGTGGCTGGTGAGCAATCGGTGGCTCCTCCTCGGTCGAGTCGGTGACAGCGAGTGAGGTATATCCATCGTTTTGATGATCGCCGGTTTCGCCGGCCGGGGTTCACCGGCTATGCAGTGAGGTGGGTGTCCTGCCCGTTCGTAGCGGGATGGGTGGCGTGCCAGGCATCCCAGATCTCTACGCGGAGCCTGCCGCGCGGCGGTACGTCCATGCCCTGTTCGCGGGCCCAGGCCCGCACCTCGGCCACGGTCGGGGCCTGAACCGAGGCCATGCGTTGTGGTTGTTGGGCGGCGAGGCCAGGCGCGCGGGGCGGCGTGGGCGGGAGGCTCGATGGCACGGTGGGGGTGAAGCCGCGCCGTTGGAGGATGCGGCGGCGTTTGTGGTGCATGCGTTCCAGCAGGGGGACGTCGGAGTCGAGGTAGTCGTGGGCCTCGACGTGGGACTTGCGTTCTTCGGTGTTGCGCATGATCCGGCCGACCTGCTGGATGACGCGTCCCTTGAACGAGATGGGGCTGGTGAGGAAGAGGGTGTCGAGGCGCGGTGCGTCGAAGCCTTCGCCGGCGAGTTTGTCGATCGCCAGCAGCGCCAAGGGCTCTTGGTGTTCCTCGGCCAGGGCGGCACGTACTCGGGTGCGCTCGGTCGGCGGCATGCCGCCATGCAGGACGAGCGGGGTGATGCCGTGTGGTTGGAGGGCTTTGGCGAGCTGGTGGAGGTGTTCGACGCGGTTGGTCAGGGCCAGACTGTACCGGCCGCGCCGGGTGGCGTTGGCGATGTCTGCTGCGATCAGCTGGTTGCGGGCGTCGTGGTGGGCGAGTTCGTTGTAGATAGCCTGGATCGAAGCGCCGTCGGTGCCCGGTTCGTCGGTGGTGAAGGTGGTGGGGTGCACGATGAGGTGCTTGGCGAAGGTGCTGGCGTCGTCGATCTCGTGGCGGATCGGGCCGCACTGCATCGTGATCACCGGGTCCATCTGGTCCGCTCGGTAGGGGGTGGCGGACAGGCCGACCCATCGCGGCGCCTTTGCTCTGCGGATCGCGGCTTCGGCGCCGGGCGCCCCCACGGCGTGACACTCGTCCACGATGACCAGTCCGTAGCCGTCGAGCAGGTCGTCGGGGGCGTCGCGGTGGGACAGCGTCTGCAGCATGATCAGGTCGACGGCGTGGCCGCGACGGTCCTTGCCCCCGCCGAGCGAGCCGACGTGCCCGTCGCCGAGGTCCAGGAAGCCGGCCAGCCGTTCCTGCCACTGGGTCAGCAGCTCCGCCCGGTTGACGATCACCGCGGTCGGGGTGCGGTGGCGGGCGATCAGGGCGCAGGCCATGACGGTCTTGCCGGAGCCGGGCGGCGCGACCAAGGTGCCCACCTGGTGCTCGGTCATCGCCTCCACGGCCGCCTGCTGGGTGGCGGTCAGCTCTCCGGTGAAGTGAGCGGTGATAGGCGGGGGTTCGGGCAGGTCGCTGGCGACGGTGAGGGTGCCACCAGCGGTGGCGATGAGCTGGGCGGCCTCGTCTGCCAGGCCGCGGGGAAGCTTGAGCCAGTCAGGATCGGAGGCGTCGAAGCAGCAGACGAGGCGCGGGGTGTTGAAGGTGGAGAAGCGCTGGTTCTGCTTGCGGTAGAACTCCGGGTTGTGGAACGAGGCCGCGTGCTTGAGCGCGGCCAGCAGTTGCGGCGGCAGCCCGGCCGTGGAGATCGCCAGCATCGCCGAGATCCGGGCCTGAACGCGCGCGGGCGCCTTGCCGAGGGTCTTGCGGCGGGGCTTGGGCCCCAGCTCCGGGGCGGTCGGGGAAGGCCCGGCCTTGACCGGGCCGAGCTTGCCTGCGAGCGACTCGACGTCGGCCTGAGACAGCCGCTCGGTGTGCGAGAGATGGGCGAACTGGTCCGGATACGGCTGCCAGGTGTCGGGGTCCACGAAGACGGTGGTGCCTTTGGCCCGGGAGACACCGTGGAGGGGTAGTGCGATCAGGTTGCCGAACCGGAAGCTGCCCCTGGCCTTGGCCGGCAGGAAGTCCTGCGCGGGGAAGAGCCGGTCGTAGCTGGACAGTGCCATACGCCCACGGGTATCGATCGCCCTACGCAGCAGTGCCATGCCCAGTGCGCGGGCGGTGGCTGCGGCGACCGGGTCGGTGAAGAACGTCCAGGCATGCGCCCCCTTTCCAGAGCGGGAGATCTCGAGCAGGGCGGGGACGCGCGCCTCCTGGCAGGCGGCGATGTAGGCGGTGGCGTCGGCGCGCCAGTCGCTGCCGTCCTTGCCGTCGAAGTCGCACGTCAACACGCGGCAGGTATCGTCGGCCAGCAGCGGATACAGGCCGATGTGCAGCTCGCTGCGCCCCTGCCGGGTCGGGTCGAGGTGGCGGTAGATGGTCTCGTCGGTCAGCGGCCAGAAAACCCGATCTTCTTCGGCCTTGTTCTTGTCGAACGGGTTGTCCTCGGCCGGACTCCAGCCGGTCCGGCCGGACTTGGCGCTGACCCACCGCTTTGCGTAGACGTCCTCGCGGCCTGCGAACAGGACCCTGAAGAGGGCGATCTTCGCTTCGGCGCTGGAGGTGGCATTCGCATACGGCAGCCCACCGGCCCCGGCTGGTGGCGGTGCCGGGACGGGCTCGGGAACAGGCGGCATGCCGGCAGGTACGGTCTGGATGTCTCGGTCAAGGAGGCTGCACAGCCGGGCGTTGTCAGCTCTCAGTCGGGCGATCTCCTCGTGTAGCTCTGCGTTCTCCTCCAGCGCCACGCCGAGGCGGATGCGCAACTCGTCGGGATCGAAGCAGTCGGACCAATCCTCCACGTTCCCATGATCCAGACTACGCGTGCGTCACGCAGCGAAAGCTGTCAGGTTTCCCTCTCCCGGCGCCCCTGTTACAGGGGGTTACTGGGATTTCGGACGGATCTTGTCGGTGATGCGGAGGATCTCGGTGGCCTTGCGGAGGAAGTCGTGTCCGCGTGGGGTGGGCGCGAGGGGGGCGGCGGAGCGGTCGATGATCTGGAATCCGGCAGCCTTTTCGATCTTTGTGATGCGCTGTCTGAGGGCGCCGTCGCGAATGCCGTAGATGGCGCGTGCGGCGGCGGCGATGCTGGGGTGGCCGGGGACTTGGACGATGGTTTGCAGCCGGTCGAGTGCGGTGGGGGATGCGGTCACCGGGCGACGTGCGTGGTCGTGAACGCGCCGGTCGCCGCGAGTTCGGCGGGCGCGCCCAGCCTGGCGCCCTTGAGGCGGGGCGGCCGCGCTTCTTGGTCGGCGGCGGCGCGAGGTCGAACAGCACGGCGCTGGCCGGCAGCCGGGTGGTGAGGGTGATCGTCTCGGGCAGGTAGCGCAGGCCCTGCCGTGGTAGGCGGCGTTCGCCACCACGTGCAGGGGCCGGTTCAGGCACACGGCCAGCAGTTTTACCATCGACGCGGCGAGTTCGACCTTCGACGGTCCGGTCTTCGGCTGCCACAGCCGGGCCATCACCGGCAGGCACACCGGCCGGGTGAGGAACGGCAGTTCCACGACGATCCCGACCACCACGAAGCACGTTCCGCGCCCGACCGGCTTCGGGCCCCTGGCGGCGCCGTCGTGCTGCCACGCGGCACCGAACACCTTCTTCCCGCTCCGCTTGAACAAGGTGTCGTCAACCGTGACCGTGATCGCCGCGCCCTGCGGCAGCAGCGTTCTGACGATCAGATGGGCCAGCAGGATCCCCAGGTTGTCGACGTTCCAGCGCGTCCGGGAGAAGAAGGCATGGGCCCGGTCGTGCGGCCAGGCGCGGGCCAGGCCCGCCCAGGTCAGCATCCCGGTCACCGTGCTGGCCCCGGCCTGCGCGACCAGCCCAGTCACCATCGCGGTGAACGTCGTGAACCCCGGCGCGGTGAACACGCGCAGCTTCCCCAGCACCGCCAGCAGCGACGCCGGCACCATCGGACTCGCGGGCATCGGCTTCCCCTCCCCGGGCGCGGTCGCCACAACGCCGACGCTCCCGCCCGCCGCGGGCGCGAACAGTCGGCCTGTCACCCGGCCGGGTAGGAACTGCTGTTCGGCTCCCGCGCCCCGACCACTACCAGCGCGGTCCGAACAAGCGACGCCGCCGCGACGGCTACTCGGGGAAGGCGACCTCGAAGTGGAAACCGTCGTCGCCGACCGCGCGCCGCAGCGTCCGCAACACCGCCTCGGGATCGTCGTAGGGGCCGTTGACGAAGAAGGGCTTGCCGTCCCGGCCAAAGCCGATCGGGCTGGGGTCCGCAGGTTCGCCAAGCAGCACGGCGGCCTCCGTGAACTCCTCAGCGAGCTCCCCATCGGGTTCGAACCCGAAGCCGCGCGCGTAGGCGGCGGCCCCGAACACCAGAGCGCGGGCGAGGTCGGCCGGAACCTGCACATGCCCCTCGTAGGCGCTGAAGTAGAGCCCCCGGTGCCTGGCCAGCCGACTCTCACTCATCGGCTCCGGGGCGAGCGCGTTCTTCACCCCCAGACACCACACGTCCAGCAGGAACCCCGCGACCTGCGCCTTCGTGGAGCGCGTGCTGTCCGCGGCGACGAGTACCGCGACCAGGCCGCGCACCTCCTCCGCGTCGGAAGCCCCGGGATCAAGGCTCGCCCACTGCGGCGCACTCTCGAGATCCACACTGCGGCTCCAGCCGGCGTTCACCCAGCAACGCGGCTCGCCGCGACCCGGCCCCGAGGCCGCGACGCCATTCAGCACCCCGACAACGTCTCCGGCGCTCATCCCCAGCGCCCTGGCGATCGCCTTCACCGACCGACCCTGCTGATCAAGGAGCCGCACCCGCGCAATAAGCAACTCATCCACAGCCGCACCCTACGGCCGACGCCAAGCACCCAGGAGCCGAACGCCAGCAGTCACACCCACCCGAGCGACCCTGCGAAAACTGCGAAAGTCGAGTTCGTAGAGGTCACGGAGTTCTTCTGGGAGCTGCTGGAGGTGCTCGGCGCCGTCAGCGCCAGGCTGCACTGGCCGCGCCAGGCGGCGTCGGCGATGTCCGCGGCGATCAGCTGGTTGCGGGCATCATGGTGGGCGAGTCCATTGTGGATGGCCACCTGGCCCGCGCCCGCGGGGCTCTACGGGACGATCCCCGGCTCGTCCACGCCGCCGTCGAGGTGGAGCCCCGCCGCCCATTGCACGAGGACGAGTTCTGGTGTTCACGCTGTCGCGGATTTACTGAGTGATGCTGGCATAGCCGGTCCCGGCGCCTGGCCGGGAACCCGCTTGTTCCGGACGCCGACTCGCACATCGTGACCGCGCCGCACGTTGGGACCGCCATAATGGAGGCATGCCTTCCAGCCCACAGCACGCCGAAGCTGCGCCGACGGACCTCTCGGGCATCGATGCTCAGGACCTGGCGTTGTACCGGGAGAAGTTCCGGCGCCGTCTGCCGGATTCGCTGGCGGAACTTCGGGGTCCCGCCGACGGGGTCGTGGAGCCTCCAGCCACCGTTGTCTGGTCGGGACTGCGCGCCTTCGACCTCGGCAACGAACGTCAGCGCATGAGCCTGTACCGTACCGTCCTCGCCGAAGGCATGCGTGAGGACCTGTGCAGCCTGCTCGACCGCGACACCCTCCTGCAGCTGTGGCCCACACTCCGCAGCCTGGTGTCGACCACGGTCTGCGGCGTGTGGGAAGAGGCGTTCCCGGAGCTGCGGGCTCTGGCCGGCATTTCGGCCGCCCGGCCGCCCGCCCGACGGCGCGCACACCGGGGTGCGTCGGCCGCGTGAGACTCCCCGCGCTGCACGCCCGCCTGCTGGCGGACGTCCTGGTCATCGGCTCCCCCTACCCCTTGGTGATCACCGGTGGCTACGCCGTCCAGGCCCACGAACTCCTCTCACGCCCGAGCCAGGACCGCGATGTCGCCACCGAGAATCCCGCGCCGATGGACGAGATCGTCCGTACCCTCGCCGACGGGCTCACCGCACGCGGCTGGCACATCGAAGTGATCGAGATCGCCCCGCTCTCCGCACGCCTCAACGCCACGGACCTCCGTTCTGAGAGCGGGGACACGTGCGAGGTGGACATTCTCAAGGAAGTCTTCTCCAGGCCGATTGCCGCGAGCGCCTACGGACCGGTGCTTGCGGAGGAGGACGTCGTCGGCACGAAGGTCCGCGCACTCGCTGAGCGAGGCCTGGCCCGCGACGCTCTGGACGTCTTCGCCGCCTCACGCCGCTGGACCACCACCGACCTTGAGGACTTCGGCCGCCGCCACGCCCGCGATCGCTTCGACCTCGAGTCCCTGCAGTCCCGCCTGACCGGCCTCGTCTGGATCGACGACGCTGAATTTGAGGCATACGGTGCGAGCCCCGGACTGATCGACGCCCTGCTGTCCTGGGCTCAGGAGTGGGCGGACGACCTCGGCCGCCGTCTGCTGCGCGACGAGAATCTGGGCGAGTAGGACCGGGACCGGACGGAACCCCCTGGCGTCGCTGGGGCCGCTCCCACAGCTCCTACCAGGACGGCAACTACTGATCGTAGCCACTGCTCATGATCACCTGGAAATGCTCAGCCCCTGCTCATGATCACGCGGAAGTTCACGAATCCGCGGAACCTACATGCTCAGAGCCGGGCCGGAGCCATGGAGGAGATCGTTGATCAGCTGCTCGGTCTCCAATTCAAGGGACGCATCCAGTGACCTGTTGACCTGCTGCACCCGAGTGATGGCGGTGTGCAGCCCGGAGCGGTTTCCGTGCGCAGCCTCAAGACGCATCCAGTCCCGGTACAACAGCTCCGCCGTGTCGTCGACGTCGAGACCGGTCGCGACGACCGAGGACCAGCGCGTCGCGCTCATCCTGTCCTGGCTGACGGGGACACCGACCGGCGTCGTGATCCTCAACGACCGCACGACTCCCGAGTGGA
>NZ_JBSFXG010000068.1:0-26622 GCF_053595235.1 Streptomyces sp. NPDC002520 | reverse complement strand
GTCGCCGACGCCCGCCTCTTCGAGCAGCTGCTTGAAGCCGGGCCGGTGCAGCGACAGGACGCGGCTGGACGTCGCCGGGTCCTCGTAGACCGGGGCGCCGGCCGCGATGAGCGCGGCCAGAGAGTGGCGCTGCCGGGCGTCGGTCTGCTTGTCCGTGCTGTGGCGCAGGTACAGCCGGTCAGTCACGGTGGCCGTCCTTGCTGTCGAGTTCGGTGACGGTTCCGCCGATGAGCCGTTCGGTGGCGTCCATCGCGTGGGCCTTGCAGGCGAGGAAGGACTCCCCGGCCGCGTCGGTGACCCTGTGCGTGAGGGGCTCGCCGCACGGGACCCCCAGCCGGTCGTAGTTCCACGCTCGCGGGCAGGCGAGCTGAGTGCAGCGGCTACGGCCGCCGGTGGAGAGCAGGGTGTTGCCGTGCTCGGGGCAGACGCCCCACGGCACGGTGCACACCGATCCGTCGCGTACGGCCCGGACCCGGGCGAGTTCGCTGGCGGTGTTCTCCAGGGCCTCGCTGATGCCGGTCATCCGTCCGGCGGCGTCGTCCAGGCGGAAGACGGTGTGCCGGGTTTCCTCGCTGCCGCGTAGCCGTCGTTCGACATCACGGATGCGCTCCTGAAGGTCGGAGACGTCGGCCATGAGGGCGCGGATGTCGGCAGGGGTCGGCTCACGGTCGTCGTCGGCGGGGTTGAGGTCGGTCACGGGTGGCTCCTAGAGAGGCGTGGCGATGTCGTGGGCGGCGGTGAAGCCTTCCGCGAGCAGGGCCTGCGGGGTGGCCGCGAGGGCGAGGGAGTGCTGCCAGGCGAGGACGTCGTCCGGCACCTGCCGGTTGGCCGGCCTTTCGCGGTTGCGGGCCCGGCAGGTGTCGAGGTGGGGGAGGAAGCGCAGAGCGACGATGGGGCGTCCGTGCCGACGGGCCTGCTCGACCAGCGCGGCCCGGACGTGCACCTCCACGTTCGTGGAGTCGAGGAACACGGTGGTCCCGGCGCTCAGGTGCTTCTCCAGGAGGACGGTCTGCCGCTCGACGGCGGCCGGGGTCAGGGACTGGTCGCCCGCGTCGCCGCCGATCTCGCGGCGCAGGGAGTCGAGGGAGACCACCTCTTCGATCACGGCTTCGGTGCAGAACGCATCTTCGGCGTACGTCGACTTGCCCGCCCCGCCGGGACCGACAGCGACCACGAGCGTGCCGGGTTCCAGGCTCCGCAGCACGCTCGTGTCCACCGCTCGCGACTTGCCCGCCCCACCGGTGTCGGTCTGGTCGGTGCCGGCGGCGATCCACCGGTCCGAGCCGCCCTCGCGGGTGTGCCGCCAGTCCTGGCGCGAGCCGATGATCCGCTCAGCCCAGTCCATCGCGGCCTCGACGTCGCGGTCGAAGTTCTCCGTGAAGCCCTCGTGGCAGTCCAGGAACAGGCCGTCGCGGTTGAGCTGCCAGCCGAAGACGCCGCCGGTGAGGTGCGTCGGGGCGAGGACGTAGCGCGGGAAGGGCATCGGTTCCCCCTCGGTTCAGCCGGGCCCTGGCGGTCCGGCGGTCGAATGGCAGCCTAGGGGGGCGAAAAGGGGAGGCGCAAGTACGGAACGGAATCCAATGGATCGACAGGCTAGAATGCCCGGTTTTTCACCCGTTCGGGCGATCCTACGGATTGGATCGGCCAGGGGAGGCTAAAACGACCGTTTTAGCCTCCCCGGTCGGATTGGATCGGCGATCCGGCGCCGGACGGAATCGAACGCGCGTACGGGTGGTCATCCGGGCGCGTAAATGACCCTTGACACTCCGGGCACGTAAAGGCACCTTTACGGTAGGCAGTCAAGGAACCTTTACGAGGGGGATCACATGGGATGGGTGCACGACGTACCCCAGGACGACCTGTACGACCACGAGGGCTACACCGTGGCCGTCCTCGCCGACGGCAGCGAGCCGGAGCCGTTGCAGTTCCCGGTCCCCGGCCGCGAGGGAGCCACCTTCAAGAACGGCCGGTGGGACCTCTACGACGGGACCGAGGGCCGCCCCCTGGCGACGGCGGTGCGGGCCGCGTGCGAGTGCGGGTGGCGCAGCACCGACACGTTCCCCGTCGACTTCGACGACGACGAGGGCACGGAGGGCTGGGAGACCAACACCGGGCCGTTCGCGGCCTGGCAGTCCGAGCACATCGAGGTGCTCCTGGGCACCGCGATGCCGACCGAGCTGCGCGAGGCGATCGCCACCGTGGCGAAGCAGGTACGCGAACACGCGAGGCTCCGGCCGTTGGTCGCGCTCGCCGCGATCGGCCAGCTGGAGAAGCTCGTTGGCGACGTGGCGCCGACCGCCGGCGCGGCGGCCCGCATCGACGGCCAGACCTGGACGACGATCGGGAAGGCCCTCGGCACCACTCGACAGGCAGCCTTCCAGCGGTTCAAGCGCTTCTTGGATCCGGACCTGGTCTCCAACCCGAACGACTGACGCCGGATTTCCCCGAGCCCCGCCGGTTCCGGCCGCGCGGGGCTCTTTGCTGCCCGGAGATCGCCAACCGGCCTCACAGCGTGCCGTCTCCCGCCCGTTCGCGAGCGCCCGTGTGTGATTGGACGTCGGGGAAGCCCCTAGGCCGCTACAGGGCCGACAGCGGTTCGTGCAGGTCAATGGGCCTCGCACATCTCGCACCTGACGCACCCGTGCGAGGCGTCGCACCTGTCGCACCCGGGCACCGGCTGGACCGCCCGAATCCCCGGCGTGTGGCTTCTTCCTTCGACGGCGGGCCGCAGGCAGTCCGTCGGCGAGCACCACCAGGAGCGCGGCGGGCGGTGAGCCGAGACGCAAGCGCGGTGATCCTGTATCCCGCGCGCGTTGGGTGGGTCTGAGAAGTCCCGCGAAGCCCGCGACGGTAGCGAGCGCCGTGCGTACGGTCCGCGCCCATGACCAAGACACACACGACTCAGCCCGCCCGCCGCAAGCCTCGCCGCAAGGGCCGTCCCACTCTGCTTACCCCGACGACCATGGATCTGCTGACCCGGGCCACGGCTGCAGGCCTTCCGATGAAGCTGGCCGCCGACGCGGCCGGAGTCGGGAGGTCGACCTTCCTGCGCTGGATGGCGCTGGGGGAGGACGTGGTCGACCGCGAGCACGGCGGCCTCCTGGACGTCGACTCCCCCAACCCGCACGCGGCCCTGTACGCGAGAGTGACCCGGGCCCGTGCCGCCGCGGTGGTCCGCGCCCACTCCTACATCGAGGAAGCGGCCCGCGGCGCGGTCGTCTCCGAGACTCACCGGTCGTGGACCGACACGGTCACCGGCGAGCACCGCAGCGAGAAGCGCATCCGCCGGCGGCCGGGCGACTGGCGAGCGTCGGCGTGGTTGCTCGTGCGGTTCGACCCGAACCCGAAGTCGCTCGACGAACAGCTTGACGAGGAAGACGCCCGTATCCGAGCCGAGCGCGGCGAGACGCCGATGGAGCGGGCGCTGACGCCTCCCCTCCAGGACCTCGCGGCTCGCCTGCAGAAGACCCTGGCGCAGTACCAGGAAGAGGACGCGGCCCACGATCCGGTGACGCAGGCCGGGGAGCCCGGCGCACTCCTGGGGGAAGTTGGCGAGGCGGACGTCGACCGCGAGGGGTGACCCGGGCGGCGGTGCTCCCCGGCGCGCACGGCGTACGCCACGGCGAGACGGATGCGCGTCGGGGAGTGCCGACGGAAGCGGGGTCCAGGGGCTGGCGAAAGCCCCTGGTACCACCGGCCCCCGCTCAAGAGGGCGCCGTGGGGAAGTAGTCGGCGGCCGGGAGTTCCCGCACCGGCCCCTTGCAGACGAGGTCAGCGCCACGCGTCGCCGTACTCCGGCACCGACCCGAGGCAGTACGAGACGCACTACGAGGGGCAGCAAGAAGGGCACTACGAGAGTCACCAGGAAGAGCCACACGAGAGGCAACCCGCTTCCCTCGGCACCTCGAACTCCGGCCACCGCGATTTCGTCCTCCGGCAACGACTCCCCCATCCCGGCATGACACCTCTTGCAACTCCGCACGCCCCCTCTCCCCGAACCCCCGTCCTCCCCCTCTGCTGAACTCCCCACCGAACTCCCCTGTCCTCCGCTCCCCCGTCCCGACCTGTACCTCTGGAAACTCCGAGACCACCCCCTCCTAGGGACGACGCGAGGGGGTGGTCTCGGAGATGGAAGAGCGCTCGTGCAGGTCGGGACGGGGGAGCGGAGGACCCTCGTAACACCCTGGTGTACGGGTCGGTTTACACCCTGGCGAGAACTCCGGCCGCCCTCGGTCGGAGTTCCCAAGACGGTCTTCAGCGATAACTTGCTGCGCCCTCGGGAGCGATGCTCACGCACCAACTTGCTGGCCCCGGCCGCCCTCGCCTCCGCCCGGTCCGAGGGTCCGCCGGCCTCGCGGCAGCGCGACGTCCTGGTGCTCGACTTCCCCCAGGAGCGGGCCCGCTCCGATGCGCTCGATCGGCAGCAGCCGCGGCGACGGAGTTGTCTCCGGAGTCGTACGAGGGGAGGGGACGGGACCGGTGCCGAGTCGGCGTCGCGTGGTGCTCATGGTCGGCAGCGTGGCACGTCGAAGGTGGGGGTGAGCGGTGTTGGGGTGAGTGGCGTCAGTGGGTGGTTGGCGGGTCGCCAGGTTCGGGTCGCTCCGTGGCGCGGCACCTCTAGCACTTTTGGGCCGGGGCCGTTTCGTGGGGACGGAAACACGTCCCCCGGGTCGTCGACGGCGGGGTGCCGTACACCTCTGGCACTTTTGCCCTCGCGGGTTTCGTGGGGACGGAACTCGCCGTGTGGATCACGGCCCGCTTAGGGTTCCCGGATGACGACCAGCGCACCGCACGAGATACCCGAGGACGGCGACCAGGAGCACGGCGAGCGGGTTGCCGAGTACGAGTCGGTGCACGTGCGCGAGCGTCTGGTGAAGCGGACGTGCGCCTGGTGCGGCACGGAACTGAAGTACAGCGGGCGGGGCCGGCCGCCGCGGTTCTGCGACGACAACCACCGCAAGCGCTGGCACGAACGGGAGAAGGCGAAGGCCGAACTCGGGGATGCGCCCGCACCCGAACCGGTGCGGGAGGTCATCGAGCGTACGGAGACGGTGGTGCGCACGGTCGTCCGGAAGGGCCCCACGGTGCTCCAACCGGTCCCGGCCCGGCCCGCGCAGCAGCAGATGAACCTCCGCTTCCCGGAGACCTTCGAGGACTGGCACACGATGCTGGCCCTGCTTCAGGTCGACGCGTCGAAGCTGCGGGACCACCCTCGTGCGCGGGAGCTCCGAGAGGTCCTCGCGCAGCTCGTCACCGACGACTTCCCCGGCACTGTCGACGTCGCCGCGAGTGCGCCCCGGACGACAGCGGACTGGTACGGCGCGCTGCGTCAACTGCTCACCGATGTACGCACGGACCGGTTCACGCAGGCGCAGCGGGAGGACCTCGCGCGCGTCTTCGGCATCGCGGTGGAGCACCTCCTGGCGGGCCCCGGCGGACCGGAGCCGGTCGGTGAGGAGGCGTCGGGACTTCCCCGAGCCGAGCGACGCCGGCGCGAGCGGGAGGCCCGGAAGAAGCGACGGTGACCGCGCGGATTCCGTCCGGACGAAACGGAGTTGCAAGAGATGTCATGCCGCCCGATGCCGCCCTCGGCATCGCGGAAGCTCCCCTTCTCTCCCAACTTGCTGCGCAGGTGAGACGGCCCCCGGAGATTGTGCGGTCGTGAATGCAAGAGGTGTGACCGTCTTGATCTTGCACGGCGGAAACGGTCACACCTCATGCATTACGAATGACCTTGGCGGCACGGCGAACCTTGTGACTTTGTGAATGCAAGAGCTTTGACCGTGCGGGACGCGCGCAGGTCGCTGTCCACGGGTCCGGCTCTCCTGAGCGGGAGCCGTGGACAGCGACGGCCGTCGGGCCGTGATGCATAGGTGTGCGCGTCTGTCCGGACGGGTGCGCCTGGTGTCAGGTCATGACGGTCGCCGATGGCGGCGTTGGTCATGACGGTCCGCGCGCGGCGGGTCTTGTGGCGCGGCGCGTCGACGCGGTCCTCGAGTAACGCTGTACGTGAAGTCGGTGACGTACGGCGGTCCTCCGCTGCGTGGTCGACGTCCCCGGCCGGGACCGACGACCGAGGAACTGGCGCCCGGCGAAAGTGGGCCCAGTTCGCACTATCTTGCTGCCGGTCGTTACTGCCGTCTCCCGCGCGCGGATGGTGCGTGGACCGGTCCCCGAAAACCCCCGCCTCGACCGTGCCCGGTCGCCTGCAGACCCCGGGCGGCGGAGGGCTTACTGATATCAGTGAGCACTACCTTGCTGCCGCCGTCTGCTGCCGTCGTACGGCCGCGGCGGGTCGCTCATTGTTCCAATGAGCTATAACTCGCTGTCCCCGTCTGCTGCTGTCGCCGACGGTGCCGGCCACGCGCGCGGTGGGATGGCGCTGCCGGGCCGAAGGCCCGAATCAGGGCGTGCGAAGCTCGTTACTTCTCCCCGCCCGGATCAGTCGTCGGGCGTGATGTTGATGGCCCCGCAGTTCCAGCACGACCACTCTTCGGGGAGCCGGTACTTCTCCGTCCAGAACCCCACCGGCTTCCCCCAGACCGTGCAGTCCGCCTCACAGCGCCAGCACTCGAACTCGAAGTCCACCCCGGGTCACCTCCTGGACCCCAGCATGGCCCCGTGCGGCCGGTCCGGAAACGCAAAAAGGCCCCCCGGCATCCGAAGACGCCGGGGGGCCTTGGTCGTTCGAGAGAGCGCTACGCGAGCGCGGCGAGCAGTGCGCCCGCGAGGGTGATGAGTGAGACCGCCGTGATGTCGATGGCGACCTGGAGGCCGCGGTACTTCCGCCGTGCGATCCGGGAGAGATGGACGACGTGCGCCGCCTGGTTCTCCGGCACCTGGAGGTCGGCGACCACCTCCTCCGGCGTGCACAGCGACCAGTACAGGTACGAGCCGCGGGCCGCGCCTCCGAGGCGGGGACGGACGACGACCAGGACCACGAGCATCGCGGCCACCAGGCCGACGGTGCCGAGCCCCACGAGAGCGGCGGAGGCCCCCGGCAGGGCGCGGCCGGGGACGGCGGCGACCAGCGCGGCCAGCGGCAGCGAGAACGCGGTGAGCAGCACGCCGGACTTGGCGTCGGTCCGGCTGATCTCGGCGAGCACGGTGGTGGTCGCCGCATCGAGCCGGGTGTCCATCTCGCTCATCGCCCGGACTCCTCAAGGGTCCACGTCCAGGTCTCGCCCTCGTCGACGGCGCGGGCCGCCGACAACCCGAGCAACAGCGCGGGCCCGGCGTACTTCTTGGGCAGCGTGCGGGCGGCGGCGGCCCGGCGCAGGAGCACGGCCAGGAGCGCGGCCTCGGCCGTGTTGAACGCCAGCTCCCGCTCGCCCGCGTGGTCCAGGACGGGCGTCAGCTTCGTGTAGTCGTCGTACGACAGGACGCCCCGCACGTACTGCCCGAGCTCCCGTAACTGCTTGACGGTGAAGCGGTCGACGCCCTCGAAGTCGGCGCCGTGCGACACGGTGACGTGAGTGGCCATCTCGACTTCCCCCGTCAGCCGTTGTGGTTGTGGGTCCGGCTGAACATCCCCTTCGTCTGGGTGTTCACCTCGGTCCGCTGGACGACCGTGCCGGAGTAGTGGTGGTGGTGCTCCGTGTGCATGTCCTTCTTCGCGCGGCCGGCGGACCGCAGCAGGAAGCCCGCGGCGAGCACCAGGGTGGTCGGGGCGGCGGCGCCGATGGCGAGGTTGGCCGTGTCGGCCTGTCCGAGCACCCACAGCACCAGGGCGGTGACTCCGCCGACGGGCAGCGAAGCGACGCCGCCGGCGAGCATGACGCCGCTGATGTCGGTGGCGCGCTGGGACATGGGCGGCCGTCCCTCCTGGGCAACCGGCGCGGCGGTGGGCGGCGTGTTCGGCGAGGTGTCCCGGTAGGACGTCGGGATCGGCTCGGGGGCGGGCTGCGGCTTGTACAGGTTCTCGATGATCCGGCGCGCTTCGGCGGCGGCCTCCGACTCGCTGAGCTGGATGCCGGGGGTGCGGTCGATGTGCTCCACTGGTCGAACTCCTTCGAGGCATTGGGGGAGTGAAAAGGGGCCCCGGAGGTGCGATCTCCAGGGCCCCGGCTTGCTGTTGGGGACGGTCAGCGGACGGCCGCGTACAGGCCGTGTCCGACCCGGGCGACGTCGTCGCCGGCGTCGGCGAGCGAGCTGAGCCGGGTGCGGACGGAGCCGAGCCTGACCTCCTTGCCGCCGTCGGCGTTGACGGCCGCCGTGATCTGGTCGGCGGTCATCGGATCGTCGGACGCGGCGAGGACGACGCGGATGCGGTCCTCCAGGAGCTGCGGGCCACGCCCGCCGTTGGCCGCCTGCACCTTGGCCGCCTTGGCGGCCTGTTCGTCCTTCACGGCCTCGCACAGCGCGGCCATGGCGTCGGTGCCCCGGGCCGCGTACGCCTCGCCCGCCGCGTCCAGCGAGGTCTCTTCCAGGCGAGCGGGGTCGCCCGGCCCGTACAAGGCGAGGATCTCCGGGTCCAGGCCCGGCATCGGCATGATGGAGCCGATCCGGAAGTGCCGCATCATGCTCGCCGGGTACGGCCCGGAGAGCAGATAGGCGGTCCCCTGGGTGTCGCAGACGTCATCGTCGTCGTCGACGCCCTCGGCGAACTGCGAGCGCAGGACGCGGGGCTTGAGGCTCTTGGGGATCGGCATGAGCTGGGTGCCGGCGGGCAGCAGACCGTCCGCGACCAGCTGGCGCATCATCGAGCTACTCCAGCGGAGCAAGGTGACCTCGCCCTCCTTGAGCATGGCCCTGAGCGTGTCCGAGCCTCCGAGCTCTTCGAGGTGGCTGGCCTGTGCGTCCAGTTCCTCGCCGATGCCGACGCTGCGGCCGGTGCGTCCCAGCTCCTTGACGAGGTAGGTCGCCTCCTCGCGGTACGGGGCGCCCTTCTCCAGGAGGCGGTTGGCCTCGTCGATCCGCACGGACAGCAGCGGGTCGGGGTCGCCGATGACGAAGGCGTTGCGGCCCATCGCGGCGTAGCGCGGCTGGCGGGACTGCTGAGCGACGGCGACGGCGGCCCGGAGCATCAGGATGACTTCCTCCTGGCTCGTGGCCAGCCAGTCGACCTGGCCCCGGGCCTCCGGGGCGGACTGGCCGCCCTTGAGGTCGCCGTACCAGCTGACGATGCCGTTGCGCTTCTCGCAGGCCAGCACGTACTGCACGGTGCGGCTCTTGCCCGCGCCGGTGGTGCCGAAGGTCAGGGCGCGGACGGCGCTGCCGGTGCGCGGGTCGAACAGCTTCCGGCGGGCGGGGCGGCCGTTGTGGTACCGGCCGACGACGATCCGTCCGAGGCTGTCCATGAGCATGTCGTCGTCGGAGGGCGGCGGCATGGTGGCCAGCGGGTTGGACGGGTAGATCGTGACGATCGCGTGCCGGGAGCCGTCGGTCTCGACAGCGATCCGGCCCGGGTCGCCGACGTCGAAGGCGCTGACGAGGGCCGCCAGGTCGTACTTGATGACCTGGCCCGCGGGGACTTCGACCATCAGCTCGATGATCTGGTTGTCGGGGATGGCGAGGGAGCCCGGGGTGGCGGGGGTGATGGTCACGCGTCCTCCTTGGACAGGTTCATGGAGCCGAGGTTGATGGCGGTGATGGTGGCGCCGGGCATGGCCAGCGGGGCGATGCGCTCAGCCCACAGGCGGGCGGGGTCCAGAGCGGCGGCGTCGGCCTGGCCGACGGTGAGCAGCTGCACGGAGGCCCCGCGGCCGGGGACCGGGCCGACGGTGATGAGGTCCTGGGGGACGTCCATCAGCGCGGACAGGCGGCGTACGGAGATGTCGGGGACCGGCTCGCCCGGGATCGACGCGCGGATGACGGCGCGCATCGCGCTCTCGCCGGTCTTCTCGACGTCCTCCAGGACCGTGGCCGGGGCCGCCCCGCCCTCGATGGCGACCCGCTCCGCCCACCACTGAGCGGCCGGGTGCGCGTAGAGCTGCGGTTCGTCCTGCACCACCAGGTCGTGGACCTTCTCGACCGGCGGGAGGGGCGGCACGAGCATGTGCCGGGCCCGGCGGGCGGGGCGCAGGAGCCAGGTGCCGGCGGACCACAGCGCGACGGCCAGGGCCTCACCCCAGTGGAAGCCGGGCACGATCCACTCAGCGATCAGGACGCCGACCAGGCCGACGCCGGGCGTCGCGTACAGGACGGCCGCCGTGCGGCCCTGGTGGCTCGGGGGCGCGGGCGGGGTGTAGACGAGCATCCCGCCGTCGGCGGTGCGCTCGATGACCTTCTCCGGCTCCGGCTGGCGGGCCTTGTGGGTCGGCAGTACGAGCAGACCGAGGCCGGTCGCGGCGAGCGTGGCGAGCAGGGACTCGCCCATGACCGCCGTGGTGAACAGTCCGGTGGTCGCGGCGGCGGTGCCGGTCGCGGTGGCCACCCGGCCGGTGTGGCTGCGGGCGGTGTCCAGGTGGCGCCGGGCGTTGTCGAGGTGGGCGCGCATCCGGTCGGCGGACAGCATGGCGGGCGTCTCCTTCTCCGGGGAGCTCCCCCGGGGGCGATAGCTGGGCTAGCGGTCGGGGACGGCGAGGCGGTGGCCATGACCGGGCCGCCGATTCGCCGGTGTGCGACGTGTGCGAGATGTGCGACGCCTCGCACCTGTGCGATAGGTGCGAGACGTCGCAGGGGGGTTGATCAGCGGTTGCTGTAGAACTCGGACTCCGCCGGGTCGACCGGCATCGCCTGGAAGGCTTCCGCGACCGGGCCGTAGTCGGCCTGGTGCTCGGCTGACGCCTGGTCGAAGAGCGTCGCCAGGTCCTCCGTCGCGGCGGCCATCGCCTCGGCTTCGGCGAGGACGCTGCGCATCACGGTCGCGGCCTCGTGGTGCTCGGAGACCGTGTCCCGGTCGACCTTCAGGCCCGCCATCTGGTCGGCGAGGTTGTCGACCGACTTCGAGCAGCCCTCGACGTACGTGTACGTCGACCGGACCTGTTCGCTCAGGCCCCGCAGCTTCGCGCCGGCGGCGGCGAGCTGCGCGATGACGATGGTGTAGCGGACCGCCGTGGCCACCACTGCGCCGGTGGCGGCGATCGCCGTCCCGGCCGCGCTGGCGACTGTGCCCGCGACCGCTCCGGCCTTCTCCAGTGCCTCTCCCATGTGGGCCTCCTAGTCTCCGAGGTGGTACTCGCGTTCGGCCGGGCGGGTGTGGCCCATGTCCCGGGTGACGTCGGCCGGGTGGCGGTGCCGCGATTCGGCGTTGCTCCCGGCGGTGGCGATCGACTCGGAGGCCCTCGGCAGGGCTTCGGCGATGGCGTCGGCGCGGGCCTTGACCGTGCCGCACTTCTCCATCAGCCGGATGACCATGCCCTCCAGCGAGCCGGGCACCTTGAGTTCGACGACCTTGGCGTGCAGGGCCTCCAGCCGCGTGAACAGGACGTCGCAGCCCTCCGACGCCTTGATGGCCGCGTCGACGCCTTCGGTGATCTCCTCCGCCATGTCGGCGTCGGCGTCGATGACGTCGTACACGGTCAGTTCCGCGTCCTTGTACTGCGTGGACTTCACCGGCGCACTCACGAACCGGGCTCCTCTCTGCGGTGGTACGGCCGGAGCGGCGGGCCCCGGCGGTGTCGAGCTGGCGGCCGGCGCCGTGGCCGTGCCTGCCGGGAGAGCGGGGTGCCCTCGCGTGATGGCCCCGGGCGGGGCCGGTTCCTGCGGTGCTTCCTGCTGGTCCAGGCGCTCGGAGTCAGCCCAGATCGAGCCGCTGTAGGCGTCGGCTGCGCCGGGCGGCGGGCGCATCCCCTCGAAGCCCGGAGGCGGCGGGGGAGGCGGGGGCGGCGGTGCCCAGGCACCGGACGACCCGCCCGGCGGGGTGGTGCCGGCCGACTCCGCTCCGGGCGTCGGCCCCGCGGCGGGCTTGCCATTCTTGGTGTCGTTGACCGGCTGTTTCGGCGCGTCCTTCCACGTCTTCTCGCCGTCGGGCTTGGCCGTGCCGGTGACCGGACGGTCCTTGTCGTACAGCGGCTTGGGCTTCGTGGTCGGCTTCGGCGGGACCTTGTCCTTCCCGGCCTCCGTCGCCTTCGGCTTCTTCGTCAGGTCGACCTTGTCGCCGTCCTTCGGATCTGCCTTCTTCGCCTCCGACTTGGGGTCCTTGGCGTCGGGCTTGCCCTTGGCGTCCTTGGTCTTGGCCTTGTTCTCCGGCTTGTCCTTCCACGGCGAGACGGGCTCGGGGGCCTTCGGGAGCTTCTTGGCCGTGTCCTTCGGCGCGTCCTTGGCCTTGGCGTCCTTGGAGTCCTTGGCAGCCTTGGTGCTGGTGTCCTTGGCGGACTTCGACTTGTCGTCCTTCGACGACTTGCTGTCCGAACTCTTGGGCCCCTTCGCGTCCTTGGCTCCCCGGTCCCTCCAGGGCCGGTCCTTGTCCTTGCCGGACCGGTCCTTGCCGCCGCTGTGCGAGCCGTTGGAGCCCTTTCCGCTCCCGGCGGGCCCCTTGGGGCCAACTCCCCCGGAACCGCTGGGAGACGGCCGCTGAGGGCCCTTGGTGACGCCGTTGCCGTTGTTCTTGAGCGAGGGCGGGATCTTCTTCGATCCGCCGGACCCTCCGCCGGAGCTGCCGGAGCTCCCAGAACCGCCGGAGCCCCCGCCCCGGCCTGCGCCGGGCTTCTGGCCCTTGCCGAACTCCGGGCCGGGCTGCATCCGGTGCTTCTCGGTTGCCTTGTCGGCCGCCAGGCGGGCCTTGTCGGCGATGGCCTGGTGGTGTTCGGCGCGGGCCTTGGCGCCCTTCGCGGCGTGCCACATGCCCTGTGCGCAGGCGACGCCGACGGCCGCCATGACCGCCATGCCCATCGCGGCGACGTCCCGGAAGGTCGGGTTGTCGGGGTCCTCGGGAGGTGGCGGGGCGAAGTCGCCCACGTCGGCGTCTTCGTCGTCGGATTCCGGATCGGGCGTACCCGGCACGGTCAGGTGCAGGGGCGGGCCCATGCCGGAGACGTCCGGCAGCGTCGGCCAGGAGCCGACCGGGACCGGAGCCCAGTCGTCGTCCGCCCCGTCATCGTCGTCCGCCGGCGCGGGCGGTGACGGGGCGTCGTACGACCCGGGGAGGGTCACTCGGGGGAACGGCAGAACGTCGCCGTCCCGGTCGTCGGTGGTCACGTTCGCTCCCTTCCAGGGGTTGACAGGCGGTGACGGAATCGGCGATCCTCGCGCGCCGCGCGTACGCGCGCCGCGCCTTGGGCCCCCCGGAACCCCGGAAAGGCCCGTTGAAGTTGAACTTCACGGGTCACGCGCTGTGACGCTTCGCGTCGGCGCGTTCCTGGTCGTGAGCCCAGTGCGCGAGCAGTTCCGCGAGCTCGTGCATGGCGCGCGGGTTGCCGTTGCGCTGGGCTCGCTTGGCGGCGGACTTGGCCCGGTCGAAGCAGACCTTGGCGAGGTCGGCGTCGTTGTCGACGGCCTCCATCCGAGGGCCCCAGAAGTCCGCCAGGTTGCGGAGCCGCTTGAGGCCCTCGGGGCTCGTTCCGTTTCCGCTCACGCCGACCGGCCCTTGCGGACCAGCTCCAGGAAGTCCCCGCCGGCGGAACCGGTGTCCGCCGGGGCCGTGCGCGGCTTAGGGGGGATCGGCGCACCCCCCGCGGTGACCGCCGGGGTCTCCCTGGCCTGCTCCTTCTCCAGGGCGGCGGCGGCCTTGCGCTCCGGGATCTCGTGGCGGCCCCGGCGGTAGCGGGCCTCCAGGTCGAAGGTGAGCTTGGCGGCCTTCTCGATGTGGTCCTCGATCTGGCCGAACGGGCTGGTCACCCAGCGGTGACGCCACCACGCCTCGAAGGTGCTGTAGCCCTCCGGGGGGTTGGCCTTCCACATCGCCTCAGCGTCGCGGCGGATCTTCGCGACGTACTCGGCCTGTGCCCCGAGGACGCCGCGCAGCTGCTTGGCGAACGCTTCGACCATCTCGGGGCGGTCCAGCATGTCCCCGGACCACTCCGGCCGGGACGAAGACGTGCTCATGGGTGGGGATCTCCTCTACCGTTGGGTGTCTGACCAGGGCGGATCGTGCGTCCTGGTCGGCGTTGCTGGGACTGCTTCCGGCAGTCGCAGCGAAGGCCAGCCCGATGACCGCGGGCTGGCCTTCACTGGTGGTGCCGGTGGGCTGGTCACGCCGTGCGCGACGGTGCTTCCGGGTCGAAGCCGGTCGCCGGGTCGTACCCGGCCTGGATGAGCGCGACGGCCTCCGCCTTGGTGGTGGACGCGGTGCTCATGCTCACGCCGATCGCCTGCTCGATGGCCGCCAGGTCGACGTCCTCGGGCCGGGCGGCCAGGATCATCCGGGCCACGATCCGCACCCGGCGCTGGCGCGGGGTGAAGTTCGCAAAGTCCTCGGCTTCGACCGCGCGGCGGGTGATCTGAGCGGTTGCCTCGCGGGCTTCGGCCGCTCGCTTCTCCGCTGCGGCGGCTCCGGCTTGGGCTTCGGCCGCACGGTGCACGGCTTCGAGCGCCTTCGCCTTTTCGGTCTCCGTCTTCGCCAGCGCGGCCATCTTGTCCGCGTCGGCTTCGGCCGCTCGCTTGGCGGCTTCGACCGCTCGCGCGTTCGCTTCGGCCGCTCGCTGCTTCGCTTCGGCCGCTTCCTTCGACTCGATCGCGTCCCCGAGCGAAGTCGCCGCGCGAGCCTGTGCGTCGGCCCGCGCCTCGGCTTCGGCGACCGCGCCACGGGCCTGTGCGCCCGCCACGCCCTCTGTCGCCGTCAGGTCGGCCGTCAGGGCCGCCATCTCCTTGCGGTGCGCCAGACGCTCCTTCTCCGCCGCGTGGGCGGCCCGCTCCTTCTCCAGCTCCAGCTCCCGGGCCCGCTGTTCGGCAAGCTGGGTGCGCCGGAGCTCCTCACGGGCCATCCGGTCCGGCAGGGCCAGGGCCTCATCGACCGTCAGGCCGAAGGGCTCCAGCTTCTTGGGCAGCCTGGCCAGGGCTTCTTCGCTGCCCTCGGTCAGGTTCGCCTTCTTCAGCTCCGCCTTGTACTCGTTCCAGGCGTTGAAGATGGCGCGCTCGCGCTGGCGGGCCATGGCCTCGCTGTACGCGATGTCCCAGATCTTCATCGTCTTGAAGATGCGCCAGGTCGGGCGGAAGGCCAGAACCCAGCGGTGACCTGGGATGACGTCGTGGTCGGCGGGAAGCGCGGCCTGATGGACGAGGATGCGCCGACCGGCCTCGACGCCGATCACGAACAGCACGGGCATCAGGCCGTGGCTCAGGGCCTTGTCCAGGTGTTCGGCGATCGCGCCGTTCGCGGCGGCGTTGAAGTAGACGCTGGCCAGCGTCATGCCGTGGGCGATGAGCCTCAGCAGGGGCCATGACGTGCGGATCGTGGCCATGAACAGGTCCAGGGCCAGGCACGTCACGATCGCCGCGTCGACGCCGATCGCGAAGTACGGCGCGTCCTCGACGGAGAAGCCGAACCGGGTCGAACCGGCGTCGGACAGGTTGCCGAAGGACAGGTAGAAGCCGATCGCGCCGATCACGCACGCGCCGACGATGGACGCGATCCCGAGCCAGATCTTGACCTTCCGGCTCACCTCCGGCTGGGTGTCGCCGGACGGTTCCAGCGGAGTGGTCGAAGCGTCGGCCGGAGTAGCCGAAGCCGGGGGCTGAGTGCCCGAAGCGGCGACCCGAGTGCCCGAAGGCGGTGCCGGGTCGACCGGGGCCGGCACCTTGACGGGCGGCTCGATGGTGGTCGTCATGCTCTCTCCATCCGAAGATCGTGGGCGAGTGCCCGAAGCGGTGACCGGAGTGGTCGAAGCCGCTTCGAGCACGGTCATGATCCGTCGAAACTGAGCCGAACCGTCTGGGGAATTTCGCGGCCCTCCGCCCGCGCCGCCCGATGCTTGGGGCAGTCGCACGGCGGCCAGCCCTCCGCCCACGCGTTCGTCGGCGGGAGGTTCGGGTTGGGCCGGACCTCGATCGGGTCGGCGTACGTCCGGCCGCCGTCGCGGCTGATGCGGATCGTCATGTGCTTCTGCGGGACGTCCCCGCCGGCGCCTGTCACCGGACCGGCTCCCTGGCGAACCTGGCGGTCACGACGCCGACCATGTCGGTGCCGCGCATCGCCGTGTTCTCCAGCCAGTCGGCGAACTCGCCGTCCCCGGCAGCCCTGCACGCGTCCAGCGCGACGTCCGCGCGGTCGTCCAGGCCGTCCAAGTGCTTCTCCAGCCGGTGCCACTCCTGGCCGCCTATGGCGTGCACCAGCTCGGCAACGACGTACAGCGAACCCAGGTGAGCGATGGCGGCTGCGGCCGCCGCGCGCTTCTTGACCTTCAACGTGTCTCCCTCGACGGGCCCGGCTCCGACAGCCGGACGTCCGCCGTCACCAGCCGTGGGGGCCTGGTGGCGACGGACGCCCGTCGTTGGCTACAGGTCGTCGTCTTGGGGACGGATCGGGTCGTGGTCCTGGCCGCACCAGTCGCAGCAGGTCACAGCGTTCATGCGGCTGCCTCCCCGCCCTCGGACACGACCAGGAACCGGTCCGTGTCGATGTCCATCACGACCGTGGCGGGCTGACCTTGCTCCCGCAGCTCGTGCGCTCGCTCTTCCGCCGGCCACGACCCTCGCGGGTGGCCAGCCGAGAACGCGTCGTAGACCTCGCGCGTCATGCGATCGCCTCCAGCTCAGCGCAGAGGCGGTCAAGGGCAAGGCTGGTCGGGTCGGTCGCCTGTTCGCGGCGAACCCGCGCCGACCGGTAGTGCGCGTACACCCTGCGGCGGGCGAACACGGCCAGGAGCCCGGAGGCGTTCCTGATCTCGTTGCCGCGCAGCAGGTACTGCCAGACCATTAGCCACACGTCCTGTGCGAGGTCGTCGACGTACGCAGCCCGGTCCTCCGGGCGCAGCGTGCGGCCGACGATCCCCAGCACACGAGCGTGCTGGTTGGCGTAGATGGCCGTCAGGTCCACGGCCAGGGCCTGGACCTCGATACCGTTGGGCATTGGGTCGCACCTCCATGCGATCTGGGGCCGTGGCCCCGGCTGGTCCCCGCCTGCTACGCGGGGGCCGGCCGAAGAAGAAGCCACGGCCACCGGCGCGGCCTTGGTTGGCCGCCGCGCCCCGTACCGGACTCGAACCGGTCAATGCCTCCGGGGCCCGCGATCTCTGCCCTTGTCTCACCGCGCGTACGGGGCTCTTGTCCGCCCGTGAGGACGGCCTGGGCCAAGGTGCTTCGGAGCTGTCCGCGCGGCAGGGCTGGCTTGTCGCAGGTGCCTGGCCCGCACATCGCCTGCGGGCTGGCGGTCCGCATCACCCCGCGGACGGGGCCGGGTTGTACAGAGGAGCCGCCTGCCTGGCCTCGAAGGGCGGGTGGTTCGGCTCGTGTCTTCCCGGGACTTGCCTCTGTGGAGTTGAAAAGGAACAGCCGCTTCCTTCGGTTCGACGCGCACGCGCGCTTCCCCTCCGGGCAGTACCTCGCACCGCACCCAACTAGTTGAGCGCGGCGCGCGAGATTGATTAACGCACCTCTTCCCGGGGGTGTCAACACAACTAGCTAAGTGCCAAACGGACTAGCGTTTGACCTGCGGAAACATGGCGACACACAACAGGCCAATGATCTCGACTTCCGATACTCAACTAGCTATGTCATGCTTGGCGGCCAACAGCACCCAGCACACCGAGCAGAAGGGACGGAGGGCCGTGGCCAAGAAGGAGCCCGGGAAGATCGAGCGCATCGCCGCCGATCTCCGGACGAAGATCGAGACCGGCAAGTACCCGCCGGGCGGCAAGCTGCCCAGCGTGTCGGAGCTCCAGGCCGCCGAAGGAATCGCCTTCCAGACCGCGCGAGATGTGTTCCGCGTCCTGGAGCGGGACGGCCTGGTCGTGACCCGACAGGGCAAGGGCTCGTTCGTGACGCCGTTCATCGGCAAGATCACCCGCGACGGAACCGGCCGGTACCAGCCCGCAGCCCGATCCGAAGGCGGTGCGCGCGGCGCGTTCGAGGCAGAGCTGAACCGCCTCGGTCTGGTCTACAAGCGGACGCCGACCGAGATCGGGCGAGCCCGCCCGCCGCGTGACGTTGCAGCCGCGTTCGAGCTGCACCACTCAGCGAAGGCCATCTACCGGAGCCGTGCCATGAAGGCCGGCCGGGACGCTGCGGACTCCGACGAGGGGTTCGTCGTCCAGCTCGCCACGTCGTGGTTCCCCATCGAAATCGCAGGTGGGACCGCGATCGAAGAACAGGACACCGGGCCCGGCGGCAGCAAGAACCGGCTCGCCGACCTCGGATTCGCTCAGCGGCGCGTCCAGGAGTCCATCGAGGTCCGCTTCCCCACCCCGGAGGAGGCGGAAGCCCTGAGCATCCCCGACGACCGGCAGGTATACGAGCTGGTCCATCACGCCTCAACAGCAGAGGGCCGCGTCGTTGAGGTCGCGGTGCACGTCATGCCCGCGAACATCTGGCGGTTCTCGTACACGTGGGAACTGGACGCCGACTAGGCGTCGTCCCACGTCAACCCATCCATCACCAACGAAGGAGCACCATGCCGAGCAACACCATCGGCGCTGACGGGACGATCACCCGCGACGCTCGCAGCCGCTACGTGCAGCGGGCGGAGGGCGGGGCCCACGGGGCTTTCGAAGCCGAGACCAAGCGCGCCGGTGGCAGCCCCCGCGCTGAGGTTGAGGTCCAGCGCGGTGCGGCTCCTGCCGACGTCGCCGACCTTCTCGGGGTGAGCCCCGACGCGGAGGTCGTCATCCGGCAGCGCCGCATGTACGACGGTGACCGCCTGGTCCAGCTCGCCGACACGTACATCCCCGCGTTCGTCGCAGAGGCCGCGCCCGCCGTTGCCCAGCTCGACACGGGCGCGGGCGGGATCATCTCCCGGATGGCCGACGCGGGGCTGGCGCAGACCGATGTCGTTGAGGACGTCACGCAGGTTCCGGCGACCGCTGCACAGGCCGAAGCCCTGGGCGTCGACTCCGGCGAGCTGCTGCTCACCATCACGCACACGGGTCGTACCGAGGACGGCCGGACCGTCGAAGTCACCCGGCACGTGCTCAGCCGCGGTTGGACGCTGCGGTACGGCGTCCCGCTGGACTAACTGCCCAACAGACTCACCGCCCGGCGTCCTCTCGCAGGACGCCGGGCGGTACCAGAGGAAGGGGAAGCCGATGACGCACAGCGATTCACCCGCAGACGCTCACCTGCGGCAAGCCCTCGAACTGGTAGCCCTCGGCGTGCCGGTGCTGCCCCTGCGCGAGGGCAAGGTGCCGTTTGCCAACTGCCCTGCGTGCTTCGAGAACCGGTGCGGGGGCCGACCGAACATGAAGAGCGCCGGCACCTGCGAGTGCCCTCGGCCGTGCCACGCGTGGGCTGCCGCATCGACGTCGGTCGACCTCGTGACGTCGGCGGCCTGGATGGCGGCCTGGCGGCGGTCGGCGGCGATCGCCTACCACCCGGGCGGGGCTGGGGTCACCGTTGTCGACCTCGACAGCAGCGATGCGATCGCCTGGGCACGCGAGGCTCTGCCCCCGACTCGAACCGTCCCGACGACTCGCGGCGAACACTGGATCTACCTGGGCACCATGCAGTCGGCGAACAAGGTCCGGCCAGGAGTCGACATTAAGTCCCGCATGGCGTACGCGCGCTGGCTCGGACGCGGCGAAGGCCAGATGATCCGGCTGCCCGAGACGGTGACCTCGCTCCCCCGGTATGTGGTGCCGGCGGGGGCCGTGGCCTCTTCGCCCGTCACCCGGACCGCATGGTCACGAGAAGTCGCCTCCGGGTGCCGTCACACGGAACGGTACGTGCGGACCGGCCTCGACAAGGGCGTCGCCATGGTCACATCCCACCGTGAGCAGGGGGCCGCGAGCCAGGCTTTCGGCGTCGCCCGCTTCCTCGGCTCGTTGCACCAGGAGTGCCCCGGGCCGTGCGGTCTGGAGGCCCTTGGTGGCGAGATCGTGGCGGCGGCCGTGAGCGTCGGCGTGCCTGAGACGTACGCGGTCCGGGCTGTCGACCGAGGGTTCGCTGAAGCGGGCATCGCGGTGCCCTCGACGCAAATGGCCTGAGCTGTCTAGAAACGCGCAGCTAGGGTCTCAACCCACATCAGAAAAGCGAGCGGCCCGGTAGCTGGGGTGGTAGCACACCTTCGCTCCGGGCCGACTGGAAGTCTTCGAGCTGAGCGATGATCCGTCTCCACTCGTCTTCCTAGCGCAGTCACCACTGTACGACACGGTGACCAGGCGGAGGAGATGGATCGGCTCAGCTCCCAAGAACGGAGCACACGTGAGCCAGCCGTCCGGTGAGGACAACAAGACCCCAGCGCGCGAGATCATTGCGGAGTACGCGCTGGACCACTTCCACTATTTCCGCACTTCTAGCGGCACGGCGTACGCGCAGCGTAAGGGCAGCCCCATCGCCCGGCCTCTTCGGAGCCAGGGGACGACCGGCAGCCACCGCCAGGAGCTGATGCTCGACATGTACAACGAGGGCATGGGCCTCTTCAGCGGCACCTCCATGAAGGAGGCCCTCGACTTCATCGAAGCGTTGACCTTGGCTCGTGACGTCCGCGAGGTCTGCATCCGGGTCGGCCCCTGCAAGAAGACCGAGAACGTCACCTGGCTCGACCTCGGCCGCGACGACGGCCTGTCCGTCCGCATCTCCACGGACGGCTGGCAGGTCCGCAAGCCCGAGTACGACGAGGTGATCTGGCGGCGCACCCAGCTCGTCGGCGAACTTCCCATGCCAGAGGTCGACCAGGACATGAAGGGCATCGACCGGCTTTGGAACCTCTGCAACTTCGTCGACGCTGGGTCTTCGACACTCGCCCTGGTCTGGCTCCTCGCCTGCCTCGACCCGAACATTCCGGTGCCGGCCGCATTCCTCACCGGCCCGATGGGCGCCGGAAAGTCGACTGCAGGCCGGATGCTCACCAGGGTGATCGAGGGGATGAGCTCCGACCTCCGCACCCCTCCCCGCGGTGAGGAGCAGTTGACCGTCGTCGCCTCCGCAGGCTGGGTAATGCCCCTCGACAACCTCTCTCACCTTGGTGCCGAGATGTCCGACGCCTATGCCCGCGTCGTGACCGGCAGCGAGGACCTGAAGAGGCAACTGCACACTGACGGCGACGTCGTCCGGCTTGCGGTCCGACGGCCCGTCCTCCTCACCGGAATCGACGTCGGCGTCATCCGGTCCGACCTCGGAGAGCGACTGTTGCTCCTCAAGTTGGACCGGCCGAAGAACCGTCGGAGCGAGCGGGAGCTGTGGTCGGAGTATGCGGAGGCGCTGCCGTCCATCATCGGCAGCCTCCTGGACGTCGTCGTGGCCGTGCGGAAGCAAGAGGCCGAAGTCCCCGCTGACCTCCGCATGGCCGACTTCGGACAGCTCTGCCTCCAGCTCGACAAGGCGTACAGCCTCGGCGCCATGCTCGCGTATCGGGCGAGCATCGACGACATCACGGACGACGTGATCGAGGGCGACAACCTCGCCCAGCTCGTGCTCCGGTACGCGGCCTCCGAGGTGATGGAACAGGCCGGAGGCGAGATCAGGATGTCCTCGACCGAGTGGCTGTCGGTGCTGAACCGGTTCGCCTTCGGCGACTTCCAGACCCCTCCGAAGGGCTGGCCGACCACCGGCAAGGTCCTCTCCGACCGGCTCAAGCGGCTCCAGCCCACCCTGGCCGCTCGTGGAGTCAAGATCGAGTCCGGGCGGCGGTCACGCCACGAGGACCCGAACCGGTCCCGCTACATCGAGATCAGCCGCATCACGGGCGCTTCCATCCCCGAACAGGCCGGGCCTGCCACGGAGCAGACGGAGTTCCCCGCCACAGCAAGCTGACGGCACCCGGTTCTCCGGCCCCCGTTCGAGTCTCGGACGGGGGCCGTCGCATGTCCGCGTCCCACCGAGGCACCCCCATGTGTCCTAAGCCCAAAATTCTGCGTCCCCCCTTGGGACAGCGTCCCCCCATGCCTCTTGACCTGCGGAAATAGGGGGGCGCGAGGGGGGACGTTGCCCTTGAGGGGGGACGCAGCCCTCTCAGCTGGGAATTTCCCCGGCCTCGCCTCTCTGACCTGCAAATCTCCCCGGTCGCCCGTGGGGGGACGCAGGAATCCCGGGGGGGGGACGCAGCGGGCCGTCTGGGGGGACGAAGGGGGACGCAGGGGGGACGAACCAAAGTTCTCTGCGTCCCCCCTAATTCACACAGGTCACAGCGATCTTGGCGGGAGGGGGGACGAAGGGGGACGCAGGATTTTTTACTTAAGAGAGAAGGGGGTGGTGTCTGTTGTAGTTGGGGCCTCGCTCGTTCGATTTCGTGCGGGTCGTCTCGGGGGAAGAAGCCACTCCCCCGCGGGGCGCCGCCCGTCAACCGTCGTCCCGCCTCGATTCGGCGGGCGTGGCTTCTTCCTTGGACGACGGCGGCCAGGTGATACGAGTGCGAGGCGTCGCACGGGTACGCCGGGTGCGAAACGTGCGAGCGGTAGCCTCCCGGCGAGAGGTGGCCGGCGGTGGCCGCCAGGAGTGGGCGGAGGTGGGCCGGTGGCGGAGGCAGAGGTCGACGTCTTCGGCATGTTGAAGGGCGGCGTGGGCAAGACGAGGATCGCGATGCTCGCCGCGCTGTGGCTGGCCACGGTCGAAGACGAGGACGTGCACCTGGTCGACGCGGACAGCGTCTCCCAGACCAGCAACGACTGGCGCAAGGACTACGAGCTGGAGAACCCCGGCAAGAAGTTCCCGGTGCAGGTCACCCGGCACCCCTTCGACGACCTGGACGAACACGTGGCCGCTCTGCGGAGCAAGCACGATCGCGTCATCGTCGACGTCGGCGGCGGGAACGCCGGCATCTTCACGGCGGCCCTGGTGTACGCCCGGCGCCTGGTGGTGCCGATCGGTGCCGACCCCTCGGAGGTCCGGCGCCTGCGGTCGACCTGGCGGGCCGCACAGACGGCCGCGGGCGATTCCGAGGTGGGCGGGTTCGATGCGTGGGTGCTGCTGTCGCGCACCGACCACGGCACGACGCTGCCGCGCGAGTACCGGGACATGCTGACCTCGGGGAAGGACCCGAAGAGCGGTAGGGACCTCCCGGTGTACCCGCTGCTGACTGCCGAGATGCGCAAGCGGGTGGCCTACCAGCGGGCCTACCCGATAGTGCCGACCCGGGCGGAGTTCCACGACGTCCCCGCCGTGCTGCGCGAGATCGGCATCCTGCCCAACGAGAAGGGATCGCAGTGACGATGACCGGGCCACAGCGGATGGCGCCCCCGCCGGCGGACGATGACGAGGACGAAGTCGAGGTGTCCCGGGAGGGCGTGGCACGCGACCGTCGGCGCGACCGGGACCGGGCGGCAGCGGAGTCTCGGCAGACCATGACCCGGCGTTCCTGGTACACGAAGACCACGGCGGCCGACGCCTTCCAGGCAGCTGTGGACGACATCCATCACAGCACCCGAGTGCCCAAGCACGAGGTCGTCGCCGCGCTCCTGGAGGCGGCCGTCGCGCAGTCGGAGCGCGTCGGGCGGAAGCTGGGGAAGTCGCACGCCTCGCACCAGTGATACGCATCGCACGCGTATCACTCCAGCTCAACGGAATGACGAAGGGCCCGCACCTCGGGAAGGTGCGGGCCCTTTGATGTCGGACGTCACGCGTCCTGGGGGCGGAACCCCTCGATGTCGGCGGCGGCCGGGTCGGGCGCCGGAGCGATGTACTCGGCTACGGCCCGGCGGCACCAGGCGGTGACCTCGGGGGCGCGGTCGGCCTCGATCTCACTGTCGAGCTGCTCGTTGGCGATCCGCTCGGCATCGGCGGGCAGCACGTGGCGGTCCATGAGGTCGTCCAGGGCGTGGCGGATCGCCGTGCGCTCCGGCCCCTCGGGCAGGGCCCGGCGGGCGGTGTGCAGGGCGCGAGAGATGACGGCCTGGCCGACGTCCAGGACGTGGCGGTACTTCTTCCCGCCCTGAGCCAGACGGGCGGCGGCTTCCTCCGTGGTGAGCCCGCCCCGGTCGGCGAGCCCGGAGACCAGGGCGTCCGCCCTGGCGCGGCGCGCGGCGTCGATGATCGTGCTGCGCTCCGGGTACTCCGTGTCCGGGAAGCGGTGGGTGATCTCCCGCCCTTCCTGCGTCCAGTCGTGCATGTCCCGGTCGGGGTGGCGCGGCCCCCAGCCCTCCGCCCACTCGTACGGGCCGCCGGCGCCGATGCCGAGCGCGGCCGCGATGTGGGCGGACTGGTAGTCGGTCCACGCCAGCGTCCGCCAGCTGGCGCCCGTCCACACGATCAGAGACGAGTTCGGAGGGTTGCCCTTGCGGTCGAACCAGTCGAGCTCCGGAATCTCGGACCGGTGGGGGGAAGCCGGGCGCGGGCCCGCGGGCCTCGCCGGGCGAGGACGTTCGGGAGCGTCCGGGGTCTGGACGAAGGTGTCCCTGGTGAGGGAGACGACACCGGCGTTGTCACCGTGCTCGATCACGTCGGCGCGGGCGTAGTGGCTGCGGTGCGCGGTGTACGCGCGGGCGACCTGAACGGCGTCCTCGCGGTTGGTGAACCAGCCGACGGTCTGCCAGGCGGAGACGCCCCCGCCGTAGTCCTCGCCCGCGACCTTGCCGTCTTCGATCCCCAGATCGAGCCAGACGGCGACCTCCCAGTTCAGGCCCGGCGCCGGGAGGAACTTCTGCGGAGGGTCCACGATCTGACCAGGGCGCTCGACGGGCCACCCGGTGTGAATCCAGATCCACTGTCCCTCGTGCAAGAGAGCCCACTCCGGCATCGCCGCCACGGTCACCGTGCCGTCCGAGGCACGGACCGGCACCGGCACGCGCGGGCCGCGGTTGGTCGACGTGTAGCCCGACCGGTTCGGCCCGTACATCGTCTCCCGCAGCACGTAGCCGTCGACGGCGGCCTCCACGGATGCCCACCGCTTCCACAGCGGGTTGCGTCCGTCGACGGCGGCCCTGGCGAGGGCCTCGGTCACGTCGGGGTCCGGCTCCGCCATGCGCACCGGCAGCGGGCCGCCCTCAGCCGCGAGCGCCCGCAGGCAGTCGACGACCATGCGATCGCCTTCGGGCAGCGCCTGGTCGTCGAAGACCTCGACGTGGGGAGGGAGCGGGAAGCCGCCTGCTTCTTCACGGAGGGCGGCGGTGTACTTGGCGCCGGCGCGGGCTGCGGTGCGGGCCCGCTTCGCGGCGGTCGGCTGCTTCTTCGGCATGACGTCTCCTAGCCGGTCAGACCCACGCTCTCCGGCCGTACGTCAGGGGCCACAGAGGAGAACAGCGATCAGGCAGAGCACACCCGTGATCATCTACGCGGGCCCCTGGAGACCTTGGCCGCCCCCGTAGAGCGGGGCTGCCCGCGGCGTGGGCGCGGGCTGAGCGGCGACCGGCGGTACGCGGCTAGCCGGTGGTGCACGACCACGGTAGCGGGCAGTACCGACAGGGCGCCGGGACTTCGGTTCACCGGTGATACCTCTCGCACGAGTGCGACGTGTGCGAGAGGTATCACCGCAGACAGATGGAGGGTCAGCCTTCCTGGGGAGGCCACGGCCGGGGCTGGAGCTTGCGGCGGATGCGCAGGGCGAGGGCCTCGCGCTGGAACTCATCGAGCTCGGGGAAGCGGAAGATCTCGACGGCGGTCATGCCGTAGTGCGCGCACGCCCGCTCGATGGTCTCCAGACTGATCACGGCCCCGCCTCCCCGGCCGCCGTTGACCTTCCGGCGCCACGTCGGCTCGGAGTAGCGCATCCCGGCGGCTTGGCGGGTCATCGTCTCCCCGGACAGCTCCCTCAGCTCGCGGAAGGTGCGGCGGACCTGGTCCTCAAGGTGCACGGGTTCTCCTGGGCGATAGCTGGGCTAGCGGTGGGCACCTCTCGTACGGGTGCGAGTGATCGCACGGGTACGAGAGGTGCGAGGCGTATCACGCGAGGTCAGAACGGGGGAGAGACGCGCAGGGCGAGGACCCGGTTGGAGTGGAGCCGGTGAGCCTTCCGGCCTGCGGGCGACTGCATCAGGGCTGCGGAGGACTGCTCGATCATCGTCTGATGCAGGCTCAGCGGAGCCGTGACGCGCACGGAGTAGCCCTGGCCCCGGCGGATGGTCCGGCCGTCGCGCAGCGACTCGCGGATTTTCTCGTCCTCGCCGGTCAGCAGGTGCTCGACAACCAGGCCGGGGACGTCGACGGACACCGTGGGGTCGGTGAGCTCCTGCTCCTGGTCGTCGTCCAGATCCCCCAGGAGCACCCCGAGGTCGTCAGGAACCTCGCGGGCGCCGGCGGAGTCGAGCGCGCGGCGGATCGTCTTGGGGTCCACGCGGTACTGCCGGGCGAGCCCCTTGACGGTGGCGCCCTCGCGGTACGCCTCCACGATCTCCACGATCTCCTGGGGTTCGAACGCGGCGGGCCGACCGAGGTTCTTGCCCGCGGCTTCGGCGGTGGCGACGCCCTCCTTGGTGTTCTCGCTGATCAGGTCGCGTTGGAACTCCAGCACGGCGGCCAGGACCTGAATGATCATCTTGGTGCCGGAGTCGTCGGCCGCGAGGTCGATGCCGGACAGCAGGCCGGACTCGACTCGCAGGTGCAGGCCCCGGCGGATGAGCACGGGCCGGAGCGCGAGGACGTCGGCGACGCTGCGGAACAGGCGGGCCGCGTCGGCGATCCGGATCGTGTCGCCGACGCCCGCCTCTTCGAGCAGCTGCTTGAAGCCGGGCCGGTGCAGCGACAGGACGCGGCTGGACGTCGCCGGGTCCTCGTAGACCGGGG
>NZ_JBSFXG010000067.1:0-26664 GCF_053595235.1 Streptomyces sp. NPDC002520 | reverse complement strand
TGCTCGAAGACGGTCATGTTGCGGCCGATCTCACCCAGGCCGCCCAGGGCGATGACCCGCAGCCCCCCTTCAGGCAGGGGAGGGGCGGCTTTCAGTTCGGGATGGGGATGACTCATGCCCTGACGGTACCCGGAGAGCGGGACAGGGTGATCCATTGCCTGTGTGATCTCCTTTTCCCGACGGAGCGGGACACTCGCAGTGGGTGCCTCAGCACGATCGGATCACGATGGCGGCCGGAACAGAACGGGTCGATGCCGATGCACGCTTCGGTGCCGCCGAACACGCGGACGCGGTGTACGTCGTAGACGGCGAGGTAGGCCAGGGCGCCGCCGCGTCCATAGGTGTGGTTGACCCGCATCGCCCGGGCCTGGCGGGGGGCGAGGGTGGGGTGGCAGCGGCAGCAGGCCTGGATGGAGGTCTGGCTTGAGGGTGTCCCGCGTCAGCCAGCGGCGCAGAGTGGAGGCCGACAGGAAAGGCGCGATGCCGCGCTCGACCGCAGCCGGGCCGCCATCGTGAGTGCTGGTCCTGACTCCGGTCGACTTCCACGGCCCTGGTGGGCCTGATCGCCTTGACGCTGCTCGTCATCTACCTGGTGGCGAACCGTTGAGAGGGCGAGAAGACGGACCGATGAGACGCGACGCGAGCCCGACCAGCGAGGCGGGGGCCTTGCTGGTTCGGGCTCGCGGAGTTCAGCGTGTGGAGACCAGGGTGCGGTAGTGCTGATGGCGGCCGCCCAGACCGAGCATCGCGACGCCCATGAGCTCTCCCTGCCGGTGGTATCCGACGGCGACGTCCCCAGTCAGGTCCCCTTCGACCACCCGGACGTCGTCGCCCAGCCCGACCGCTCCGAACGACTGGATGCGTACGTCGTACTGGTCGCTCCAGAACGAGGGGACGGGCTGGAAGACCGACGTGTCGGGCTCCCTGTCGGCGAGGTGGTCCGCCAGAGATCGACCTGCCCTCTTCGCCGTGTCGGTCACCATGGTCCAGTGCTCGACCCGGCGCGGTACGTCGTCGTAGAGGGGATTGGGGAAGCGCGCTACGTCGCCGCAAGCGACCACGTGTGGGTGCCCCTCGACACGCAGGTGGTTGTCGCACAGTACCCCGTCCGTGAGGTCGAGGCCGTTGCCCGCGAGCCATGCCACGTTGGGTACGGTGCCGACCGCTTCGATCACCACGTCCGCCGGCAGGACGGTGCCGTCGGCGAGTTCGACCGAGGTTACGCGCTCCTGGCCACCGAACCGCACCGGTACGTTCCCCAGGTGGAAGCGCACGCCTTGCTCCTCGTGACGCCTGCGCAGCTCGGCGCCGAGGAGGCCGCCCAGCGGGCGCTCGAGGGGCACCTCCTCAGGGCCCACGACATGGACCGCGGCGCCCAGGCCGCGGCCGGTGGCGGCGATCTCGCACCCGATGAAACCGGCACCGATGACCACCAGCCGGGTGCCGTTGCCGAGGCATTCCCGCAGCGCGATGACGTCGCCCAGGGTGCGGACGACGTGCCGTCCCTGTGTGGGGCCGGGTAGGGAGAGGCGGCGTGGGCTGACGCCGGTGGCGACGACCAGCCCGTCCCAGTCGAGTTCCTGTCCGTTGTCCAGCGTGACGGTGCGTGCGGTGATGTCCGCGACAACCGCACGCTCGGCAAGGCGCCAGACGACGTCCTCGACGACGCGGGGCTGCCTGAGGCCCAGACGTTCCAGGCCCGCCGGCTCGCTCAATGCCCCTTTGGACAGCGGCGGACGGTTGTACGGCGGCTGCGACTCGTCACCGATGATGACGATCTCGCCGGCGAATCCTGATTTGCGGAGCGATTCCGCGGCGCGCAGTCCCCCCAGCGATGCGCCGACGACGACGCACCGCTTGGTGCTCGGTGACATGGCCGCCTCACCCCTCGATCTCGATGGCCTGGAGCGGGCAGAGGTCGGCCGCCTCCTCCAGCTCGTCACGGGCCGACTCGTCGAACTCGCTGGAGATGTATTCGCGTTCGGCGTCCTTGCGGAAAGCCAGCTTCCCGTTCTCGTCCATCCGGAACGCGGATGAGGCGTAGGCGCACTGGCCGTGGTCCTGGCACACCTTCAGATCTATGACGAAACGCATGAGCGGTCTCCATGAAGCGGTTGTGTGTGAATTCAGTTGCTGGTGACGGCCGGGGCCGGCTGCCTGAGGAGCCACAGCAGGGCGCACAGGGGAAGGGCGAGCGGGAGGTATCCGTAGCCCGATCCGAAGCCCGACCAGACGCTCGCGTCGGGGAAGAACTCGGGAGCCGCCAGGCTGAAGGTGCCGACGCCGATGACCCCGGCCAGCTCGACCCCGCACAGAAGCAGGGCCCATCGGCGTGCGCGGCCGCTCCGGTCGGCGGCCCGGAGGGTCACCAGGCCACCGATATAGATCACGGCGGCGAGAGCCGACAGTGTGTAGGCGAGGGGAGCCCGTGACATCTGGGTGGCGAGCTGGACGCCGCTCCGGCCGGTCGCCGCGAGGGCGAAGACCGCGTAGAGCGCGGTCAGCGCCTCGGCGAGGTCGAGACGGGTGCGGCGCGGAGAACGGTCACGCATGTGCGACTCCGGAGGTCGCCTGGAGCCGCAGGGCCACCACCGCGGCGGCGGCGCAGGCGACGCCCTCCGCGAAGCCCGGCGCGGACTGCCGGTCTCGCCGCACTGCCATGAACAGGGGCAGCAGGATGACCGAGGCAACGAGGTAGGACAGATGCGTCGCCAGGTCCGCGGGCCGGCGGCCGGTCGCCAGGCTCACCCCGTCGAGCACCGCCTGCAGGACGAGTCCGGCCTGCAGCACCCACAGGGCCGCCCTGCCGGCCTGTGAGCCCTTTGCTGGACCGTCGGCGGAGCCGCTTCCGTGCCGCACCGTCCGGGCGGCCAACCAGAGGGCCAGGCCGAACGCGTAGATCACGATGGTGATGGCGAGTGACGCTCTCATGCCGGTACCGGACTCTCCTGCTCCTGCTGCTGCCGTCGCTGGCGGCGCAGGCGCTGCTTACGCCGCCGTGAGATCCAGGTAGCCGTCCCGGTCACCGCCAGCAACAGCGGCGTCAGGCCGAACAGGGCCCATACGATCCGCCACCAGCCGTTGACGTACCAGCCGAAGTGGCTTGTGTAGACGGCCTGTTCGTAGAAGGTGTTGGATGCGGTCGAGCCCTTGCCGTCCCACACCACCTTGACGTGACTGGCGTCGTGGCGGTCCACGTAGACCCAGCCGTTGCCGGCCAACATGGTCTCGCTGTACGGGTCGTTGCCGGGCTGGGAGATCTCGAAGAGGTACGCGGCGGCCGGATCGCCGGGGGCCGGGAGGGTGTTGTTGTGGATCGTGCCCGGCACCGTGGCGACCGCCGCGGCGGCGGCCTTGTCCACACCGATGTCCGGAGTGCCCGCCTTGACCGGGCGGCTTGCGAAGTCCCAGTTCTGGGACTTGAGTTCGGAGGGATTTCCGGCGGTGACGGCCAGCCATGTCTTCTGCACCGAGGGGAACTTGACCGCAGCTCCGGTCAGCCCCCACATCAGCAGAAAGGGAATGGCCACCATGCCGACGACCTTGTGGAGTTCACGGTTGCGGACATAGCTGCTCTTGCCTCGGCGGACCCGGAAACTGGACGCGATCCGCTTGATGCCGGGCCACCACAGGAAGACACCGGAGACGGCCAGAAGCAACAGGAACAGCCCGGCAAAGCCAACCAGGAACGATCCGTACGTCACCCCTTCCAGCGCATCGATACCGAGCGTGGGAACGTTCTTGCCGAGCAGGGGAACGTAACCGGGATACGACGGATTCGACAGACCGTAGGCGTGCAGGTTCTCCACGAACCCCTGGAACCCGCCGTAGTAGTGCCCCGAACCGGTGATGTGTCCTGTCCCCGGGTCGACCGCGTACACCTTGTTCAGGTGCGAGTCGGTGACCAGGAACATCCCCTTGTCAGGGATGACGTTCCCTGCGACGAAGTCCGGATGCGCCGAGTGCACGCGTTCCAGCGCCTCGCCGGCCGATATCGGGTGCGCGGTGTGGGTAGGCCGGTAAAGGTTCGAATTCGCGGCACGGAAGAGTTCAGCGCCCCACAGCAAGGGGACACCGCAGGTCATGACCGTCAGCAGAACGACACCGATGACGAGTGTCGCCCACCGGTGGATGGCGGTGACGTACCGTCTGATCGATTCTGGACGGCGGGGACCCCGCTTACGATCCATCGTCAATTGCCCTTCGCTATGAGGCGGAGTGGGGATAACGCGGTCTGGTCGTAAGGGAGTTGACCGACCGGCACAACGAGCGACCGCGTCGGCGAACAGCGCCGACGGTCTGTGCGCACGCGTCCGGGGGCCGGTTTTGGGGCACTCGGGCAACACGCGGCAGGCGTGACCTCGCCCGTCTCGTGGGTGGTGAGAACGCGGTCAGATTACGGGGAGAATCCATTCATGCACACCACTCGTGCCTGAATATTTTCGTTCTCCTTGTTCGACGAGCTACGGCCGCCCACAGGTCACGCTCCCGGCGCCGCAGTCACCCTCACCCTCATCACCCAGTCGAGCCGTATGCCGGCCTCGGGAAAACCGGTACGGCCGCTGGCGCTGAGAACGGTCATGTTTCGATCGGCGCGAGGGCGCTGACGCGCAGGGTGTTGCCCTGCCCGCGACGTCGGTCACGCCCTGGTCGAGCGCGGCGCGTTCGACGGGTTCCAGTTCGTTGGCGCGTATGAAGTCGGCGGCCTTGCCCGGCATGTCGAGGGTGACCGGCGGCTTGGGGCCGGGCCGTCCTCGTCGGCGACGGTGCGGCGCACAGTCCAGTGTGGGTCAGCTCGCGCTGGAGTTCACTGGCGACGGCGAGGGCCTGCACCATGAACTTCTCACCGTTGACAGCAGCTCGCGGGACTTCGGGCGCTGGAGCGAGTGGAGGTGGCTGGAGGTCCCTGGGCCCTACTCGAAGAGGCGGGTCTTCGACCTCGGCCTCGTCCAGGACGAGGTTCTGCCGGACGGTCGACCGCTGGTCGGGCGAGACCCGCTTGTTGACCAAAGATTCGAGCCGCCGCGAACCCCCGATTGGGGGGATCATTGGGCGGACCGGTCGCCTGTCGGCCAACGATCGTTTGGCGACAGGCGACAGGCGACAGGCGACAGGCGACAGGCGACAGGCGACAGGCGCGTGGGGTCATGCGTCGTGGAGTTCGGCCTGGACACGGCGGGAGGGGCGGAAGGCGTAGAGATCGAGGATGTCGGGCGGGTCGCTGACGCCTGGCCCACCGTTCTCCACCCAGGCGGTGATGTCGGAGACGGCGTCGGGGTCGTTGACCAGTCCGAGCCAGACGGGGCGCCCGCCCGCCTTACGTCCCTCGGCGGAGGGTTGGACGACGATGACGTTGGCGCGTTCGCAGGCGTCGAGGCAGTCGGTGACCCGTACGGTTCCCGTTTTGGCGAGGGACTGACGCAGCTCGGCGAACTGGGCCGCGTGGTCCAGGCCGGGGACTTTTGGGGTGCCGCAGCAGCAGCCGCGGCAGACGGTGACGGTGGGTCGCGCCGCCCCCGAGGTGGGGGCGGCGGCTCGACGGGTGCGTTTGCTCATACCGCGTCCTTGGTGAGACGGGGCCAAGCGGCCTCACGCAGCAGGCGTAGCCCGTTGAGGCCGACGATGACGGTGGAGCCCTCGTGCCCGGCGACGCCGAGGGGCAGGGGCAGGGTGCCGATCAGGTCCCACGCGACCAGGACGGTGATGAACGCCCCGGCGATGACCAGGTTCTGGGCGACGAAGCGGCGTGCCGTGCGGGAGAGCCGGACGATCGAGGGGATGGTGGCGAGTTCGTCGCGGACGACGACGGCGTCGGCGGTCTCGAGAGCGAGGTCGGAGCCGGCCTTGCCCATGGCGATCCCGGAGTGCGCGGCGGCCAGGGCGGGGGCGTCGTTGACGCCGTCGCCGACCACCAGCACACGGCGTCCCTCGGCCTCCCACTCCTTGACGGCCGCCACCTTGTCCTGGGGGAGGAATCCGGCGCGGACGTCGGTGATGCCGACCTCGGCGGCCAGGCGCTCGGCCGCCCGCTCGTTGTCGCCGGTCAGCAAGATCGGGGGGCGGCCGGTCAGGCGGGTGAGGGCGGCGACGGTGGCCGCCGCGTCGGGACGCAGCCGGTCCGCGATGCCGAGTACGCCCACCGGGGTGCCGTCCCGCAGGACCACGACGGCGGTGCGGCCGGCGTCCTCCAATGTGGCAACCACCACCTGGTACGCGGCATGGTCGGCGCCGTTCAGCAGGCGGGAAGGCGAGCCGACGGTGATGCTGCGGCCGTCGATGGTGGCGGTGACGCCCTGCCCGGGAGTGGAGGTGAAGTTGTCGCCGTCGGCCAGGGGCAGGTTCTTCTCACGTGCGGCGGCGACCACGGCGCGGGCCAGGGGATGCTCGCTGGGGTGCTCGGCGGCGGCAGCCAGCGCGAGGAGGCCGCTCTCGTCAAGACCGCTTCCCGCCAGTGGCCGCAGGTCGGTGACGCGGGGGGTGCCCTCGGTGAGGGTGCCGGTCTTGTCCAGGGCGACGGTGTCGATCTGGCCCAGGCGTTCCATGACGACGGCGGACTTGGCGAGGACGCCGCGGCGTCCGGCGTTGGCGATCGCGGACAGCAGCGGCGGCATGGTGGAGAGCACCACCGCGCATGGCGAGGCCACGATCATGAACGTCATCGACCGCAGCAAGGAGGACTGGAGCGTGGCGCCGAAGGCGAGGGGGATCGCGAAGACGGCGAGGGTCGCGATGACCATGCCGATCGAGTAGCGCTGCTCGATCTTCTCGATGAAGAGCTGGGTGGGGGCCTTGGTCTCGGACGCTTTCTCGACCATCTTCACGATCCGGGCGATCACCGAGTCCGAGGGGTCCCGCTCGACACGCACGCGCAGGGCGCCGGTGCCGTTGACGGTGCCCGCGAACACCTCGTCCCCGACCTGCTTGGCGACGGGGAGGGGCTCGCCGGTGATGGTGGCCTGGTCGACGTCGCTCGCGCCGTCGACCACCTGCCCGTCGGCGCCCGCCCGCTCACCGGGCCGCACCAGGATCATGTCGCCGACCTTGAGGTCGGTGGTGTCGACCGTCTCGTCGCCGCCGTCCGGCAGGAGCCGGGTCGCCGTGGTCGGAGCGAGGTCGAGCAGCCCACGCACCGAGTCCGCGGTGCGGGCCGTGGCGACGGCCTCCAAAGCGCCGGACGTGGCGAAGATGACGATCAGCAGGGCGCCGTCGAGGACCTGCCCGATGGCGGCGGCGCCGAGCGCCGCGACGACCATCAGCAGATCCACGTCCAAGGTCTTGTCCTTCAGGGCCTTGAGGCCCCCCCAGCCCGGCTCCCATCCACCCGTGATGTAGGTGGCGGCGAACAGCACGCCCCACAGCCATACCGGGCCGTCCAGCAGGTAGACGGGCAGTGCGAGGAGGAACAGCACCAGGGAGGCGAGTGCCCAGCGGGCCTCGGCCAGCGCCAGGACCCGCGTCCGGCGCGGCGGTGGCGCCGGACGGGGCCCGGCAAATGTCGGCGCGGGTCGCTGATCCAGGACAGAAAACATGACAAAACAACCCTTCACGGGCGGACGGAGCAACACGGCCACCGTACAGGAATATGTGAACAGGTCTTCATTTGTGTTCGCTATGATGGGCTCATGGGCCATGGACTCGATGCACGTAGCAGCGCCACCACCCGCGAGCGTCTCGATGCTGTCGGGACCGCCGACGTCGCCGCGACCCTCCAGGCCCTCGCCACACCCTCACGGCTGCACATCCTGGCCCGCCTCCAGGAAGGGCCCTGTGCGGTGAGCGACCTCGCCGACGCCGTCGGCATGGAAGCCTCCGCCTGCTCCCACCAGCTCCGCCTGCTACGCAACCTCGGACTGGTCACCGGCGAGCGCCACGGCCGTTCGATCGTCTACGCGCTCTACGACAACCATGTCGCCGAACTCCTCGACCAGGCGCTATACCACGTCGAACACCTCCGCCTCGGCGTGCGCGACACAGCAGCACCCGAGGCCGCCCCGGCCACCGCCGGACGATAGGCGGCCGGTGACTCGGGCCACCGGGTGTTCGGACCGGCAGGTGTTCGGACCGGCGCCGATGTGTGGCGCTACGACTTCCTTGGGAACACATGGCAACAGTCGGTGCGAAGTACCCGAATTGATCGGTGAGGGGATGCTATGCGACAGCCTTTGGGATGGGGCTGGTGAAGCCCGGCTCAGCCCGGAAGGGGGCGCTCTGCCATTCAGAGTCCGCTCCGCCCGCGCAGGTCGATGACCCGTTCGTGAAGGAGCTGCACCGGCTGAAGGAGCGCACCGGACTCAGCCTTGCGGCCCTGGCCGCACGCACCCCCTACAGCAAGTCCGCCTGGCACCGCTATCTCCACGGCATCCAGCGGCCCCCTCGTTCGGCCGTGGCGGAACTGGCCCAGCTCGCGGGCGTCGACCCCGCATCCGTACTGGCCCTGCGCAAGGAGGCCGACGACGCACCGGCTGCGGGCGCGCCACCGGGCGCGGCCTCCACGGTGCGACCCACCCGCTCCAGGGTGCTGCTCTCGGCATTTGCTCTGGTCGTCACGGCTGCCGCGCTGGGCGCGATCCTTGTCCTGGCCGATCGTTCCGGTGGCCCGGACAAGCACCCAGGGGTGGACTCCCCGTGCCGGGACAGGGCCTGTGAGGGACAGTTGCCCGACGTCTACGACTGCGACGGCGATGCGCAGACCAAGAGTCACGTCCATGCGGGCTCGTACGTCGTGCGGCTGGAGTACTCCCCGTCCTGCCGCACCGCTTGGGCCGAGGTCCAGGCCCGGACATCGGCCGCTCGCGTCATATCCGTCCGTTCGGGGAGCGATGTGCTGTCCGAGACGTATCCGGGCGGCGGTTCCGGTGGCTGGGCCAGCCCGATGCTCGCCGTTGCGGCACTTCAAGGAGTGGAAGCCTGCGCCGAGGTGAAGCGCAGACTGGCGTGCACCGGCCTGGACGCGCAATCACCACCGGGGCGTTGAGCGGTCCCCTCGCCACCGGCTCCATTCGGGACCAGCGACTGGGCGCAAGCGCGAACTGCGCACAAGGAGTGCATGGCCTGCCCGTCATCGCGCACCGCGCCGGCCCGAGGATGCGGGACTCCCCTCTCCTCCCGGGCGGCTGTCAGTAGTGGGCCGGCATAGCCATCGTTCTCACCGTCGCCGGCCCCTCGGCGCTGGCCGCCTACGAGGCCGTGGACCGGTTGCTCCACCGCGCGACATCAGCCACTTGTGGGCGGTGGCGCTGGCCGCGGTGGTCGGGTTCATCGGCAACGAGCGGGTGGCCCGCTACCGTATCCGCACCGGCCGCAGGGTCGGCTCCGCCGCCCTGGTCGCCGACGGCCTGCATCCCGTACCGACGGCTTCACCTGCCTCGCTGTCCTGCTCGGCGCCGGTGGCGCCGCCCTCGGCTGGCGGGCCGCCGACCCGATCGTCGGCCTGCTGATCACCGCCGCCATCCTGATGGCCCTCAAGGACGCCACCCACGCGGTCTACCGACGCCTGATGGGCTCCGTCGATTCGGCCCTGGTCGACGCCGCGGAGACCGCACTGCGCGACATCGGCGGGGTGCGCGGCGTCGGGCAGGTGCGCATGCGCTGGATCGGCCACACCCTGCGGGCTAAGGCCGACATCGTGGTCGACCCGTAGCTGACCGTGGTCCAGGCCCACGAACTCGCCGTCGCCGCCGAGCACGCTCTCATCCACGCCGTACAGCGGCTGACCGCCACCACCGTCCACACCGACCACACCCCCCACGGCGCCGACCCGCACCAGGCGCTGGCCCACCAAGGCACCCAAGGATCGGCCGGGCTGGGCGGAGCCGCCGCCCCGGCCTGACGCCAGTACCGACCGTGCCCGCTCTCACATGACTCCCTCGACTCGCCGCGACAGAAGGTAATCTGACGCACACTCTGAGTGTGCTCATACCGGCCCTGATGGCCGCTGACCGAGCGGTGCGCGGCCTTCCACGCGGCGATCACCGGCTCGATCAGCGCCCACGGCTCGTCAGACAGGTCGGTCTTGTAGGCGGACCATGCGCAGCACACCCGGCCGCGCGGCAGCCGGGTCAACTCGCCGGGCTGGTCAGGATGCAGTGCGGATAATCGTTGTCCGGATCGCCGACGGGGACCCAGAGCTTCAGGGCCTTGCCCTGCCTCAAGGCGGCGTAGGCCTCGGGCCGCCGCTCACCCTTTTCGGGGTGAGCGACGTCGAAGGAGTGAGCGGCGTCAAAGGTCACACCGACGAAGCTTTGCTTCTTGTTGGAGCCTTGCTCCCAGGTGCCTGTTCCGGACCAGGTCAAACTGTCGTACCAGCGGACGGCGATGCAGACCTTATCGGCGATGAACGTCCCGTCCTGCTTCAGCGTGAGGGTGCCGCCGTCGGCATCGGTCCACGTGGTCGCGAGTTCGGCTGGTTTCAGCACGACCGGTTCGCCGTCGGGCGGCGGCATGACCGTGAACCTGCCGCAGGCCGTGAGAATAAAGGCCATGGCGAGCAAGACCAGCGCAGTACGACAGCAACGCAACACACTCCACCCCTAACGGGTTCCGCAGGCCGCGTGCGAGACCAGTGGACTCAAGAACCCGCGCCGTACCCTGGCACGGAGTTTGAACATGTTCAAGTCTCAGTCGTCGGCGGCCACTCTTCACGAGGCGTCAGGCGATACGGCAGCGAAGTACGGCAACCTCAGCGGCCGATCGCGGTCGGGCCGCGAACAGTCCATGGAGCACTTCTTCGCGAACCGCTTCCCGGCCCGGCGCACGCGACGGTCCATGCCATCACCACTTGGCGCGACGGGCACCGCGACAGGTTGCTGACCACCCAGGGCGGCGAACAGCCGCCCGCCGCTACACCACTCCCGCGGACGTGACCATGCGAATGTGCCGCAAGCTGGACGGCAAGGCGGCTGCGGCTAAAACCCATGGGGGCTCCTCAAATTCGGACGAGCCGGGCAAACGCCGGGGCCCTGGCCGGCACCCCAGCCAGCGAAGAGCCCACAGAAGTCTCGGCGAGGGGCTGCGTGAGACGCCGGTGGTGGGTATTCCGCGGCCTGACTGGGTGGCGTAGCCGTTGGTTTTGCCACCCAGTCAGACCGCGAATTCACTCGGCGCTGTCTGCGGCAGTCAGGTCCTGGCCGTCTCCGCCGCCACCGTCGCCGGACTATCCGCCGCCAATGGTGATGTTGCCAGCAGCGTTGTCGTCGCCCTGAACATGGTTGTCGCTGCTATTGGTGACGCCGCCGGGCTGTCCGCCGCCAGTGGTGATGTCCCCAACGTCGTTGCGGTTGCCGCGAACTTCGTTGTCGCTGCTATTGGTGACGTTGCCGGGCTGGACGCCGCCGGACTGTCGGCCGTTGGGGTCGGGTTCGCCGGGCAGGACTTTGTTGGGCTGAACTTTGAGGTTGCCGACACTGTTGTTGTTGCCGGTAACGGTGTTGGTGCTGTTATTGGTGATGTTGTTGATGGTGCTGCCACCACCGCCACCGCCACCGCCATCGCCGCCACCGCCATCGCCGCCACCGCCACCGTCACGGCCGGCGTGGCAGTGCCGGCCCTGGTGGTCGTGGTTGTGGCACCACTTGTGGTTGCCGGGCGCGGCTGCAGCCTTGGTCACGACGTCGGCGTGCGCCGCTGCCGGGGCGGCGAATGCGCTGGTGGGCAGCAGCGCGCCTCCCGCAGCCAGGGCGGTTGAGACGGCAAGCATCAGAAGACGCCGCGTCTTTGAGCTGTTGCTCATGGGAATTCTCCTCCGGTGAGATAAGGGTGAAGCGGCTGTCGAAGCGGCCCTGGCGGTTCACGGGCCTTTCGGTAGTGGGACACATGTCCCGTAATGCGCACCGCCAGGGCTGTTCCTGATGATGCGGTGGCGACCTGCAGGCGGTCGCAAGCGGCCCTGGACGCCTGGCCCTCGTGTGCGGCGAGGCCGGGTACTCGGTGAGCGTGTCGAGCCGGGCGCGGACGACGTGCACAGGGCTGGTGCCGGGGTGGAGGCCGTGTTGGATCACACTCATGGCCGATCACCCCCGGCCTCGTTCGCGTCATGGAGGTGGGTCAGGAAACGCCGGTAACAGGCCGGGCAGCGACGCTCTCCGGCGTGCCAGCCGTGCTGCATGCAGAACTCGGGATCGCTCGCCTTCTCGGCGAAGGGGTAGCCGTCGTTGGCGAGCCCTTGGAGGAAGTCATCGATGGTGATGTTCATGGTCTGCCCCGAGATAACTCAAAGTGACCGGAGAGGGCGTGTCCTCGGTGCGTAGGGCGCGTCGAGGCCGCATGGGGCCAGGCAGGGATAGGAGGCGACCAGACCTGGCCAGTGGTTACTGACTGTGAAGAACGGGCGGGTCGGGTATATGTCCGTAAACCCGTTTACTGGGAAAACCCGCCTCATTGCCGTGAAGAGCTTGGGTCGGAAGGGTTGTTCAAAAATCCGTAGTCCGAGGTTGTCGCCTTGTCATGAGAGTCTTTGAATAGCCCTCAGGATTGTTGATGCACGCCCCAGTTGCCGCCACTGGCAAACGCGTGAAGGCTGCGGCTGCGAGGGATCCTGCAGCCGGTACGCGAGTTGCGAGGACGCGACGAGCTTGGTGCGTCATCATCGGTCTTCTTGTGTGGTGAGCCGCGAGTGGGAATCCGAGGCCCTGGAACTCTTTGACCGGACCAGCGTGCACCTCCGGCAGCAGGCGGCACATCGGGTGCACACCCCAAGTTCCACCCCGGCAAACCCCACGTCCCGCGCCCGCACACCCCACGTCCCGCCTCGTGCATCCCACCCGTACCCGCTCCACCCCCATCGCCCGGCCTGTCGTGATCGGTTCTTGGTCTTTGCGCCGGCCCGGCCCCGGAGGGAAACTGGTTGTAATGGACCTGCTGGAGCGAGAGGCCGTACTTCAGGACCTCGCCGGTCACCTGCAGGCGGCCGCGGGCGGCCCTGGACGGGTGGCCCTTGTCCGCGGCGAGGCCGGCATCGGCAAGACCACCGTCGTCCACCGTCTGGCCAAGCTGGCAGATCCCCGCATCCGGGTCCTGGTCGGCGCCTGTGACCCACTGGCCACGCCCCGCCCCTTGGGCCCGCTGATGGACCTGGCCCCCCGCCTCGGCGAGGCGGTGCGCACCGCCCTCACCGGGACGGCCGGCGGCGGCCGTCCCGGTGAACTCTTCGACTGCCTGCTGGCCGATCTGAGCGGCCATCCCAGCCTGCTGGTCGTCGAGGACGTCCACTGGGCTGATGAGGCCACCATGGACCTGCTGCGTTACCTGGCTCGGCGCCTGCCGGCCGCTCCGGCGCTGATGGTGGTTACCTACCGCGACGATGAGATCGGCCGCACTCACCCCTTGGCCGCACTCCTGGGCACTCTGGCCGGCTATCGGTGGGTGTACCGCTACACCCTGGCCCCCTTGAGCCGCCGGGCCGTGGCCCGGCTGGCCACCGGACACACGATCGATGCCGAGCAGCTGTACCGCGTCTCCGCCGGTAACCCGTTCATCGTCACCGAGATCCTGGCCAGCCCTGCCGAGAGCATCCCGGCCACGGTGCGCGAGGCTGTCGCCGGGCGCCTGGTGGACCTGTCGGCCCCAGCGCGCACGGCCACCGACGTGCTGGCCGTCCTGGGGCACCGGGCCTCGCTGACGCTGCTGGCCGGCATCCTGCCGGACGCGGACGGAGCACTTGAGGAGGCCGTGTCCTGCGGAATCCTGCGTACCGACGGGCAGACGATCGAGTTCCGCCACGAGCTGGCCCGGCTGGCGGTGCTGGAGGCCGTCCCGGCCCCTCGCCGCCTGCGGGTACACCAGCAGGTGCTGGCGGCGATGCGCTCCGGTCCGGTCGCTGCGGATGATCTGGCACTGCTGGCTGATCATGCCGAGGCAACCAGGGATCCGACCGCTGTGTTGGAGTACGCCCCGAGAGCGGCGGCCCATGCTGCCGCGTTGGGCGCTTACCGGGAGGCAGCCGCCCAGTACGCCCGGGCCCTGCGGTACGCCGACCGCTTGCCTCCCGACCAGCATGCCTCCCTGCTGGAGGGCCACTCGCAGGCCTGGCTCCTGGCCAGCCGGCTGGAGGAGGGGATCGCTTCTCGCCGCGCGGCGGTGGAGCTGCGCCGCGCGCTGGGCGACCGGCTGCGCGAGGGGGAGGATCTGCGCTGGCTGTCCTACGTGCTCTGGCCGGCCGGGCGGGCAGCCGAGGCCATGCCGACCGGCCTGGATGCTGTGCGAGTGCTCGAAGGGTTGGGGCCAAGCCGGGAGCTTGCCGGGGCGTACCTGAACCTCTGCCAGCTCTCCGTCTACGACCACCAGGCAGTGGCGGTGGCCTCTGCCTACGCGGACAAGGCCATCGCCCTGGGTGAGCGTTTCGGCGACGCGGGCGTGGTCGTCCAGGCACGCTTCCACGCAGCCGGGGCACGACTGATGTGCGAAGGGGCCGGCTGGGACGACTGCGAACAGGCCGTGTCCAGCGCGATGGCGCAGGACCTGCAGGTGGACGCCGGATTCCTGGCACTCATCATGTGCATGCTCGCCGTGCAGCAGCGTGACGGCGCCCGGACCACCGCTGCCGTGAGGCGGGCCGAGGCCTATTGCCTCGATCGAGACCTGCTGTCCTACCTGCTGTGCACGAGAGCCTGGAGTAGCTGGGGGCTGCTGAACCGGGGCTTGTGGACCCAGGCCACCGATACCGCACGGGAGGTCCTGTCCCATCCCGGCCCGTCGCCGGTCGCCGCCCGGGCTCTGGCATTGACCGTCCTGGTCCTGGTGCGGGCCCGCCGGGGCGAGCCCCAGGTGTGGCCGCTCCTGGAGCAGGCGGCGAGCCTGGTCGATGAGAAGTGCCTGCTGAATACGGGCCTGGGGTGGGAGGCTCGGGTCGAGGCGGCCTGGCTGGCCGGTGATGACGAGCGGGTGCAGGCAGAGGCGCAATACGGCCTGGCCGCATTGGCAGACTGTACCCATCCCTGGCTGTCCGGGGCCCTGGCCTGCTGGATCCGTCGCGCCGGAGGCACACCCCCGCACGTGCCGGCGGCCACACCCCATGCACTGGAACTGGCCGGGGACTGGGCCGGCGCCGCAGCACGGTGGGAGGAGCTCGACTGCCCCTACGACGCCGCCCTGGCCCGCCTGGCCGGGGACGCATCTGCGCTGCGCCAGGCGCTGGCCGGATTCGAGGCCCTCGGCGCCCGGCCGGCTGTAGCACGTACTCGTGCAGTGATGCGTACCCGCGGTGTGCGCCCGGTCTCGTGCGGCCCGCGGGCGGCCACCCGGGCCAACCCGTACGGCTTGACCAACCGGGAGCTGGACGTGTTCAAGCTGCTGCGTGAGGGCCTGTCGGATGCCGAAATCGCCACCCGGCTGTACATCGCCCCCAAGACCGCCGGGCATCACGTGGGCGCGGTGCTGGCCAAACTCGGCGTCCACACCCGCCACGAAGCCGCCCGCAAATTCGACCTCCCCGTGCGCCAGTAGGCCACTGGAACTGGACCCCGACGTCGACGAGGACGAGGAGGAGGTCCGCCCCGAATTCAAGCCGGACGACGGTTCGTGGCCGTACGACGGCGCACTGCCGGTGCTGGCGAGGTTCGAGACGGACGACGAAGGACGGACGGGGAGTGACGGCTCGGCCCTAAAGCCCGGCCCGCCTGAGCGCCATGTGCAGCAGCAGCCGGTCATCGTGATCGCCGCGGTGGCTGCCCGAGCCGTGCGAGTACACGATGACGGGCAGGCGGTGGCCCGTACGGTGCACGGGCGCGCCCACCTGCCCGGCCGTGAGCGGGCCGAGGGCGGGGTCGAGGGGGAAGCCGGCGTCCGCCAGGAACGCCCGCAACGCGCCCTCGGTCATCCAAGGGGCACGCGGCAGACCCTCCGCCCTGCGGGCGGGGTACCAAACGCTGGCCATCAACTCGCGGTCATGCTCCGGGCCGGCCACGGGATCCGGACGTGAGGTGTCGACGAGGTGGCGCGGCATCATGCCCACCGGGTGTGGTCCGGTGGGCGGAGGCAGGGTGACTTGCACCGGGCTGGAGGCGGTCGGAGCCGCCCACGCGCGGGATGCGACGCCGAGCGGCACGGCAGTCCCGATTCCAGTGGTCAGCGCTGCCCCGAGCATGCGACGGCGCGTCATTGGTATTCAGTTGTTGGACGCCGTGACGGTCATGGATCCTCCCGAGTCTGGCTTTCGTGGTCGGAACCGGGCTCGCAGCCCGTGGCGCTGGGTGTGGGGCGGCATCGTCATGGCCTCGCGTCAGGTCCTCGACGTCGCTCCGCCGAGGCGGCTGCTTTCGGGCCGATCCTGATGTGGACGATGCCGCTGTCGAGGTCGACCGGCCCGCGGCAGGGGTCGCCCTCGCCCTCGTCGTCGCGCACCCATTCCAGACGCTGGCGCTCCTCCTGAACGTGGCGGGCGCTCGGAAGGAAGACCTCTTCGAGGATGTTCACCGCAGGACACTGCCTTGATCGGGCCGAGGCTCCCGACGCCGACCAGCGGGATGGCCTGAAGGGATGTGCATCGTCAAGGCTCCTGGCCATGGATTCAGGGACAACCGTTGTCGTGTTGCGAGGAGCTCCATCAGCCCCGGACGCCGTTTGGAGGGATGTCCGGGACCGTAGCGGGGAGTTGGCGCGTCAGCCGTTGCGGGCGGCCCCTGGGCCGGTGATGCGTTTGAGCAGAGGGAGAGTCGAGGCGATGATGCCCAGCGAGGCGACGAGGCCGAGGGCGACGAGCGCGTAGTACGCCACGCCCGGCGACACAAGGTCGTAGTGCATCTGCGATTTCAAGAACAGGGCGGAGGCGGCGAAGGCCGTACCGATCGAGATCGCGGCCATCGCCAGCAGCGGCAGCGTGCTCTCCAGGCCGATCACCCGCTGCAGCAACCGCAGCGGCGCGCCGGTGAGCCGCAGCAACGCGAACGGGCGTCGCCGATCCGACAGGCCCGCGACGACGCTCACCGCCAGGCTGCAGCCTGCTATCGGCAGGGTGGTCAGCAGCACCACGTTGGCCAGTTGCCGCCAGCCGGCCAGCTCTTGCTGCAAGTCGGTGCCCCAGTCGCCCACCGTGCGGGCCTGTTGGTGCGGGTAGGCGGTGGTGAGCGAGGTCCGTACGCGTTCCATGGCGGCTGTCGACCCGTCGGTGGCCACATAGACCATCTGCACGGGCAGCTTTGCGACGGCTGAGGTGCTGATCGCGGCGGCGGGCCATGGCAAACTCGGGTGCGACTGCAGGCTGACGAACGCGTGGAAGTCGACGGCCGTGACACTCGCCCCGGCCGGGCAGCGGCCCACCATGGGAGTCTGCGCCAGGTCGGAGCAGGTCACCAGTGCCGGCGTGCCCGGGGGCGGATCACCCGGGTGGACTCTCCGGTGCACCACCTTGCCGACGCCGTCGGGGTTGGCGTGGACGATCGCCACGCCCCGCACGCCCTGGATCGCCCGGACCTCGGTGAGCAGCCGTGTCGGGATGGCCCCGGCCAGCGGCGCCTCGCCGTCGCCGCCGACCTCCACCACGGTCCGGGTCTGCCGGTCGCCGCCCAGCGTGCCGCGGTGGTCGTTGATGGTGCCGATGATGCTGACTGTTGCTGTGGTCACGAACAGGGCCAGGACGAGGCCGCTGACCGCGCGGAAGCCGGCCTTCGGGTCGTCGGCAAGCCGGCGCACCGCGATCAGGGCGGCCGGGCGTCGGGTGCGCCGGGCCACCGCCCGGGCGACGATCATGGTCAGCCACGGCCCGGCGATCACCAGGCCCAGCATCACCACCACGAAGCCCGGGAGGTAGGCCGCCGTCTGGCCGTTACCGGTCGCCGGGCGGCGGCCGGCGAAGACGAAGTACGCCAGCTCAGCCAGGCCCGCCAGCAGCGGGATCAGCCGCCACGCGCGCGGCGGGCGCGGGGTCACCCGGCGGGTCACGCCGAGCGGGGAGACAGCCACCCGGCGCAGCGCGAGGCGCGCCGCGATCGCCGCCGCCACCGGCACGCCGACGACGACGCCGAGGGCCTGCGGGGTGCTGAGCGTCAAATCCGAAAGGAAGAACCGCTGCTGCCCGGTGAGCGGAATGGTGGCGACCAGCGGGCGCAGCGCGGCGTAGAGCCCGAAGCCGATCACCGTCCCGGCGACCGCCGCCAGCGCGGACTCCACCGCCGAGATCACCGACACCTGCCGGGGAGTGGCGCCGACCAGCCGCATCGCCGCGTACCGCTGCTCGCGCGTGGCGGCGGACAGGCGGGTCGCCGTGGCGATGAAGATCAGCACCGGGAAGATCAGTGCCCCGGCCACCACGGAGGAGACGAGCGTCAGCGCGTCGCCGCGCACGGCGTTGTCCCAGCACTCGTTGTCGCAGGTGGATGGCCGGCTACTGGCGATGGTGGTGACCGCTCTCGCCCCTGGTGCGCCCTTGACCTCGGCGGGGGTACGGCCAATGACGGCGATGAGCGAGTCCGGGGAGGCCAGAGCGGCGTCGCCGATCGTGCCGGTGAGACGCCCGGGGAAGCGGTCGCCCAGCTGGTCGGCCGGGGTGTCGCGGATCAGCTTGGCCAGCGCGGGAGAGGCGTAATACTCGCCCGGCGCAGGCAGGTGCGTCAGGCCGGGCGGGACGGGCGCGGTCGGCCCGGTCGCGGCGACGTCGACCTCGGTGAGGGATTTGCCGGCGTAGTAGTCGCCGTGCGGCCACCACCACAGCGGATCCACCGACGCCTGCTCGGTACGGCTCGCGGCGCCGGTGTCGAGCCACACCTGACGCTGGTTCGTCCGCTCGACGGCGTTCATGCTGGCGAAGGTCGACAGCAGCAGCCCGACACCGATGGCGACCGCGGCGGCGATCATGGCCAGCCGGGCGACCGCCTCCCGGCCGCCGCCGACCGCGAGGCGGAGCGCGAAGGCGATCACGAGGCTATCCGTCCGGTCGTGAGCAGGCTGGCCTTGCCGTCCCGCACGATGGCCTCCCGGTCGGCGTGCGCGGCGACCCGGGGCTCGTGGGTCACCAGGACGATGGTGGTGCCCTCCTCGTGGGCCGCGTCCACCATCAGGTCCATCACCTGCTCGCCGGTCAGCGAGTCCAGCGCCCCGGTCGGCTCGTCGGCGAACAGCACCTTGGGCCGGGCCACCAGACCGCGGGCCAGCGCCACCCGCTGCGCCTGACCACCCGACAACTCCCCGGAGCGGCGCCGCTCCAGGCCGTCCAGGCCCAGCCGGGCGAACCAGGGCCGGGCCTCGGCGAGCGCGGCCGCCCGGCGCATGCCGGAGAACAGCAGCGGCAGGGCGACGTTCTCCTCAGCGGTCAACTCGGGGACGAGCTGGCCGAACTGGAAGACGAAGCCGAAGGTGTCGCGTCGCAGGGCGCTGCGCTCGGCCTCGTTCAGGGTGTCGATGCGGCGTCCGTCGAAGTGCACCTCGCCCGAGTCGGGGGTGAGGATGCCGGCCAGGCAGTGCAGCAGGGTGGACTTGCCCGAGCCGCTCGGTCCCATCACGGCGAATACCTCGCCGGCCTCGATGGCCAGGCTGGCGCCGCGCAGGGCGGGGGTCTCGCCGAAGGAGAGGGTGAGGCCGCGGGCCTCGATCAGGGCGGTCATGTGCGCACCGCCGCTGCGAGCGTGTCCATCCGGGCCGTGGTCAGCTCGATCCATCGTAGGTCGGCCTCCAGATGGAACAGGCCGTGGTCGGCGAGCAGGGCGTCGATGATCGGGCCGGTCCGGCGCAGCTGGTGCAGCTCGTGCATCCGCTGCAGGTGGGCGGCCCGCTGAGTGTCGAGGTACTGCTGGGCGTCGCGGCCGAGCATCAGGGCCAGCACGACTTTGGTGAACAGCACGGTCTGCAGGTTGGGCTCGGGGGCGACCGGCTCGGTGAGCCAGGTCTCGAACTCCGTCGCCCCCGCCTCGGTGATCACGTAGCGCTTGCGCTCGGGGCCGACCCCGGGCTCCGCCTCGCCGGCAATGACCTTCCCGTCCCGCGCCAACCGACCAAGGGTTGTGTAGACCTGCCCGTACGGCAGCGGTTTGCCGCGGTTGAAGAAGGTGTCGTAGTCGCGCTTGAGGTCGTAGCCATGGCTCGACTCCCGCTCCAACAGCCCCAACAGGGTGAGAGGAACACTCATGCGAGGACCATACACCGGAGATATACTCCGAGTGTATATCTGCTGAGAGTTCACTCTGATCCTGGGGCCTCGTATCCGGTTGTCGGCCTGTCACCGCGACCAGGGTGTCGCCCTGTGCCGACTATCAGGGACGCTGGTTCAGAGCTTTGGCCGGCTCCCGGTTGGCGGCTCGCGTGACGGCGAGCGCGAGTCGGGTGGGGGTGTTCCTCCGCTGTCGGCTTCGCCCTTTCAGGCTGTAGCCGACGGCACGCGGTTTCGCCCGGCCCGGCCGGTGACCCGGCTGGAACGGGCGGCGCACGGTGCCGGTCCAGAGACCGCCGGGCGACCGCGCGAGTCTGCTAATGGTCTGCCGCTCAGGTCAGTTGATCTGGGCCGACGCCGACGCCGACGCCGACGCTGACGGCGGCGAGGCGTTCGGCATGCTCGGAATTGGCGCGCAGGGCGACCAGGGTCTCCTGCAGGCCGCAGGCCGGCGACCTCGCCGAGCCAGACTCGTTGACGGGCTTCGGCGATGCGCTCGGTCAGATTGACGTCCAGCTCACGTAGCAATGGCAGTCGGCTGGGCTCGGGACGCAGCATGGGGCAGCGGACGCAGGCGTGTTCATAGGCGCAGGGCTGCCTCAGGGGAGATCGGAAAAACCCGCTCGGCGTCGATCTTCGACGGCGTGACCTGCAGCAGCGGCATCACCCGGCCGTCCGGCTGGGTGTAGCGCAGGACTTCTGCGTGATCTGCTCGATGCGGTCGGAGACCCCGCAACCGGTCAAACATGTCGGCGCTGGTGGTGCGGCGCTCGTAGTCGCGCGCCAGGCGGCGGGTTCGTATCAGGTGGGCGAAGAACCGCTCGACGATCCACGGCTTGGGCAGCACCACGAACCCCTTCTGGTCGTCCCGAGTCACTCGACCTCGCCACCCGAATCGGCGCCGACCGATGCGTCACCCTGGTCCGCGAAGCGTTCTTGGCTGTCTCACGGCCTTGTCACCCATGATCAGTCTCAAATCCGTGGCATTTCCTCGCGAGGGCGAGGCCGAGATCAGGCGGCTTGTCCGAGTCGGCCGAGTACACCACGCTGAGCCCCGAGCACGAGGGCTACCGGCGAGCCCAGATCGCGCACCGATGAGTTTCCCGCGCCGCGCTGGTCTATACGCCGGACACCCACGGACGGAAGGCTGGGCCATGCGGAAACTGATCTACGGCATGAACCTGACCCTGGACGGCTACATCGCCGCGGCCGGCGACGACATCGGCTGGAGCGGACCGCCGAGCGACGAGCTGTTCCAGTGGTGGCTCGACCACGAGCAGGCGAGTGGCCTGTCGCTGTATGGGCGCAAGCTGTGGGAGACGATGAGCTCCTACTGGCCGACCGGCGACGAGCAGCCGGGCGCCACCCCGGCGGAGATCGAGTTCGCGCGGAACTGGCGGGACACGCCGAAGGTGGTGTTCTCCTCGACGATCGACAAGGTCGACTGGAACACCCGCCTGGTCACCGGCGACGCGATCGCCGAGATCACCCGGCTCAAGGCCGAGGACGGCGGCCCAATGAACATCGGCGGCGCAACGCTCGCCGGGGCGGCCATGCGCGCCGGGCTGATCGACGAGTACGCGATCGCCGCCCATCCGGTCCTGGTGGGCAGCGGCACGCCGTTCTTCACCGCGATGGACAGCTGGGTGAACCTGAACCTGGTGGAGACGCGGACGCTTCCCGGCGGCGTGGTCCTGACCAGGTACGAGACGAGGCGCTGAGCAGCAGCACCCACGGGCTTGTCCCGTCGCAGTTCATCTGGCAGATGGTGACCTGCTGGGATGCCATGTCATTTGAGAGCGCTGACCCTCGGCGTTCTCAAATGGCATGGCTTTCGCGGAAGCTCGCATGGTGAGGTGTCGCGGATTCGCGGCCGTGGCACTGAGGGAGATCACCGTGAGTGAGGCGGCAATGCTGAATTAGCTGGTGCGGCTGCCGGGCGATGCCGTTTCGCGGGCGTCGATGAGCTCGTCCAGATGTGCTTCTGCCCAGGCGCGTGCTGTATCCAGTAGGCCAAGGAGACTTCGGCCGAGCGAGGTCAGTTCGTACTGGACGTTCCGTGAACCTTCGCCTTGATCGTGGACACCTGGAGACTGGGACATGAGGTTCCGGAGGAAGTAGTGCCAGGTGGGAAGTAAAAGCAACCGCAGCAGGCGGTACAGGGAGGAGTTCAAACACGACGCGGTCGCGCTGGTGCACTCCTCCGGGAAGACCGTCACCGAGGTGGCCCGCCAGCTCGGGGTCAGCGCCGAGGGACTGCGCAACTGGGTCAAGCAGGATGCGATCGACCGTGGGCAGGGGGCTCCGGGAGAGCTGACGACGGTGGAGCGCGAGGAGCTGCGCCGGCTGCGGAGGCTGGCTGCCGAGCAGGCGGAGACGATCGAGGTGCTGCGAGAGCGGCGGTCTTCTTCGCGAAGGAGAGCGATCGATGAGCGATGTGTATGCGTTCATCGAGGCGGAGAAGACCACCCACAACGTTGCTCTGTTGTGCCGGCTTCTGAAGGTGGCCCGCTCCTCCTTCTACTCGTGGCTCGCCGGCGAGAAGGCTTGCTCGGCGAGGAAGGCCGCCGATGACGCCCTGGCCCACGAGATCACCGTGCTGCACCTCGCCTCCAAGGCCACCTACGGGGTGCCGCGCATCCACGTAGGGCTGCGCCGGCTCGGGCACCGTGTGAACCGCAAACGAGTCGAGCGCGTCATGCGCGAACACGCCATCAGCGGCGTCACACGGCGCAAGGGCCGCAGCCTGACCCGACCGGCCACAAGAGCGGTGCCTGCCCCGGACCTGGTCGGCCGCGACTTCACCTCGAGCGCGCCGGGGATGAAGCTGGTCGGCGACATCACCTACATCCCCACCGATGAGGGCCGGCTGTATCTGGCGACCTGGCTGGACCTCGCCACCCGCGAGATCGTTGGCTACTCGATGGCCGACCACCGCCGCGCATCCCTGGTCGTGGGGGGCCGGACGCTGTGCTCCGCACTACCGGGCCCAGCGGTCGGGGGCTGGGGTGCGCGATCGTAGGCGCTCGCCCTGCGGCCCGAACATGATCAGGTATTCGACCGGTCCGCCGGCTCCGGCGTTCGCGACTCCGTGGGCGGTGCGGGTGTCGAACTCGGCCACGTCCCCGGCGCTCAGGACGAGGTCCTGCTCGCCGAGCGCCAGCCACAGCCGCCCGTACAGGACGCACAGCCATTCGTACCCGTCATGAGAGACCTGCCGCGGCCGCGCCGGCGGCGAGTCGATGGCGGGCAGGATGTGCTTGTGGGCGTGCAGGCCCCCGACGTACCGGGTCAGCGGTAGCACGGCCTTGTCGTTGCCGGAACGCTGCGGCACCGGGGTGCGCGGTCCGGCCGCCGCGGCGGGTGCGGTGCCGGCCAGCTCGTCCAGGGAGAGGTCGTACGCCTTCGCGAGCTGCAGCAGCACCTCCAGGGTCGGCTTGCGCCGGCCGGTCTCGATCCGCGACAGCGTGCTCAGCGAGATGCCGGTCGCGCGGCTGACGCCGGTGAGTGTGGCGCCGCGCTGCTCGCGCGCGGTCCGCAGCCGGGGGCCCATGGCCGCCAGCGTTTCGGCTATGCCGTCGTCCGTCACCGTCGCCCCGCTCTCTCCGGCCGTGCCGCCTCCACCGCCCTGTCCTGCCAGTTTGCCAGGATGGCAAGAGTGCTCGCGTCGCGCGGCCGCCGGACCGCATGATCGGTGGGTAACCGCGGCCGCCCGTGAACCGAGGAGAAGCGATGCACCAGCCCGCGCCGTCCGCCGATCTGCGCCACCGCACCATCGAGGCACCCGCCGGGCGCCTGCACCTGGTCGAGCAGGGCACCGGACCGCTGGTCCTGCTCGTCCACGGCTTCCCCGAGTCCTGGTACTCCTGGCGCCGCCAACTCCCGGCCCTCGCGGCGGCGGGGTACCGGGCCGTGGCGCTCGACGTGCGCGGCTACGGCCGCTCCTCCAAACCGGCCGCGACGGACGCCTACCGGATGCTCGACCTGGTGGAGGACAACGTCGCCCTGGTGCGCGCCCTGGGCGAGGAGAGGGCGGTGGTCGTCGGGCACGACTGGGGCTCCAGCATCGCGGCGGCCTCCGCCCTGCTCCACCCCGAGGTCTTCCGCGCCGTCGGGCTGCTGAGCGTCCCCTACGCGCCGCCCGGCGGCCCCCGCCCCACCGACGTCTTCGCGCAGATGGGCGGCGACCAGGAGTTCTACGTCTCGTACTTCCAGGAGCCCGGCCGGGCCGAAGCAGAGATGGAGCCCGACCTCCGGGGCTGGCTGGCGGGCTTCTACGCGGCCATGTCCGCCGACACCATGCCCGCCCAGGGCGAGCCCGACCCGCACTTTGTGGCCCACGCCGGCGGCCGGCTGCGCGACCGCTTCCCCGGCGGCAAGCTGCCCGCCTGGCTGACCGAGGACGACCTCGACGTGTACGCCGGGGAGTTCGAGCGCACCGGCATGACCGGGGCCCTCAACCGCTACCGCAACATGGACCGCGACTGGGAGGACCTCGCCCGGTACGGCGGAGCCCCGATCAAGCAGCCGTCCCTGTTCATCGGCGGCGCCCTGGACGCTTCCACGACCTGGATGGCCGACGCGATCGACGCTTACCCAACCACCCTCCCCGGCCTGGCCTCCACCCACATCCTGGACGGCTGCGGGCACTGGATCCAGCAGGAGCGTCCCGAGGAGGTCAACCGCCTGCTGACCGCCTGGCTCGCCTCCCTTCAGGACTGAATCGGCGGGTGTGCCGGCCGGCCTCCGTCGCAAGAGAACCCCGGTCGGCACACCCGAGGGCAGCGCCCGAACCTCACGCCCGCTCAGCGCCGCGCGTCTCCCGGCGCGAGCAGGCTGGTCACCTCGGCGATGGCCTCCGCCGACCGTTGCCACGGTGGACGGCTGCCGCCCGCCGATCCGGCCAAAGGGAGGACCTGGCTGCCCAGGCCCGGCTGGCCCCGGGTCGGCTGCGACCTGGAGCGCCTAGGCTGTCACCGCTAGGGAAGGGCGGTGCCATGGATGCTGACTCCCGGACCAGGGCCGCGGTCGAGGAGCATTGGCGGGCCTCGGAACGAGGGGACATCGAAGCCGAGCACGCCATCTACGCCACGGACGCGATCCTGGACTACCCGCAGTCAGGCGAGCGTTTCCGGGGCCGAGCGGCGATCTCGGCGCAACGCGGCGGGCACCCGGCCGACCGACACTTCACCGTCCAGCGGATCACTGGCCATGTGAATCTGTGGGTGAGCGAATGCCTCATCACCTACGACGGTGTGCCTTCGTACTCGGTGAGCATCATGGAATTCGCTGACCAGCACGTGGTGCACGAGACGCAGTACTTCGCCGACCCCTTCGGCGCGCCGGACTGGCGGGCCGCGCTCGCGGAGCCGATGCCGGGCCGGACCATCGCCGGAGCCTGATTCCTGGCCTTGCTCGGGTCAGCCGGGTGACGAGCGGTCGCGGATCCTCGGCAGCGCCGGTACCCGTCGGACATGACGGACGGGGAGTGGGCTGAGGTCCGGCCGCTGCTGCCGGTGCCGGGCTGGATGCGCGGGCGAGGCGGCCGGCCGGAAGGGTATTGCCACCGCGCGCTGCTGGACGCGGTCCGGTATCTCGTGGACAACGGGATCAAGTGGCGGGCGATGCCGGCCGACTTCCCGCAGTGGGACCGGGCGTATGCCTTCTTCCGCCGCTGGCGCGACCACGCCCTGGTCAAGGAGTTCCATGACCGGCTGCGCGCGCAGGTCCACGAGCGGCTGGGCCGGGACGCAGAGCCGACAGCGGGCGTGATCGACTCGCAGTCCGTCAAGGCGGACGCCGTCGTCGGCGCCGACCGCCGCGGCTTCGACGGCGGCACGAACATCAACGGGCGCAAGCGGCACGTCGTGGTCGACACCCTCGGCCTGCTGCTCGGCGTCATGGTCACCGCCGCGGATGTCGGCGACCGCACCGCCGCCCAGGTGCTGCTGCACCAAGTCGCCGATGCGCACCATCGCCTGGCCCTCGTCCGGGCCGACGGCGGCTATACCGGCAGCCTCGTCGAGCACTGCCTGGCCGCGTTCACCCTGGTCCTGGCGATCGTCAAACGCAGCGACGACCAGAAGGGGTTCGTGGTGCTGCCCAAGCGGTGGATCGTCGAGCGCCTCTTCGCCCACCTGATGCGAAGTCGCCGCCTGGCGCGGGACTTCGAACGCCGCACCACCAGCGCCGAGGCGATGATCTACTGGTCGATGACCCTGTTCATGACCCGCCGCCTGGCCCGCTCACCCCGCGGGCGGGCGTGAACCGGCCCGGTGCCGGCTCGGCCGGCCAGCCGCGCGCGACCAGACGTTTCGCCTTCGACCTCAGCGCCTCCACTCGCGCCGGAACCACGTCCATGCCGAACAAAGCGGCCATCTCCTGGCAGGTCATCGGCCCCTGCCCGAGCCGGGCATGGTCCGCGAGTGCGGTGAGGATGCGCTGGTAGTCCACCGGCAACGCCGACCACGCAAGCCCTTCAAGATGAAGGCCGAGCTCGGCCCGATGGACGGCGACGGCGACGGCGACGACAACGCCCGCGTCCTGCGCTACATGGCCAAGCTGACCATCAACCCCGCCATCGCCCACGGCCT